>CAZCZD010000007.1:363-36867 GCA_964503305.1 uncultured Candidatus Saccharibacteria bacterium | reverse complement strand
TGGGAGACCATCCGGACGATGCGGAAGAAAGGGCTTATTCCTTTGCCAATTCAGTAATTCATCTGCCTGAACTGCAGCAATCCGGGCATCTCCTTGTATCGGTAGGCGAAACGGTTAATGATTTTCATTCCATTCGTCACTCCATGAGGACGGCAAGGCACAACCGTCATTTGCAGAATGCTGAGGAACGTGTGGATCACCGGATTATCGGAGTAAATGACAGAAAGGGATCGGACAATCCGCTTTCAGAAACAGAACTGAGTCCTCTGTATGAAAGACTCCAATACGCATCTGCCGGGGATGTTGAGGAAATTCTAAAAGATTACTCGGATAAAATGGATCCGGCGCTTGCGCTTGGATACCTCCGTGTCGCTGCTTTGCTTGCTGCGCGCAGAATCATTCGGGAGGCAGGCGGTAATCCGCGGGAGGAGCTTACCGAAGAAGAGATTGCATTGTCATTGAAAGCGGAAGGGGAGGAAGGCCTTCGGCAATTGTACATACTTATACAAAACGCTATCAGCTTCAGGGATACACATCGTACAGGATACGGTGATTCCACGATCAGTAAAGCCCGGGCTTACCTCGCACAAAGATTTTCTGATCCGAATCTGATGCTGCAGGATGCAGCAGCTGAAGTACATTTGTCCCAGAGCCATTTTTCCACTGTGTTTGCGCAGGAAACCGGACTGACTTTTACACAGTATCTGACTGCCCTTCGCATCGGGAAAGCAAAGGAGCTTCTTGAAGCAACGGAATTGCGTTCTTCCCAGATAGCGATTGATGTTGGATACAACGATTCACATTATTTCAGTTACCTCTTTAAAAAGAACACCGGAATGACCCCCAGTGAATACCGCAGAGACTCACGCTGCAAAAAATAAACAAACTGTCATCAAAAAAAAATGAACGGGTTAATCCATGGCTGATTGTCTGATAAGGAAAATATTTAACCAAAAACGAAATCCTCTGTATTTCTTTTTCAGCTATAGCTTTTTATAATGAAATTAACAAGGCAGGAATGCCGAAAAAGAAAATGGAGGAAAGAACCATGAAGAAAATCATTGCTCTGGTAATCGCTCTTGCGATGGTGCTCTGCACGGCGGCCGCGCTTGCGGACGGAATCAAAGTAGGCATCATCAATCTGGATCCTGCTGAATCCGGATATCGTGAAGCAAACGTAAAGGATATGAAGGATACCTTCACTGCTGAAAACGGATATGAAGCGACCTTCGTGACTGCTCCCACTTCGGATAAGCAGCTCGATGCAGCCCGCGGGTTTATTACCGATGGTATGAAGTATATTCTTGTTTCCGCTGCGGATGCGGATGGATGGGATGAAGTGCTGCAGGAAGCAAAGGATAATGGCGTCAGCGTTTTCCTCTTCGACCGTATGGTTAATGCTGACCCCTCCCTGTACACGGCCGCTGTAGTATCCGACATGGCGAAGGAAGGCGAGACTGCTGTTGCCTGGCTGGAGAGCCTTGGACTGGAAGAGTACAAGATCCTGCACATCAAAGGCCAGCTCGGAAGTGCTGCTCAGATCGGCCGCTCCGGAGCCCTGGAAGAGAAGTGCGCTGCCGATGACAAATGGACGATCGTCCGTGAGGGTACCGGCGGAGACAGCTGGGATCCCGAAGAAGCCCGCAAGATCGCACAGGCCGCTATCGATGCGAACGAAGACTTCAACATCATCTACGCTGAAAATGACGGTATGGCCAACGGCGCTGTCGAAGCCCTGGATGCAAAGGGAATTACGCATGGCGTGAATGGCGATGTGGTTGTTATGGGCTTTGACTGCAACAAGTGGGCACTTCGGAAGCTGCTTGCCGGTGAATGGAACTATGATGGACAGTGCAGCCCCTTCCAGGCGAAGCTGATCGATGAAATGATCAAAAAGCTCGAAGCGGGAGAAACCATCGAAGGTCTGAATGAACTGAACCAGATCATCAACGAGGAAAAAGGTTTCGATGCGAAGACCATTACTGAAGCTGACATTGATGCTTACGGCCTTGGCGAATAAGGAAACCTGCATTCCGAATTGATCAGTTGCAGGCGCGGTATGAACGAACGGAAAAACGCGCGTTCATACCGCGCTTTCTTTAAACAGAAATCCATAACCGGGGAGGAGCGGTTTCAAGATGGAAAAGGACGCGGTTTTGATTATGCGCGGGATCAGCAAGTCTTTTCCCGGGACAAAAGCCCTTGATAATGTGGATTTCACCCTGCGTAAAGGTGAAATCCATGCATTAATGGGTGAAAACGGCGCAGGGAAATCAACACTGATAAAAGTGCTGACAGGCGTATATCAAAAGGACAGCGGATCGATTCATGTGGACGGAGTTGAAGGAGAAGCACACATTCATAATCCTCAGGATGCACAGAATTACGGAATAAGCACTGTGTATCAGGAAATCAATCTCTGTCCGAACCTTACTGTTGCGGAAAACATGTTTATCGGCCGAACAAAAGGTGCGAGAGTCCGCTGGAAAGAAAACGCGAGAAAAGCAGACGAACTCCTGAAGAGTATGGGAATTCCGGCACACGCTGATCAGGAGTTGTCGCACTGCTCACTTGCGGTTCAACAGATGGTCGCAATTGCCAGGGCTGTTGATATGCGATGCAAGGTGCTGATTCTTGATGAACCGACTTCATCCCTGGATGACAAGGAAGTTCAGATGCTTTTCTCCATGATGCGCGACCTGCGTGATAAGGGTGTCGGTATTATATTCGTAACGCATTTTCTTGAACAGGTATACGAAGTCAGTGACCGGATTACAGTGTTGCGGAACGGCCAGCTGGTTGGAGAATATCCGGTTGCGGATCTTCCGCAGGTTGAATTGGTGGCCAAAATGATGGGTAAAGATCTTGATGCTTTGTCAGACCTGGAAGAAATCGGGCAAAAAAATACTTCAGGAACAGAAGTAGTGTATGAAGCAGAGAATCTGTCCAGCACTGAAAGCAAACCATTTGATTTTCGGATTCACCGCGGAGAAGTCAACGGGTTTACAGGGTTGCTTGGTTCAGGAAGAAGCGAAAGTGTACGGGCAATTTTTGGTGCGGATCGCGTCACAGGAGGTAATGTATGGGTCAATGGGAAAAAAGTCCAGATCACAAAACCACATGACGCAATGAAGGCAGGAATTGGATACCTGCCGGAGGATCGGAAACGCGATGGTATTATTGCAGATCTTTCCGTACGTGAAAATATTATCCTGGCTTTACAGGTAATGAAAGGCTTTTTCCACCCGATGAGCAGGAAAGAAACGGAAGATTTTGCAGATGAATACATCAAAGCTTTAAAAATAAAAACTGCCAGCAAAGAGACGCCGGTTGGAAGCCTGTCCGGCGGAAACCAGCAGAAAGTGATTCTTGCAAGATGGCTGCTGACCCATCCGGGTTATCTGATTCTTGACGAACCGACAAGGGGAATTGATGTGGGGACGAAGCTTGAAATCCAGAAACTTGTTCTCAGACTTGCTGCAGAGGAGAATATGAGTATCACCTTTATCTCTTCGGAAATAGAGGAGATGCTCCGCACCTGTTCCAGGCTGATTGTTATGAGAGATCGGAACATTGTCGGTGAGTTGACCGGAGATGAATTGAATCAGGTTTCAGTGATGAAGACGATAGCGGGAGGTGAGCAGTAAATGCCTGTTAAAAAGATATCCAGTGGAAAACAGGGAGCTTCCCAGCTGATCATTCCGCTGGCTGCGTTGGGAATATTGATACTGTTTAATCTTATTCGTGGTATCGCAATAGGGGATCTGGGCTTTTTCAGCATCGGAACAAGGGTCAACAATGATGGAAATACAGTACTGACCGGTAATCTGATCAGTATTATCGATGATGCGAGCGCTCTGGCTATCATTGCTATGGGAATGACGCTGGTTACCGCATCCTGCGGAGGCCAGGATATCTCAGTAGGTGCTGTGGGCGCTATTTCCGGAGCAGTTTTCGTCAAAGTACTTGATGCTTTCGGACTGGATAAAATATCGGTTGGAAGCATCATTGTTTCACTGATTTGTGCAATTCTGGTAACGATTATCTTCACATTGTTCAACGGAACACTTGTCTCAGTTTTCAAGATTCAGCCTATGATAGCAACGCTGATCCTTTTTTCATGCGGACGATCCATTGCATATATGATTACAGGAAGCGCAACTCCGCAGCTTAATCATCCATTGATCAATTCCATCGGAAAAACAATTCCGGGCATTCCCATTCCGACTCCTATTTTTCTGGTGCTTCTTGTCGCGTTGCTTCTTGCTTTGATTTTCAGGCTTACAAATCTGCGGCTGTATACACAAACAGTCGGCATCAACCAGGGGGCAGCACGTCTGAATGGTATCAATCCAATGATGATCAAGCTATTGTCCTTTGTGATACTTGGTATTTGTGTATCAATCGCTTCCATGATTCAGGTTTGCCGGCTGAACCAGCTTTCACACAAAACGCTCCTGGACGCTATTGAAATGGATGCAATTCTTGCTGTGGCAATCGGAGGAAACAGCCTGGGCGGCGGTAAATTCCGTATTTCAGGAACCATATTGGGTGCATATATCATTCTTATGCTCACAAACACATTGAATGATATGAGTGTGAAGCCGGATTCCATAAAAGCCTATAAGGCTGTTGTAATTATCATTATTGTAATTGCAGGTTCTCCGGCTATCAAGAATAAACTGACATCATTCCTGAACAGGGTTCGAAGCAAACGTCAGACGATGATCGGGGAGGCGAAATAAGATGGTGCAGAACAGAACCGGACGTATGGCGAAACGCAGAGAACCTTTGAATGACACCATGTTGTTGATGCTTATCGCAATTGGTATATTCGTCGTGATGTACGCTTCAGCAATGCTGTTGATCGGTAAGCGATTCCTCAATTTTCAGGAAATTTTCAATCTCCTGAATAATAATGCCTATCTGATTATTGTTGGCTGCTCTCTTACGATTGTGATGATCAGCGGCGGAATTGATATAAGCGTTGGCGGAGTTGTCTGCCTTTCCGCAATGAGCTGTGCAAAATATCTTCAGTCCTCCGGAAATGAAAGTGGACCGCTTGGCGTCATTATTGCTTTGCTGATCGCTTTGGGGATTGGCTTATTGTTTGGACTGGAACAGGGGTTTTTGGTCAGTTATCTTGAAATACAACCCTTTATCGTTACACTGGCAGGTATGTTCCTTTCCAGGGGCGTAACAACCATGATTTCCAGTGAGAATGTTCCGATTAAGCACGAAGCATTCCTGGCAATGAAAAAAACGGCACTTCAGATTCCCGGGCTTGGAAAGATGGAACTTGGTGCTTTTGTAGCAATTCTGGTTTTGATCCTGATGTTTTTGCTGCTAAGATACCATAAACTTGGCCGGAGCATTTATGCGTTGGGTGGAAACCAACAAAGTGCATTGATGCTAGGAATCAACGTAAAGAAATCACGCTTTCTTGCCTATGTGATCAGTGGTATGCTCAGCGGTCTCGCAGGATACGTATTTATCATGCACTCTGCTTCAGGTAAGACAAGCATCGGACTGAGAAGTGAAATGGATGCAATTGCTGCAGCGATCATTGGCGGGACACTGCTGACGGGCGGTGTGGGAAATGTAATAGGAACATTCTTTGGCGTTCTGATTCTTTCCACAATTCAGGAAATAATGGCCGCAAGCAAGGTCCAGGAATCGTGGCAGGAAATTGCAAGCGGTGCAATGCTCGCGCTGTTTATTCTGATGCAGAGCGTCGTGTTGTCACGCAGAGGAAGGAAAAGCAAAAATACCGTATGGTTAAAGATGAAAAAGGAATAGACCCTTTCAACCGGAAAACACAGGCAGCCATACAGGCTGCCTGTGTTTTTTCAGTCATATATCTTTCTTCCCTGTGCATCCGGAATGCCGGAAAGACGATGGAAGAAAGTGTTGATTATGTCACACCATTCTTTTGCGTTATGAAGCTGCTTTTTCATTGGCTCGAGGATGATCTCCCTGTCAGGTTCCGGAAATGGCAACTTCTCAAGCATTTCTGCCATTTTTTCTGTATCAGCGAAGCCTTCAAAATGATCATCATAAATCCGTTGGATCAGGGTGCGTCCGTCTTTCATCAGGAAGTCGTAGGGAAGGCGGTGATAGAAGAGGAGATATAAATCCGGGCAGGTTTCCGGATTTTCATATTTCTTTTGCAGTTCTTCCGGGTATTGCAGCAGATAACCGGTTCCATTGGCTGTCCGGTCGATTCCGACCGCGTCCCGGTTTGCTTTGTGATAGGTGCCCCACAGATCAAATTCATAACCGGATGGATTGGGACCGTAATGATCATGGGGAGTCACCATCCAGCCGATGCCAAGAGGAGCGGTGTATTTTTCATATATACGGCGGCTGGAAAGAAGTGCGGACAGAAGTGCCTGTGTATCCGGCTGCGTAAAGCTGTATGTAAGTCGGATCCATTGGGAAACGGCGTGGGAGGGATCTGTTTCAGGATCCCAGGAAAAAAGGCCATATGTAAAGAAATTAACCGCGGCAAGCGGATGACCTGTGTAGTTTGCGTCACGGCCAAGATTGGATACAGCGGCCATTGACATAATATTTCCGGCCGGCAGTTCATCAAAAAGCTCTTTCCACATGGGAATCATGGTATACAGGTCAATCTGATGACCGGTATATTCCTGAGCCAGCTGGAGTTCCATCGCGAGATTGGTCTTTTTCATTCCGAAAAGAAGAGGAGAAACGGGTTCACGAACCTGGAAGTCAAAGGGTCCATGTTTGATCTGCAGAATTACATTTTCCGCAAACCGTCCGTCCAGCCCGGCATAGTGTTCCCAGGCTGCCATAGGCCGGTCTGTCTTTGTATCTCGCCAATCCTGACGGCAATTATAGACAAAGCAGCGCCATATTATTTTCCCGCCGTAGGGACGGACGGCGTCAGCCAGCATGTTGGCGCCTTCAGCATGATTGCGATTGTAGGTGAAAGGTCCAGGCCTTCCTTCACTGTCTGCCTTGACGAGGAAACCCGCAAGGTCAGGAATAGCTTTGTATACGCGGGATGCTGTTTCTTTCCACCAATTCTGAACATCAGGGTCCAGGGGATCGGCTGTTTTCAATCCATGGCGCATAGGCTGGGAATAGTCTACGGAAAACATTAATCTTACGCCAAAAGGACGAAAAATATCCGCAAGTACGGATGCTTCAGAGAGGTAATCCTCGAGGAGCAGCTGAGCAGGATAGTGAACGTTAACGTTGTTAATGCAGAGGACATTCAGCCCGACAGAGGCCATCAGACGTCCAAGTTCACGCATTCTGAAGGGATCATATGAGAATCGTCCATTGTTGAAAAACAGGCTTTGTCCGGAATAACCGCGTTCCACTGAACCGTCCATGTTATCCCAGCAGTTAATCATCCGCAGAGCATATCGGGGAGAAGAAGACAGTGTGTCCGGGAGGCTGCACCCGGAAAGATGAAGACGGATCAGGGCATAAGCACCATAAAGAATCCCACAGGGCCCTCCACTGATCAGAAAAGAGCGATCCGGCTTTCGGATAATCCGGTAGCCTTCACCCAATGATTCATCAGTTTCAAAATGAAATATTTCATGCGGAAATGCATGGGACAATTCAAACTCAGCAAGATCTTCAGGCCGGCAAAGATCAGTAGTCAAATCAGTTTTCAGACAGGACAGCCATGCTTTCATCCTATTCAGATCTCCTTTACAATACCTCGTGAAGCGTTTATGATTTTAACATACACAAAAACAAATGACAATGAGGACTGAAATGATATGAACATACCCGAAAAATACCCTGAAAACAGACTGGATATCCGCATGGATGAACAGGGGAATATATCCTATGTACAGAATCCGGTTTTTTCAAAGTATTATGCGAAAACGAATGAAGAAATCCAGGAGGAAATTGATGAGCTCAGCTATGAGCTTGATCTGCTTGAAGCAGGAGAACCGCCCGAATACTATTATGATGAGTATGCGGAATGGCTGGAAAACAAGAGGAATATTAAGGATAGAATTGAAGATCTCAGGGATGATCTGAACGCTCTGTAATTCCGGCCGAACAAAATTCATCAAATAATTAAATATAAATAATACATTGACAGGCGATGTATATAATGTTATAGTATTCCTCGGGAGGTGATTCAATGCTGATTTCTTCGGACCTGCTGCGAGGGTATACAGATGCCATTATCCTCCGGCAACTTGCGAAGGGAGACGGATACGGATACCAGATCAGCAAGGAAGTGGCCAATATCAGCGGTGGAAGACTCGAATTAAAAGAGGCAACGCTGTACACTGCTTTCAGGAGAATGGAAAATGCCGGATATATCCGATCCTACTGGGGGAATGAAGCCGTTGGAGCGAGACGCAGATATTACAGTATTACAGATGAGGGAAGAAAAAAGCTGGCGGAAGAAACAAATACATGGCATGAGTCACAAGCGGTTCTCAATCGTTTGCTGGAGGAGGATGATAAGTAATGAACGCAAGTATTCGCGCAATCATTGACCATATGTTCAGGGATACGGCAGATAATACGGAAACCAGGGCACTTCATGAAGAACTTCTGAACAACTGTCTTGAACACTATGAAGACCTGGTAAGCCGCGGAATGAGCGAAACAGAGGCTATTGATGCGGTAGTGGACAGCCTGAAGGGAATGAAAGAAGTCATCGATGAATACCCCAGGAAACAGGGTTCCACCGCAACGGAAGACAATACTGTGAAAACTGTGCCCGTATTTTCAGAAAAGGAAAGGGAAGAGTCATCAGGCGACAGGAGTGCAGTTGACAAACCTTCAGAATATTCATTCTGGCCTGATACTGTCCGCAAAATCAGAACAGACCTGAAAAGCAGCGATCTGAAAATCGGATGTTCAGCTGATGATAAAATCCATATCCGTTGTGAGGATATGGATCAGCTGATCTGTGTACAGGAGGGAGAAACGCTTTGTGTCCGGCTGGTGGATAAAACACGGCAGAAAATTGTTGAAGCTGGCAAAGAAATCAATAATGGGGATCTTTCCCTGAAGAGCCTCATGAGTTTTATCGGGAAGGCGATCGGCAGTGTCGCGGCAGGCATTACCGTCGATTGGGATGTATATATTGATCTTCCGCCTGTCTCTTTTGAGGAAATGGATCTTAATTCAAAAAGCGGTGAAATATTCGTAAAAGCGATGCTTCCCGACAAACTTCTTGTTCACAGTATGAGCGGCGATATTGAAGTTGAAGCTTCCGGATCAGGAAGCGGGGCGAAAGTTACAATCAGCGCCATGAGCGGTGATATTGATTTCAGCGGAAACGCGGATCATATCAATCTCAGCAGCATGAGCGGTGACGTGGAAGTGCATGGGTCATTTACATCTGTGGAACTGAAGTCGACAAGCGGTGATGCCGATCTTTATGGTGAAGCAAAAATGATTCGGGCGAATTCAGTGAGCGGGGACGTAACGATTGGATTGCGTAATACGAATCCGTGCTCTGTCGAAGCCAGCTCTACGAGCGGCGATGTTGACATTGAACTTGCAAAAGGAACAGATCGTATAAACCCGGTTTTGACATCGGTTTCAGGTTCAACATCATGCCAGGTTCCTGCCGGCGGTGCGGATGCCTGTGTGCAGGTCAGAGCAAAGAGTGTAAGCGGTGATGTTACGGTACGTTGAAACAGCTTCAAGGATATGATCTGAGGTATTTGAGAATTTAGTATATCAAGAGAAGACTCCCGCCGATGCGGGAGCTTCTCTGCTTCAGCCGGATCGTTTTGCGCATGAATTCTGTATATTTGCACAATATACATTGTTTTGACATATGACATGTTCTTTCGTCTTGCAATTTATGTCTTTCAATGGTATCATACAATTGTTGTATTGAAACATATTAATACAACGGAGGAGAAAGCTTCAATGAAAAAATTGCAGTCAGAGAGCTCAAGTCCTCTGTATCATCAGCTGATGCAGCGCCTCTCGGAAGACATTGAAAAAGGAAATTACCCGGTAGGAAGCCGAATTCCTCCGGAGCATCAGCTTGAAGAATTGTATAATGTAAGTCGTGTTACTGTGCGCCGGGCACTGGCAGAACTTACCGCTGAGGGTTTGCTGGAGAGAAAGCAGGGAAAGGGGACGTTTGTCTCCACTCCAAGAATCACGCAGGATTTGAAAAGCATTCACAGCTTTTATGATGCCTGCAAACAAAACGGACGTCAGGGCGGAACAAACGTAATTTATGTTCGTGAAGCTGATGCAGACGCATTGGACATAAAGGAACTGAAACTTCATGACGGGGACAGGGTTCTTACAATGCTGAGAGTGCGCACGGCAGATGGGATTCCGGTTGTTCTGGAGGAAAATCACTTTTCAATGGCGTACTCTTATCTTGAAAACGAAAACCTTTCAGGAAGTCTTTACGCCGTACTCAGGGAATATGGAATAGAACCAAGACAGGCTACGCATGATCTCTCCATGACGTATGCCACAGAAAACCAGGCAGCGCTGCTGGGAATTGAATGCGGTGCACCATTGATGAAGCTTCATGAAGTAGTTTATGATCAGAAAGGCAGACCACTTCATAACAGCCTGCAGCTGATTCGCGGAGACCGCTTTGTTTTCAGAATATAAATGCAGGCAGAAAGGATAACAAAATGACGGAGAATACGGAGCTGACTGAAAAGAGTGCTGACAAACCCCGAAAGATCTGGGATGGCGCCTTGAAAATGGTTCGGGGTGAAAATACGACACAGCTGATCGAAAGTTTTACTGCTGAAATGACACTGGTCGCTGAAGGCCTTTGTGAGGATCAGAGCAGTCTTCGCAGGGAAGTAGACAAATCTTTTTCTGAAGAAGACCGCAGAATACAGGCGATGCAAAGCAGAATCGATTCTGTTGAAACTTCACTTGATGAGGAGAGACGGGCACACGACCAGGATGTTACGGAGCTGCGGAACCGGATTGCTTCCCTGGAAAAGAAAACGGTGACAAAGGGAAGCCGTGAAAAACCACGAAAAGGGAATATCATACGCGATCTGACCGTTCTCGTTGCTGTTGCAGCCTCCGCATGGATTATTGTTACACTGTTGAATAAGCTTATTCCATAGAGGGAAAGCAGTTTCGCGAAAGGATCGTTTATCGATGAAAACGTATCAGGAGCTCGTTAAAGAATACAGAAAAAGACAGCATGATACTGTAGTGGATGCGATTGCTACGGGCCTGACGTATGTGGATGAAATTGCTGTAGACTCCGGTCTGCTTGAAGAGACCGGCATTCTGACAGAGCTGACTCAAAGCGTCACGGGATTGCTGCCGTTTGTCATTATTTCCGCAACGGAAGGGACAAAGGTGCTGCTTGGGAAAAAGCCGGGAATAACAGGATTGAAAGACGGCGCTTATCGAATGGCCAAAAGCGGCGCGGCGATTGGGGTAGGTGCAGCAGTTACCGGATTGGCCGGTTTCTGGGCTGCCATTCCTGTGACGATGGGCGTGCGGGCGCTTTTTGATCGTTACCGCAGCAAGACGCTTACCGGGAGAAGGGTTCAGGGAAGAATACAACGCCTTCAGGAGCTTAATCGTTTCATTCGCAGGAATACCGAGAAAGAAACAAGCGAAAAGCCTCCGGTATTCACCGGGGAGGAGCTTCATACAGCAGGTGCTGTGGAATAAAAAAGGATGGGACGCTGCATGGATTTTACAAAAATGCAGGGGATCGGCAATGACTATATCTATGTTAATTGCCTGAAGAAAGAGATTGAAAATCCTTCTGAAATTGCAAGGCGCATCAGCGACAGACACTTCGGAGTCGGCAGCGATGGCCTTGTTCTCATATGCAGTGACCCGAGTGCGGATTTCCGGATGCGCATGTTCAATGCGGACGGAAGCGAATCGGAAATGTGCGGAAACGCTGCAAGATGTGTCGGGAAATACGTTTTTGAAAAAGGTCTTACAAAAAAGACTGAGATCTCTTTAATGACGGGTGCAGGTATAAAAACGTTGAATATCAGGGAAAAGAATGGCAGCGTTGTGTCAGTCCGTGTGGATATGGGAATTCCGGAAATAAGCCGCAGCAGCGAAACCCTGATGATTGACAATGAATCTTTTTCTTTTACAAGAGTAAGCACAGGCAATCCGCATGCTGTCATTTTTGTGGATGATGCGGAAAACTTTGATGTTGAGAAATACGGGAAAAAGATTGAATGCCACCCGGTTTTTCCAAACAGGACAAACACGGAATTCGCCCAGGTGCTTTCCGGAGACAGAATAAGGATGCGTGTATGGGAAAGAGGTGCGGGAGAAACGATGGCGTGCGGCACCGGGGCATGTGCAACGCTTGCTGCTGCTGCATTCAACGGATATACCGGCAGGAAAGCTTTCCTGGACCTGAACGGGGGCAGTCTTCTGATTGAATGGGACGAAAATAATAATCACATTTATCAGGAGGGCCCTGCAGAATTTGTATTCGAGGGGAAATGGTGAAATAAAAAAAGGTTCGCAGCACCGGAACAGTTTTTTCGGGTGCTGCGAACCTTTTTTGATGTTCGATTTACAAAGTTGCCGCCATTACGGCTTTGATTGTGTGCATGCGATTCTCGGCTTCGTCAAAAACGATGGACCTTGAACTTTCAAAAACATCATCTGTGACTTCCATGCAATCCACGCCGAATTTTTCAAAGATGTTTTTTCCGATAACCGTATTCAGATCATGGAAGGAGGGGAGACAGTGCATAAATACACATTGCTCTCCTGCCTTGTTCATAACATCTGAGGTAACACGGTAAGGCAGCAGATCCTGTATACGTTCTTCCCAGACAGAATCAGGTTCACCCATCGAAACCCATACATCGGTGTATATCGCATGTGCTCCGGAAACGGATGAGATATCTTCCGTGAATTCCAGCACTGCTCCGGTTTCGGAAGCTATTTTCCGGCATGTGGAAATCAGTCCTGTACCCGGCCAGTATTTTTTCGGCGCACAGGCTACAAAATGCATTCCCATTTTTGCGCAGCCGACCATAAGAGAGTTGCCCATATTGTACCGGGCGTCTCCCATGTAAACCAACTTGATCCCTTTCAGGAATCCAAAGCGTTCTTTCAGCGTCAGGAAATCCGCAAGGATTTGTGTCGGGTGGAATTCATTTGTCAATCCGTTCCATACAGGCACTCCTGAATAACGTGCAAGATCTTCAACAATCTGTTGGCCGAATCCGCGGTACTCAATGCCATCATACATTCTTCCCAGAACGCGCGCAGTATCTGCAATACTTTCCTTTTTGCCGATCTGGCTTCCTGAAGGATCCAGATAAGTGCAGTTCATTCCGAGATCATAGGATGCCACTTCAAAGGCACAGCGTGTCCTTGTGCTTGTTTTTTCAAAGATCAGTGCGATATTTTTGCCGGAAAGGAAGGCATGTGGAATCCCTTTCTTTTTCTTGTCCTTCAATTCGGCTGCCAGATCAAGAAGGCCGGCGATCTCATCCGGAGTCAAATCCAGAAGTTTCAGAAAATCTTTGTGCTGAAGGTGAAACATAGAAGCCACTCCTTTGTATCAACTGAGGAAATTATAGGTTTTACTTTTTAACAAGTCAATGTATTCCGTACACAACAGAACCAAAGAATACAATAAAAACAAAAAAATTGTCTGTTCCCCTTTACAAGCACAAAAATATTGTGCTATTCTATGGCCTGAAGAAGGTGATCGTATTGAGTAAGCGGGACAACAGAGAATCCGGATTGCTGAATGCAGCGGGTGTTCCATATGCGGAAATCATCCGGAGCAAGAGAAAAGAAGCCGGCCTTAATCAGGAAGAACTTGGATCCATGGCCTGCGTCGGAAAAAATGCAGTCGGTGCATGGGAGTCCGGAAGGAGTCGCCCTGATCTGAGCAGTGTTCCGATTATCTGCGATGCCCTTGGAATGAGCCTGAATGATTTTTTCGGGATCCGCAGGGGGGAAGACAATCCATCTTCATCCTGTGTTCCGGACTCTTTTGCGGAACGTTACCTTAAATTATCTGATTATCACAGGACAATCGTCCTGCATGAAATGGATGCACTCCTGGAACTGCAGGAAAAGGAAGCTGCACAGCCCCGCCGCAGATTTCTCCGCATTTTCAGCAATGAGCTGGCAGCATGCGCCGGTCCGAGTTATTCAATCGGAGAAACTGATGGAGAATATGTATGGCTGGAGGATACTCCATTAACCCGGCAGGCGGATGAAATGATACGTGTCAATGGTGACAGTATGAAGCCTGATTTCTTGGATGGGGATCAGGTGCTGGTCCGGCATACGGATACGCTTCGTCCCGGGGAAGTCGGAATTTTTACAAACGGTGATGCAGGATATATCAAGGTATACCAGCGCGACGGGCTGCACAGCCTGAATCCTGCATATCCGGTCATGAAATTTGCTGAAGGTGAAGATGTACGCTGCGTTGGAAAAGTGCTGGGGATTGTAAATCCGAAGCTTTTTGCGGACGATGACGAACTGAATTCTTTATATGATAGACAGAAAGGATGAGGGATCAATGATTAACCGCGAACCGAGAAACAAAAAAACAAGATTTATTATTCTGCGCTATATGCTTGCTTTTGCACGTGAGCAGGGAAGACAGCCCAGTGTACGCGAAATCGGAGAAGCTGCCGGATTGACATCCACATCCACTACAGCCGGTTATCTGCGTCGGATGGTCAATGAAGGATTGCTGAAGCAGGGCGTTGAATCCAGGAGAAACTATTATGTTACGGAAAACGCTGCATCCTTGCTTCGAAAGGCCGGATGATTTTGATGCAGGTCCTGCTGAAGATTTAAAGGCTTTTTGTTGTTCCATGTTCTTTTGTGCTGCGTTTGTTTTTCGGCTGCTTTCGTGATAAGATAGTGCGAAAGGAGCGTGACCGAACAATGGAAAGACCAAACGCATGGAACAGTTACAAAAAAACGGAACTGAAAAAGGTGGATGCACTTGCCGAATCATATAAGGATTTCCTGAATCGCGGGAAAACTGAACGCGAATGCGTTGAATACGCCGTTGAGGCACTTGAAAAAGCAGGATATGTTTCTCTTGATCGGGCAATAGCAGATGGGAAAAAGCTTAAATCAGGCGACAAGATTTACCTGAACAAGATGAACAAGGCTGTTGTTGCCTTTTATCTTGGGAATAAACCGCTGGAAGACGGAATGAACATTGTGGGTGCACACATCGATTCTCCCAGGATCGATCTCAAACAGAATCCATTTTATGAGGATTCGGATTTTGCCCTGGCGGATACCCACTATTATGGAGGAATAAAGAAATACCAGTGGGTAGCAAGACAGCTTGCCCTTCACGGAGTTGTCGTTAAAAAGGACGGATCCGTTGTTAAAATCAATATTGGAGAAAACGATAAGGATCCGGTTATCGGTATCAGCGACCTGCTGATTCATCTTTCCCAGGAGCAGTCGTCGAAGAAACTCAGTGAAGCGATAACCGGTGAAAATCTTGATATTATTCTGGCAGGCATGCCGCTGACAGGTAAGGAGAAGGAACCGGTAAAGGCACAACTGCTGAAAATACTGAAAGATCAGTACGGCATTGAAGAAGAGGATATGCTTTCATCAGAAATAGAAGCTGTTCCGGCAGAAAAAGCAAGAGACTTCGGTCTGGACAGATCCATGATTATCGGATATGGTCATGACGACAGAAGCTGTGCCTTTGCTGAACTCGAGGCTCTTCTTGCAATTACGGCAACGCCGGAGCATACATGCTGCGGCATGCTTGTAGACAAAGAAGAAATCGGAAGCGTCGGAGCCACAGGCATGCAGGCTCATTATCTTGAAGATGCCGTTGCAGAAATCAGCAACCTGATGGGACAATACAGTGACCTGACTGTGCGCAGGACGCTCAGAAACAGCCGAATGCTTTCCTGCGATGTAAGTGCCGGATACGATCCTTTGTACGCATCTGCTTTCGAAAAAAAGAATGCTGCATATCTGGGACGGGGTGTGTGCTTCAATAAATTTACCGGACGAGGCGGAAAGAGCGGATCCAATGACGCCAACGCAGAATTTCTTGGCAGAATCCGTGAAATGATGGACAGCAATAATGTAAATTGGCAGACAGCCGAGCTTGGCCGTGTCGATCTTGGCGGCGGCGGAACCATTGCGTACATTTGCGCATTGTATGGAATGGAAGTTGTAGACAGCGGAGTGGCTGTGCTGAACATGCATGCACCTATGGAGATTATTTCAAAAGCTGACCTGTATGAGGCCGTGAAAGCCTATAAAGCTTTTATGCTGAATGCATAAGAGGGAACAGATTTCCAAATGCACCTTTCAACGGAAGAAAGGTGCATTTATTATTTTTCAGATTATATCATGCCGCGAGCGACACGCAGCGGTATTTTCATTGCAACAGGAAACGGAAGATTGTCAAGTTCAGATATCGAATACCATTTGTAATCCCGCGGCGGGTTTGTGACTGCATGGACTGTAATCGGCTGAACGGACATTTCCCAGATCTGATGTGTAAATACATGCCGCGCTTGTGAAATATCGCCGCTGCATTCAGGATCCATGCGGTATTTTTTCTGAAGGAAAAAAGGAACATCCGATGGCGCGCAGTCAAGCATCGGGAATACCCATAATCCATGCAGCAGGGATTCGGTTCGGCATCTGATAAGTGTCTTTCCATCACAGCAGATCACAGGGATACTCCACTTGTATATCTTTTGAGGAACGGATCGTGTGATTACAGGAAGATCCTGTGCGTCACCGACGGAAAAGGCATTGCACAAAGCGCGGACAGGACATCTGTCGCAATCTGGGGTACCTGGTATACAAATTGTTGCGCCAAGGTCCATAACAGCCTGATTATAATCACCCGGCCGATCGGGAGGAACGACGGATGATGCAATCGTATCCATTTTTTTCCGGATTGTGGAGTCGGATATGTCTGTTCTGATTCCGAATATTCTTGAATAAACACGAAGCACGTTTCCATCGACGGCAGGAACGGGAAGACCATATGCGATTGATGCAATTGCTCCTGCGGTATACGGACCGATTCCTTTTATTGCTTTGAGTTTATCCGCATCATCGGGGAGGACGCCGCCGAACTGTTCCATTACCTGGCATGCGCCTTTCAGAAGATTGCGGGCGCGGGAATAATAGCCGAGTCCTTCCCATAATTTCAACACATCTTTTTCTTCTGCTGCAGCAAGATCGGATAGCGTCGGAAAACGGGACACAAACCGATTATAATAGGGAATCACCGTATCAACCCGCGTCTGCTGCAGCATGACTTCGCTGATCCAGGTTTTATAAGGATCATGAATATCACGCCAGGGCATTATACGGGCACAGCGATCGTACCATTCAAGCAACAGTGATGAAAGCTCGCAGTTTATACTCATGATCCTAAAAATCCTTTTCGGTAATCGGGGATAAAAATAGTCTGTATTAACTGAAAAGGATTGTATCATAATGATTTGGGATGTTTAATCGAAGAATTAACGAGTAAAATGAAGAATGGAAGATCATATTTAAGAATAATACAGCAATTTGGCTGTTTTCAAGAAAGCAATAACTTGCGTCAAAGGCATAAATGCATTATATTACACTATGTTGTTAGCACTCGAAGCTGATGAGTGCTAAAACAGATTGAGAGAAGTTATGACAGGAGGAATTGATTCATGACTGTGAAGCCGTTGGGTGACCGCGTTGTCATCAGGAACTGTGAAGCAGAAGAAACAACCAAATCAGGCATTATCCTGACCAGTGCTGCCAAGGAAAAACCCCAGATGGCGATTATTATTGCTGTCGGTCCCGGAGGAAATGTGGACGGAAAAGAGATTACCATGCACGTGAAGGCGGGAGAGAAAGTTATTTATTCCAAGTACGCCGGAACGGAAGTTAAGATTGACGGTGAGGAGCTCATTATTGTCCGCCAGAGTGATATCCTCGCAATCGTTGAATAAAACGTGAAACGATAAAAATCAGAAGGAGTTAAGATATTATGGCAAAGAAGATTCAGTACGGCGAAGAAGCTCGCCGCAGCCTTGAAAAAGGTGTTAATGCGCTTGCAGATACCGTTAAAATTACGCTCGGTCCGAAAGGACGCAATGTTGTTCTGGACAAGAAATACGGCGCGCCGCTGATTACAAATGACGGTGTTACCATCGCAAAGGAGATCGAGCTCGAAGACCCCTTTGAAAATATGGGTGCCCAGCTTGTAAAGGAAGTCTCCACAAAGACGAACGATGTCGCCGGAGACGGCACCACAACCGCTACACTGCTGGCTCAGGCAATTGTGCGTGAAGGCCTGAAGAATCTTGCGGCTGGTGCAAATCCTATGATTCTGAAAAAAGGAATTGAAGCTGCTACTGAAGCTGCTGTCGAGGGCCTTCGTGAACAGAGCCAGCCGATTAACGGCAAACAGGCGATTGCGCAGGTTGCCGCAAACTCTGCTGCGGACGAAACGATTGGTCAGCTTATTTCCGATGCAATGGAAACAGTTGGCGCGGATGGCGTAATCTCTGTGGAAGAAAGCAAAACCATGACGACCGGAATGACTACGGTGGAAGGCATGCAGTTTGACCGCGGCTATTCTTCAGCCTACATGGTTACTGACACTGAAAAAATGGAAGCCGTACTGGATGACCCCCTGATTCTGATTACTGACAAGAAGATCAGTGCAATCCAGGAAGTTCTTCCTGTGTTGGAGCAGGTTGTGCAAACTGGCAAAAAGCTGCTGATTATCGCTGAGGATGTTGAAGGTGAAGCACTCAGCACACTGGTTGTAAATAAACTTCGCGGAACTTTCACCTGCGTTTCCGTCAAGGCTCCCGGATTCGGTGACAGGAGAAAGGAAATGCTGCAGGATATCGCTATTCTGACCGGCGGCACAGTGATTTCTTCTGAAACGGGAATGGAGCTGAAGGAAGCTACAGTAGATATGCTGGGCAAGGCGCGCCAGGTAAAGGTGAATAAAGAAAACACCACGATCATTGACGGCGCGGGGGACAAGAGCCAGATTGAAGCCCGCATCAATCAGATCAAGGCACAGATCGCTGAGACCACAAGTGATTACGACCGCGAAAAGCTTCAGGAGCGCCTTGCCAAGCTGGCCGGCGGTGTAGCGGTGATTCAGGTCGGCGCTGCGACAGAAGTCGAAATGAAAGAGCGGAAGATGCGGATTGAAGACGCGCTGAGCGCAACGCGTGCTGCTACGGAAGAGGGTATTGTTCCCGGAGGCGGAATTGCGCTGCTGAACGTTATTCCGAAGGTTGCGGCCCTGCTGGACAGTTATGCGGGCGATGCAAAGACCGGTGTACAGATTATCCTGCGTGCCCTGGAAGAGCCGATCCGCCAGATTGCGTTGAACGCTGGTATTGACGGAAGCGTTATTGTGGACCATATCAAGAATGCCAAGAAGCCCGGTTACGGGTATGATGCCTTGAAGGGCGAGTATGTGGACATGGTGGAGCGCGGGATCATCGACCCGACAAAGGTTACCCGCAGTGCTCTGCAGAATGCTGCATCCATCGCAGCCATGGTGCTGACGACAGAATCCCTGGTGGCGGATATTCCGCAGCCTGAACCCGCGGCTCCTGCCGGCGGCGCCGGAATGGGCGGAATGTATTAAGCGTTCCTTTATGAAAGTACCTGCAGATGCAGGTACTTTTTTTGTTCACAAGAACTTATGATCCTTGAGTATGGCAGCGAGATATGCTAAACTAACCCCTAATCAGAAGGATGCCCTGAAAGGAATGAGACAGCGTGCCGATTAAGATTTCCAATGAACTACCCGCATATAAAACATTGACAAATGAAAATATCTTCGTAATGACTGAAACCCGGGCATTAACCCAGGACATTCGTCCCCTTCAGATTGCGATTGTTAACCTGATGCCTACAAAAATTGACACAGAAACCCAGCTGCTTCGCCTTCTGGGAAATACATCGCTGCAGGTGGAAACTGAACTGATAAAAATGCAGTCACATGTATCGAAAAATACGTCAGCAGAACATCTTACAACCTTTTACAAGACATTTCCTGAAATTAAAAACAGGAATTTTGACGGGATGATCATCACAGGTGCCCCGGTAGAGCATCTGCCTTTTGAAGAAGTGGAATACTGGCAGGAATTATGCGAAATTATGGAATGGAGCAAAGAACATGTACATTCCACGTTTCATATATGCTGGGGAGCACAGGCTGCGCTGTATTATCATTTCGGCATAAAGAAATATCCATTGGAAAAGAAACTGTTCGGTGTATTTCCCCACCATGCGGAGAGAAAAAACTATATACTTCTTCGTGGATTTGACGATGTATTTATGGCTCCTCACAGCAGGCATACAACCGTAAAACGTGAAGATCTTGAGGCGTGCGGAAAACTGAAGATTCTCGCTTCCTCTGATGAAGCAGGCGTTTATGCCGTTACAACGGAAAATGGCAGGCAGGTATTTATTATGGGGCACAGTGAATATGACCCAAAGACGCTTGAAAAAGAATATCTTCGTGACAAAAATGCGGGACTGGATATCGAGGTGCCTGTTCATTATTATCCGAATGACGACGATACAAGAGAACCGATGGTAACCTGGAGAAGCCATGCGAACCTGTTGTATGCGAACTGGCTTAATTATATGGTTTATCAGACAACTCCGTACGATCTGAAAGATATACAGGCTGAATAATCATTTGTTAAACAGAGTGTACGGATGGGGGAATCTGCAGGATGCACAGAAAAGAGACAACATTATTTTCTGAGCTGGAACTGCAGGTTTATGCAGTGATCGCCGGAAATGACGGAATAAAAGCAAAAGAAATGGCAAAGATTCTGAATACAAGCAGGACCGAGATCAACCGGATTCTTGTTTCATCTGCTTTGATGAGGGAATTGTGCTATAAGGATGCGGAATATGGATGGCACGCGCTTGTACAGCAGAAAGCTCCGTATGAGGGATTGTATGAATTCTCCGGATGGTACGGCACAGTTCAGGAATTCATGAAGGAAGCTGAAACGCAATGGCTCCGGGAACTGGAAACAGGCTGCAGACGCATCGGACGCAACCTGAATGATACAAGAGGTTTGATACATTCATTTACAGACTGCAGAAAGACCATGCTAATGCTGTTCGATGACATTAAAAACATGTCAGGACTCCATGTTGATCAATGGGAAATTGCTTTTGAACTTCGGTTAAATCTGAGGAAATATATCAGGATTTATGCGGATGTTCTTGTAATTACAGACTCCGGTGTGTTTTCGCTCGAATTTAAGATGAAAAAGGATATCCAAACGGATGAAGTACTTCAGGCTGCCAAATATGTGCCTTATCTTGAAGTACTCTTCGGCAAACATGTGGATATTTTTCCTGCGCTGGTACTGACGGAAGCAAAGGATCTGTTCAAATTCGAAAATATAGGGAATACAGATTACATGCTTCCGGTTGCGTCCGGCGATATGCTTTTCAATGTATTCAATGAATATCTGGGTTTCCTTGACTGAATCGGGAATGCGCAGGAGAGAAGTACGTATACCCCCGCAGGAGAGAAGTACACAGGAGAGAAGTACGTATATCCCAACATTGACAATATACATAAAAGCGGGTATAATTTCTTTCATTCTCAGAAGATTATCTGAAACACCTTGTCTCCGTAGGACGGCTGCAGGGTGTTTCTTGTATGTGAAAGGAGCCTGAAACCCATGTCCGAGGAAAAAGGAACGGTACTGACAGAGAGTGGATTGAAAAACCTGCAGGAGAAACTCGACTATCTTATTTCTGTCCGGCGTAATGAAATCAGCGAGCAAATCGCAATTGCCCGTGGATTCGGAGACCTGAGTGAAAACGCTGAGTATGATGAAGCCAAAAAGGAACAGGCAAAGGTAGAAGAAGAAATTACTCGCCTGCAGGCAACAATAAGGACGGCTACTGTTGTTGCCGATGATGAAATAACGACTGAACGTGTTTCTATCGGTACGATCGTCAAAGTAAAGGATCTGGATGAAAACGAAACATATGAATATGCAATTGTAGGGGCCAACGAGGCGGATCCTGCCGAGGACAAGATCTCAAATGAAAGCCCGGTGGGTGCCGGACTTCTTGGCGCAAAACGGAATCAGACTGTTACAATTGCAATTCCCGCGGGTACAATCCGCTATAAAGTATTGTCCATCAAAAAGATGTAATTCTGAATGGTTTCGAGAGTCCCGTTGCTATTTCGTTCGGCGGCCATCCCTTATACCAGTCCGGATTAAATGAGAAACAGAAAAGGAATGACAGAGCATGGCAGAATATCCCACGAATCCATTGACCCCTTCGCTGAGTGAACAGGAGCTGATCCGTCGCGATAAGCTCAAGGTGCTGCAGGAAGCAGGAAAGGACCCCTACCGGATTACAAAATATGCAGTATCTCATCATTCAGCAGATATCCAGGAGAATTTCGACACGCTGGAAGGAGAAACCGTGTCTGTTGCCGGACGTCTGATGAGCAAGCGGATCATGGGAAAAGCTTCATTCTGCCACATACAGGATCTCAAAGGAACGATTCAGGTTTATGTAGCACGGGATCAAATCGGTGAAGAATCCTATGCAGAGTTCAAAAAGGACGATATCGGTGATATTGTTGGCGTTCGCGGGACTGTTTTCAGGACTAAAACAGGAGAAACCAGCGTTCATGCGGAAAGTTTCACACTTCTTTCCAAGAGCCTGAAACCCCTTCCGGAAAAATTCCACGGACTGACCAATGTGGATCTTCGGTACCGTCAGCGCTATGTGGATTTGATTATGAATCCGGACAGCAAGGATACCTTCATCAAACGTTCCAGGATTATCAGTGCCATCCGACGTTTCCTGGATTCACAGGGATTTATGGAAGTGGAGACACCGATACTGGTGGCTAACGCAGGCGGTGCGGCAGCCCGTCCGTTTGAAACCCATTTCAATGCCTTGGACGAAAATTTTAAGCTTCGTATTTCTCTCGAATTGTATCTGAAACGCCTGATTGTGGGAGGCCTGGAGCGGGTATATGAAATCGGTCGTGTATTCCGCAACGAAGGACTGGATACACGTCACAATCCGGAATTTACACTGATGGAACTGTATCAGGCTTATACGGATTATCATGGCATGATGGACCTGACGGAGAAGATGTATCGGACCGTTGCGCAGGAGGTCCTTGGAACCACAAAGATTTCCTACAACGGAGTGGAAATGGATCTGGGTAAACCCTTTGCCCGTATCACGATGAAGGAAGCTGTCAGGCAGTATGCGGACGTGGATTTTGATCAGATACACACGCTGGAAGAAGCCCGAAAAGCTGCAAAGGAGCATCAGGTTGAATATGAATCCCGTCACGGGAAGGGGGATATCCTGAATCTGTTCTTTGAAAAATACGTTGAGGAACATCTCATTCAGCCAACCTTCGTTATGGATCATCCTGTAGAAATATCCCCCCTGACCAAGCGCAAACCGGAAGATCCTGACTATGTGGAACGTTTTGAATTCTTTATGAATGGATGGGAGATGGCAAACGCTTACTCTGAGCTGAATGATCCGATTGATCAGCGCGCCCGGTTTGCAGCACAGGAAGAGCAGTTTGCCCAGGGAGATGAAGAAGCAAATCATACAGATGAGGATTTCCTGAATGCCCTGGAAATTGGAATGCCGCCTACCGGAGGCATTGGTTATGGCATTGACCGGATGTGTATGCTGCTTACAGATTCTGCGGCCATTCGTGATGTGCTGCTGTTCCCGACGATGAAAACCATTGAAAACGGAAACAACGATAACAAGGATCAGTAATGAATCTGATAAAGGGCGGAACTGATGCCGCCTTTTTTTGTTATCCAACGGAATTGGAATGTTTCCCATCCATTTGATAATCCATTAAAACCATCTTGAACCGGCAGCTTTTTTCGTAACACTGCCGAATATCCGGATCCCCCGGAAAACAGGTTTCCGATGACTGAACAGGAGCAGAAAAATGAAACAAAAGAAAGAAACGATCAGGTATCCAGAACCTCCCAAAAGATCTGTCCTTGAAGAAGTAGGCAATGCTGTAACTCACGGAATTGGTGCACTTCTGGGTATTGCCGGCTTAATTCTCCTGCTGTTAAAATCACAAAATCCTGCTGAAATCATTGCATCAGTCATATACGGAATCTGTTTTATTCTGATGTTCCTGATGAGCTGTTTATATCATTCCTTTAAATGGGGGACGAAGGTAAAACGGCTTTGGAGGCGGTTTGATTACATTTCCATCTATCTGTTGATCGGTGGAACCTTTACACCGTTATGGCTGTTATACTGGCCTCAGAAAAATGGAAGCATGATTTGTCTTGCTGAATGGCTGATTATCCTGACAGGAATCACACTGATCGGTGTATTCGGAACGAACAGGATGCGTTGGGCGCATATTGTGTTATATATTGTCCTTGGATGGTGCGGACTTATTTTCCTTCCAGGTATGCTGAATAACAACCTGCCGCTGTTTTTCTTTATCCTCGCTGGCGGAATTCTGTATACTTTGGGAATTATCCCCTTTGCAATGAAAAAGAGGGGAGCACATTTCATCTGGCATTTTTTTGTGCTCTTTGGTGCGGTTTTACATTGGTGCGGTATTTATTTTTTCGTATACTGATCATTTTATTGAATACTACGCCGTTATGTTTTAGAATACATATTACAGAATGCAATCGGGGGACAGGCAGAATGAAAATGAAAGATTTCGGTTTCTATAAGGGCGTAAATTTTGGCGGATGGTTTTCGCAATGTGATTATTCGGAAGATCACATGGATCATTTTATTTCGGAAGAAGATTTCAGTATTGTCGCAGGATGGGGTATGGATCATGTGAGAATTCCTGTGGATTATAATGTGATGGAAACTGAAGACGGTAACTGGAAGGCCGATGGCTTCAGGCGGATTGAGAATGCATTGAAAGCAGCGATGAACAATAAGCTGAAAGTGGTTCTTGATTTGCATAAAACGGCTGGATTTTCGTTTGATGCCGGTGAAAAAGAAGAAGGGTTTTTCTTCAATGAAAAACTTCAGAACCGATTCTGCCGTCTTTGGGAAGAGATGGCGGCGCAATTTACTGATGAAAAAAACGTTGCATTTGAATTATTGAATGAAGTAACGGATAAAAGCTTTATCGATTCCTGGAATATGATTTCACGGGAATGTATCCGCACAATTCGGAATAAGGCACCGAGGTCGTTGATTTTGCTTGGAAGCTACCACAACAACGCTCCGGATGCGCTGGCGGAACTTGCTGCACCGGCGGATGACCGTGTGATTTATAATTTTCATTGTTATGATCCGCTTCCCTTTACCCACCAGGGAGCTTACTGGGTACCATCGTTGGACCGGAATGCGAGAGTATCTTTTGAAAGCGCGGGTATTGACGGCAGTTTCTTTGAAAGATCCTTTGCAACAGCGATAAAAACCGCCCGGGAAAGAAATACCGCGCTTTATTGCGGAGAATACGGAGTAATTGACACTGTTTCGCCGGAAGATACGCTTAAATGGTATGAATGTATTCATAAAACGTTTGAAAAAAATGAAATATCAAGATGTTCATGGAGCTACAGAAAAATGGACTTTGGTCTGACAGATGAACGTCTCGATCACGTAAGGGAAAAACTGATCTTATTGTTATAAAAGAAAAATCATTTCAGGGGGTCTTAGTTTCCAAACCGCAAGAATCAGATGATGGGAGTTTTCCGAAGAATTCCGCCGATTTCAAACGCGACAGTTTCACCGAGGTAGCCGGCAAGTCGGTACTGCATATCTTTCTGAATACGATGGAGGATAATTTTTTGCCCCGGAAGTATTTCATGATTGTAATTGAAGATTACAGTTTCGGGTTCATAGTTTTTCATCTGTTCAATTCCAAGTGTGTTGCATAACCAGTCTGCATATCGTGCGTTATTGACATGTCCGTTTACATCAAGATCCGTATAAACAGGGGTATATTCCGTAACAAATTCTTCCCCCTGAAGATTTCCCACAGTGGCCGGAAGTTTCATGGGTACGGCAAGATCTCTGTTATCCGGAATCAGACGGGCCACATCACCCGGCGGGAGCATTTTTCGGGTAATGGTATCGAGAAGAAGCCAGAGTGTTCCGGCTTTTCCGACAGTTTCTCCCTGATCATCTGTAAAAATGTAATAGCGGGGGAAGAAGCAGATTCTTGTGGGCATAGGAAAGGTGTGGACCGTAATTTTTTCACCGGCACGCGGATAACGATTCATATGAATTTCGCTCCGGGAAAGGACCCATACCGCATTCTTTTTCAGTAGATCTTCCCGGCCGCATCCAAGCAAAAGACTGTGGGAGCCGGCGGCTTCCTGCATAGCCTCAAGAACTGCGCTGAGACGCCAGGTGCCCTTCATGTCACAGTCGCGTGTCAGAATCGTAAAGGACTCATCATATGTTTTCATCATAAAGCAAAACCTCCGAACATGTTTGCTTTTCTGGAATTACTTCAGCGAATCCAGATAAGACAGAAGATCGGAAAACGGCTCCAGGGGTGAATCGCTCCGCAGATACAGCGGGTGATGCGGATGGCCCGCCTTGCTTCGCGGGCCTGACGTTACCCATTCAGCATTGTAGCGATTTCCGATCTGAACCATATCTCTTAAACAAGCGGAAAGATAATTCCGCTTGGTGATCAGGGCACCCCATGCAGCCCATACTGTGCAAGGTATACGGTACTGGTTGAGAATCCATTCGAAAGCCTTCATATTTTCCAGGTGCAGCTGTGGATTCATTTCTTTTTCCATATCATCCGGCAGAGTGGCACGCTGCGCATATACATTGAACATGATGAAGGAATCAAAGCCGTTGTTCAGGGCAATACGCTGGGTGCTTTTAAGTGTATTGTCAAGGTGATCCGGAGAAGCTGTTGAAGGATTGATACCAATGCAGATTAAAGGATGGGACCCGCGAGTCCCAAGAATATAACGATATTCACTATAATGATCGGGAACATAAATCCAGCGTTCCCGATCATAATCGGTGCTGTTTGGAATCAAGGCGTCCTTAAACGTCAGGATTCCTGCATGAACAGTGTCGGATGACGGTACGTGTCTCATTTTTTGCTGTTCAGGGGACGAATCAGAATCAAAGGAGTCAGTTCATCCCCCTGGCCGGAGGGATTGTCTGACATGGCATCCTGTATTTCATCATCGGTAAGCGGAAAAGAAGTACATTTGCCAAGCTGGTTCTGATCGATATCATTGGCATCCATCAATACAACGGGAACACCTGTTTCGCTTTCCAGCTTATTGCACAGTTCAACCGGATTCGGAGGATTGATCAGGGCAAGTTCCTTATAGCGTTCAAAACTTGAGCGGAAATAGAATCCGTCAATTCCTCCGACGCCTTTTCCGCATATTTTGTAAAAAAGCCCGTGAACACCAAACGGTCTTGTAACGGCACTGACAAAAGCAGCCAGAAGAACCCTCGGAAGCCCGCACATATCAATGACAAGCTGGAGCTTATACGGCTCATGCATTCCTACACCGGTACTGTTGATTCCGGCAAAAGGAGCCAGTTTTTTAGCCCAGAATCCCGGATGAACCTCATCTTTGGTTTTGACATTGCGTGTGCACATGGCCATCACTTTGGCCCCGAAAGAAAGAACATCACCTTCAGCATACAGGGGTAGTACATATTTCCGAACAAGTTCTGCCGGATCTTCTCCGACTTCCACAAAATGTGTCTGAATCGCATACCGGTCATAGCTCCTGCCGTTTCTGCCGGTGACGGTTCCGCGGTCGAAATAAGTTATCCCGTTTACTTCCCGTTTCTGCTCATCAAGATTTCTGGAAGGGATGATTCCCATATAATAAGGCACCTCCGTATCATTGGATCAAAGAATATTATATCTTCACAGATATTGTATGTCAACGATGGGCGGCGGCAGTATATATTGTGTTTTGGCTGGATCTTTTGTATAATAATAAAGTATTTTTACGAAAGGATCAGGTATTATACCGGATGAATAATATTACAGATGCGGTAAAAAATTCGGCGATTCTGATTCCTTCACTGGAACCGGATGACCGTCTCGCTGCATATATCCGTGCTTTGTCAGAAGCCGGGTTTGGATACATTGTTGTGGTGGACGATGGAAGCGGAGCCACATATCAGCAAATATTCAAGGATGTTGAGTCTGTCGACAGGACAATCGTACTTCATCACGATATAAACAAAGGGAAAGGTGTTGCTCTGAAAACCGGATATCGGTATATTGAAGAACATCTTCCGGAAGTAAAGGGAATCATTACTGCTGATGCTGACGGACAGCATACGGTGCCGGACTGCATCCGGCTTGCTGAGAAACTGTCAGGCGGACAAAATGCTTTATATCTTGGAAGCAGAGATTTTAACCTGCCTGAAGTTCCCCCAAAGTCAAAATCAGGAAACAAAATAACTTCAACTGTTTTCAAACTTTTCTACGGTGTCTGGCTTCCGGATACACAAACGGGATTACGCGCGTTTCCAAGGGATTATTTATCCTTCATGCTCAATGTTGAAGGGGATCGGTATGAATATGAGATGAAGGTTTTGATTGCGTGTACAACAGCAAAGATACCCATTGTTCCTGTGACAATCGAAACAATTTATGAAAATGGAAATGAAGGAACCCATTTTCATCCCATTCGTGATTCTTACAGGATTTATAAGGTCATACTCGGAAGCTTCATTAAGTTTGCGGCTGCTTCCTTGTTTTGCTTTCTTGTCGACCAGCTTCTGTTCAATGTCCTTCGTGTATATCTTTTTCCCGCACTTGGGATCCGGCTGGAATTCGCACTGCCCTTTGGCATCAAACTGGATAATACGTCACTTTCCAACTATACAGCCCGGCTGTTCAGCGGTATTCTGAACTTTAAATTGAATAAGGACGTTGTTTTCAAAGTCAGGGAAAAAAGAGGCGCTGTTCTTCGTTATATCGTTACAGCGGTTATCATCATTATTCTTTCCACGCTGGGAATCAAGGGGCTTGGATTGCTGGGAATGTCTCCTTTGTTAGCCAAACTGCTTGTGGATACGCTGTTGTATTTTCTCAGTTACCGGATTCAACGTCAGTGGGTTTTTAAAGAGGGGGCATAAAAGTGCTGGTATTGAAAGCCCTGCTGCGCACACTGATCATCGTTCTGGCGGCCTTTGCCATTGCGATCGCAGTTTCTGCCGTTTCTGCGCCGTACTCCGGCGAAGTACTGGTTTCAATTCATGAAATCCGTATAACTGTATCAGGTGTCGGAGCTGCGGCTGCATTTTTAACAATACTGCTTTTTTCGTGGATCTGGATGATTGAACGAAAGAAAAGGGGAAATAACACCGGTACTCGCCTGGAAAGACTGAACGCTGCCGGGTTTGGTGTACTGCCAGGGATTGCCATATGGAAAATATTTGAACAGGCAACAGCTCTATCCAGGGGGAAGCCTGTTTTTGCCCCCCTGCCTGAAACGGCTATATTTTCTGAAATGGGATATTTTACCCCCTCCCGTACAGAACTTATATTCTCGGTAATTATTTTTTCAGGGCTTGTTCTTTGGCTGATTTTGCGAAGAAAGGAATTTGACGGAAACGGAGACCTCTTCTGGACAGTACTGTGCATCTGGGGACAGATCCGTGCTTTTTCCGTAAGATTCAGAATTCATTCCTTTCCCATTCAGGGAACTGTATGGGTTGAACAGATCATTTGGCTGGTTGTTTCGTTTCTGCCTCTTATCCTATGGACAATCCGGAATCATAACATCAATGGTTTTTCCTGGCTGCCTGTTGTCGTATGGATTGTTGTGCTGTGCTGCGGGACATTTCTTGTGCTCAGCACAGCAGATGTACTCAGCACGGGAAGCAGCATTGGCGATCTGGCGGTGAGCGCCGGAGGGACAGGGTTGAGTATTCTTTTGATTCTGCTGGCCGGAAAGGACAGCAGAAGATGAATCTATTTCCTGTTTGGACAGTTTTCCTTTTTACAGGAAGCACAGGAATCGAGTTCAATTTCATCCCCGGGTAGCAGCATCTCAAGCATGCCGGATTCCTGCGCTACAGAACGAAATCCAAGTCTGGAAAAAAATCCCTCTGTTGTTTCCGGACAAACAAGGCGTATTTCACGTGCAGCATGTGACTGAGCCTTGAACAAAAGCAGACGAAGCACCAGATCCCCCAGATGGTTTCCCCGCAAATGGGGAAGTACACAGATTTTACCGATACGGTATGATCCGTCCTCCCACCAGATGCGGCCTGATGCTGCCGGGGTGTCATCCGAATAAACAAGGGCATTCCAACCCTCAGAATCCACGGAGGGTTCTGTAATTCCAAAGACTTTGTTACGAACAGACAATACTTCAGGAGACAGCTCCTCTCCCGGAGCGAACCATTTACCCTGAATCATTTCCATATTACTCCTTTCGAACCGATTAAGCAGACAATGAGGTGAACCAAAATGGATTCGGAAAAAATCAAACGAATAAACGAGCTTGCAAGAAAACAAAAAACAGGCGGATTGACGGACGCGGAAGCTGCCGAGCAGGCTTCTCTTCGCAAAGAATACCTGGACGGATATCGCGAAAACCTGAAAAAAATGCTGGACAGCATCATTGTTCAGGAGAAGGATGGAACGAGGCATCCGCTGAAAAAAAAAAGATGATCCGTCGAACCAATGATAGAACAGGAAAAGTCAGCTTGTCAAACAACAGTTTGTTGACTATAATTTTTACGAATAAAATCAGAAAGAAGGTCAAGGTTATGGACGAATTTGAAAACAGGGACGGCATGGAGCAGGATACAATCATCTTCGAAGATGAGGATGGGAATGAATATGAGTTTGCCGTTCGTGATTACTTTTTCTACAACGGAGATGAATACGCGCTGCTGACTGAAATCGGGCAGGAAGCGGATGAGAACGGCGAAGAGTGTATCGTATGCAAAGTTGAAAATACAACAGGCGATGACGGCGAAGAAGACGAAGAATTCATTCTTGTGGAAGACGAAGAACTTGCAGGCAGGTTGATAGAAATCGCAAACAACAGGCTTTCAGAAGACGAAGAACAATAATCCGTATGACTGATCTGTATGTTTAAGGAGTATTTATGAAACTGTGCTTTCGGATTTTTCTTGCTGTGCTTTGTGCGGCAATGATCGCTTCAATTCCTTTTGTCATTTCGTCACCTTCCGTTCTTCATGAGGCAGAAACGCTGTGGCAGGATCAGTTTGAAGAGGATGACGAGGGCATTTCATTGGACTTCGGAAGTATAATCGTTTCTTCTGCTCTTGCGGAGGAAGCTGAGGTTTTTTTTGATGCTTCTGATATAGAACCCATGGAGAATCCTTCAGCGCTCAGCATTCCTGATGCCTGGGAGCTGTCCTTTAAGGATTTTACCGTGCCGCCTCTGCCTGATCCGGATCATTTCAGCACGGACGGATACGAAGATCAGTCTATTCGTGTACGAATTGAAGAAAAAGAGTATTTCTCCGCCACTGTACATGCCGCTTTTGTGGAGATAGCCAATCCTTCCCAGATTCGAACAGCAACAAAAGACGGCGTTTCCAGCTCCAGGACGGATCATCTGGAAACAATCGCAAAGAACAACAATGCAGTTATTGCGATGAACGGTGATCTTTTTGTTGAAGTACCCGAAAAGAAAAGATTTGAAGTTCGTATGTCCCAGGTGATCACACAGAAGTTTAAAAGGAATAAAACCAGTAAGGTTAAAGATACACTCATTATTGACGACAAGGGCGATTTTCATCTGTTTATTCAATCGCAGGGCCTTGCAGAATATACTGAAGAACACGGGGATGAGATTGTCAATGCGTTCACATTCGGCCCTGCACTGGTTGTGGACGGAGAAATCAATTCAAAGGAAAGAGAATATGAATTTAACCCCAAGGGCCATGAGCCTCGTTCTGCGATCGGACAGACCGGGCCGCTGAGCTATGTAATGGTTATTGTTGAAGGCAAAGGGTCCGAGCGCGGCGTTTCACATGCGGAACTTGCTGAAATCATGAAAGAACTCGGCTGTATACAGGCATTCAATCTTGACGGCGGGAATACAGCTGAAATGATTATGATCGGGCCGGATCCGGATAATCCTTTGGTTCACATTAAAGGCAATACAGTTGCCGGTCTCAGGTCTCAGAGCGATATTATATTTTTTGCCACCGCAGTCCCTATAGAGGAAAGAAAGTAAAGATCCCCTGAGGAGAGAGGCGTATGATTCTTTGGGAAGAAGCTCCTGTAATTACCGTACTCGGAGTTCAGTTTTATACTTACGGACTGTTTTGCGCTGTCGGAGCACTGGCGTATTTGCTTTCACTTCTGGTCCTGTGCCGATATTTTAATGTCCGCAAAGGTTCCATACCTTTACTGGCTTTTTTATCCATACTGTTCGGCGTACTTGGATCGAGGCTGTTCTTCTGCTTGCTGAATCATCCGGGGATTCCTTTTCCTTATTGGGTGAATATTACAACCGGAGGATTCAGTCTGTTTGGGTTGATTGCCGGGGTTTTCGCTGCAGCCGCGTTGTGTGCAATGATTACGGGAGAGAATAAAAGAACATTGCTGGACATTGTTTCCTGCTCAATTCCGCTCATGATTACGGCTGAAAGGCTCGGGGAGCGGCTTTTTGAAGGTTTTAATGTCAGCAGGCCGCTTATCGACAGCAAGTTTCCTGCCGGAACATTCCTGTCTGTTAATTATGACGGAACATATTATCTGGATACACGCCTTTTTTCAGCGATCCTTGCTGTTATTCTGTTCCTGAGTCTCGTCTGCTTTGTTTTTTCCGGAAAGGGAAAACCCGGCGATTTATGGAATCTGTTCCTGATCCTGTGCGGAGCAGGCGGTATTGTCCTTGAAAGCCTTCGCTATGATTTTCATCTTGAGTACAGTTTTGTATACCTGCAGCAGATTATCTCTGCGATACTTCTTGTGTGGGGGATATATCTTTCCGGTGTGAAATGCGATAATAGAGGCAGGAAAATCAGGAACACAGCAATGATTATACTGATTCCCGTGATTGGGATTTGCGGGGGAATCGAATTTGCGCTGGATCGTCTCAGCATAAGCCATATTCTTTTATATGCCATTATGGCTTCAGCGCTTGCGATACCGGTCATTATCGGAGTACGCTTAATCTTCAGCAAAGCGAAAGGATCAGAGATAAATTGAACAGCAAGATATCCGGAAAAATGCCGTTACGTGCGGCGATAACACAATTATATGGATATATTTACTGCATGATCCTTTCAAATATGCTTGCCGACATGCCCGTATTTGGCGGGGTCCTTTATTTGTGCGGAAAAGCAGTTATAATTATATCGGGAATGCTGGGCAAAAACAGGAAGTACCTGCCTTCATACGCAAAACGGTGGTCTGTTCTTTTGTTTATCATCCTCCTCCTCATTGGATTCATCCTGGCGGGCTTGTTTCCTTCGGATATCCGGAGTGAAAAAATCTGGATCCTTTATGCTGCTGTAGCTTTATGCCTTTTTGCCGAATCCAATACAGACCGGCTTTCCCGGATTCTTGGAGAGAATGAGCAGCTTTCGTCCCGCACGAAACTTTTCAGCATATCGTTGCAGCTTTTGATCATGGTTGGTATGTCCCTGATCCTGATTTGTCACTTCGGATGGGAAAAAGGGTGGGCGCCGGCTGGTGGATTTTTACTTCTTGTAATTAACAGGGTTTATGTTTTTCATCGACTGCGAAACAGATATGATGAACCGGTTGCGGAATCGGGTTCTGAAACGGATGTTATTCATAAGGCCCATGCTTATCATGCCATGGAATGGATCAGCCTCCTGTTGGTCATGGCTGTTGAACTGACAATTACATGCATGTATGCTCTTCTGGCAACAAACAGGGACGGACTTCTTTCAGCCATGTGCATAGCTGTATTATGCACAGTTTTACCGGCTGAAGCAGGTTTTCTGCTGCTTCGGCGTTCGGAACGAAAAAGAATGAAAGATCCGACCTGGCTGATCTGTATCGGACTGGTGTTGTGGCTTGCCGGGATTATACTCTGCATACAGATGCTGATAGCCGGTAAAATTGATTATGCACGTGTGGATGTGTTTCTTGTCATATGCACAATCGGTGGTTCACTGAGTATGACCGGGCTTGGGAGAATCGAGGAGTTGATGCCGGACGCTATAAGCGCAGCCGGCGGAGAAATCCCGCAGGATTACTGGAAACTGAGGATTGCCAACTGGAATCTTGCCAGATTTCTTGGTGACACTCTTTCCCTTATTGCATTGGGTATTTTCTGCCTTGTGAATAAAAAAGGATTTCCGGAAACAGCGGATGAACTTGCTGCAAGGTTTCAGCCGATCATGGTTGTTCCTGTTTTCCTTGTTGTGATAGGAGCACTGATCAGTTCGTTCCGTTTTCCAATCAGTACAAGGTATATCCAAAAGATCCGAAAACTGATGAATATTCAGGAAGCCGGACAGGAAAATGAAGCGCTTCAAAAGCAGATTGCGAAGGTAATCAGGGAACCATACAGGCAGCCTTATCTTTCCAGATTTCTGATTGTTTTGTGTAAAATGCATTTTCGCTGCAAATTGAGGAATGCCGACCACATCATCACGGATGATGATAATCCGCTTGTTTTCCTGTGTAATCATGGAGAGTTTTACGGTCCAATGGCTTGTAAAATGTATATTCCTGTTCCGATCCGCGCCTGGGCAATTTCTTCCATGATGAATGACAAGCGCGCAGTTACGGAATACATCTATGAAAACACAACGAGCCGCCAGAAGGGAATGCCTGAATTTGAGAAACGAATTCTTGCAAAAATGGCAGCATGGCTGAGTGTCAATGTTATGGGACAGCTTGAATGTATTCCTGTATACAGGGATTCTCCGCTGAAGCTGAGAGAGACTTTCCGGATTACGATGGAGGCCATGGAAGCAGGGGATAATATTCTTATCTTCCCGGAAAATCCTGAGAACAAATATCCAAGTGAAGGAATCGGGGAATTATCTCCGGGATTCGTAATGCTTGCGGATATTTATTGGAAAAAGAAAGCAAAGCGCCTTAGAATGCTTCCCATGTACACGGATAAAAATAGAAGGCTTATAACCTTTGGGAATATCATTGAATACAACCCTGAGAATAATCTTAAGGATGAAACGCAAAGAATTGTCTCTGAAACAACAGCCCAGATCCGTTCCATTGCGGAAGGATAAACGGAGAAAGAGGGTAACAATGAAAAAAACGATTGTGATCCTGTGCCTGGTTTTGTTTCTCTTCTCACAGGGAACCTGCGTCTCGGAAGGAACCGGAACCCAAAGTATTCGTGAGATGGTAATGACGGATCAGAAAAAATTTGTTTTCCGGAATGGAATTGCATGGGGGATGAATCCGCAGCAGGTTTCATTAACAGAAGATATTCCCATGGAGCTCCGCAATTCCTCAGATTGGTCTGTAATGATTTCGGGATCATCTGTTGCAGTCAGCCGATTCACAGCGGATCTTGTGTATATGTTTTATCAGGATGCATTGCGAATGATTACATATGAATTCCAGGAGGACTGCAGCACACTGAATTTCCAGTATCTGATGGGAGCACTCAGTTCACTGTATGGAGAAGGAAAGGAAGTGGCATCGTCAGCAATAAAGGGTTGGATGGATAGGATTTATCAGAATTACTATAATGAAGATCAGATACAGAAGGCAACAGGATGGCTCACTGAAGATGGTACATCCGTTTATCTGTATTATTATACTGCTGATAAATATGCTATTCTTTATGTTTGTCCATCCGAAAACGGGTCAGATATCCATTATGAAACAAACGGACTCTGAGCTGCGCCAGTCCTTGACAATGGAGTGGTTCAGACTGGAATCAGGACTTGGATGAAGTCAGCAATTCATAGGTAACTCCATATTTTTCAGCAATGTTTCTGGCGTAAGATTTCCCTTCCGGCGGGGCAATTTTGACAACAAAGGTGTTCTTTTCATTACTGGATTCCGCAACCAGCGACACGGCTTTACCGTTGCTGGACGGATCATTGATCGTAGACTCCAGATCGGAAGCAAGTTTGTGCATATGAGTGTTATAAACAGTCCGCGAACCGCGGTTGAGAATGGCCCGTACTGAATCCAGGGCAATATAATATCCTTCTTCGAAAGAAGTCGTGGAAAAAGTTTCATTCAACAGAAAAAGACTGCGCTCAGAGGAAACAGCATACAGATCACGGAATCTTTTACATTCTTCTCCCAACCGGCCAAGGTCCAGTGTGCGGTCCTCATCAGCCGGGAAATGCGTCAGGATCAGATCTGCCGGGGTAAAAACGAATTTATCTGCGGGAACAAAAATCCCGCCTTGTGCCAAAAGGAATAATTGTCCCAATGCTTGTGTAAATGTCGTTTTTCCGCCTCGGTTCGCACCTGTCAGGATGTATACTCTGTTCGTTCTGTCAAAGAAGAGATCATTGAGAATTGTCTGCTGCGGCACAAGGGAATCAAGCAGCTTCAGATTGTAAAACCCGACAGCGTTCATACAGGAAACACCGACATCG
>CAZCZD010000007.1:0-353 GCA_964503305.1 uncultured Candidatus Saccharibacteria bacterium | reverse complement strand
GTATCAGATTCGATATTTCCTTCACGCTGATATGTAAATACTATCCAAGCATTTCTTTCAGTTGCTTTGAGATTTTTGATGCCAGCATGGTAGCTGCGGAATCGACCTGATACGGAACTCCCGAAAGAGCGTCAGAATCAGGTATCCGGGAGAGCGACATTGCTGCCGCAGGGCTTTTAAGAATCGCAGCGGAATTCATAAACTTTTCAGCTCCGGAAAGCAAAGGAAAAGAATTGGCAGGATAGTATGAGTAATTTTCGTTCCATTCAGAATCGGGTTGGATTTCGTCTTTTGAGGAGACAGCATGAATAAAATTCTTCAGGATCCCGGAGCGTGTAAAAGGTTTTCGATTG
>CAZCZD010000006.1:32212-38279 GCA_964503305.1 uncultured Candidatus Saccharibacteria bacterium | reverse complement strand
GAGCAGCCGTCTCATAACCGCTTGGTCGCTGGTTCGAGCCCAGCTGCCCCCACCAAAATGGCCTTCGGGCTATTTTTTTGTCAAAACACAGACTTTGTTATTTACGAAATTTAAGTCTTTTTCAAATTGTTCAGAGTCTTCGTTATGAAGAATAACAACGGCAGTCATTTTAAAGCCGTCAGAGGATTTACCGATGAATTCACCTGGTTCATGCTTAATTGAAAGATATTCAAGCGATGGAAGTTTTCTTAAAGCTTCTTCGTTTTTAATACCAATGAATTCGCCCGGCTCTTTCGGGAAGAGTTCCAAAACTGCAACCGGTTCATGCTTTCTTGGCTGAATATCTGGAGCCTTTCCAAAAGCTAGAGCTAAAGCGTTGCCGGTGATATCAATTCCGTTTGCGAGGCGATACATACGTTCACGATATCCACCGTTTCTAGCGCCAATTTCGACAAGGCGTGGACCGTTTTTAGTCATAATAATTTCAATATGAGCGGCAGAATTTTTCATGCCAAGCATTTTACAACCAAGCTCTGCGCATTCCATAAAATCTTCTTTATCTTTCCCCGTTAGACGGGAAGGTAAAAGACGACTGTAATGGAAATTATCATCATAACCAATATCGTAGCCGGTTTGGTAGTCGACGATACCATCAATGAGATGAACTTCTCCATCAACATCAACAAAGGCGTCAATCGAATGGACGGAGCCTTCCAAAAATTCCTCGATGATGATTTTTGGTTTCCTATCTGGAGCATATTTCTTATAGACGGCATCGATTTGATCCATTGTTCTCTGCCAGTTCTTTTTTAATTCTTCCATATTAACGGACTTCGTTACGAGAAGACTCTTTGAAAGGTTAGCTGGCTTTAAGATGAGAGGGAATTCGTGGGCGTTGGCAAAAGATTCAACTTTCTCAAAAGTCATTGCATCGTCAAAATCTGGGCTAATCGGTTTTGGGGATTTTGCAAAAGCTTCGCGCATTAATTGTTTATCGGTACATGCTTCAGCGGCTTTTACAGGGATAGTTGGGAGCCCCAATTCTTCGCCGACATAGGCCATTGGTAAAATATAATTCTCATAAACCGACATAATTGCGTCTGGTTTTTGTTTCAAACTTCGGACAGCTTCAAGAATTGTTTCGCGGCTTGAGAAATCACAAACAACTTGGTTTTTAAGTCTCTTGGTTGGATCTTCCATGGTTTTGATGTCACGCAGAACCAAGTAGCCATGACCATGCTCCAAAAGATAGTTTTTTAACCCCGAGAAATTTTTACCAATGATTAGCACGTTCATATCTTATATGATATAATATATTTATGGATAAAGCAAATGGCACAAAAGAAGTAATCGGTCGCTCGGCTGAGTTAGTTTTTATTGATTATTCTAACGCTACGATTCCGGCAAAAATTGATACGGGTGCTTATCGCTCCGCGATTCACGCTTCTGATGTTTATATTGATGAAAATAAAATTTTACATTTCCGTTTGTGTGGCAATCACCCAGTTTGTAATGATGCTGCTTTCGAAGCTACAACTAGTGATTATAAAGTCGTCGACGTTGCAAACTCATTCGGAGACCACGAAAATCGCTACGAAGTGAATTTACGCATAAAAATTGGTGACAAAGAGTTCGTCACTCCATTCACTCTTGCTGATCGTGGTAGAAAAATCTATCCAATTTTACTCGGTCGCAAGGCGCTTAAAGGCCGCTATATTGTCGATGTGATGAAATGTGGTGTCGACAGAATTGCACTCAAAGAGTCTTATAGAATCAATCTTCCGGAAGATGAAGAAGACAACGACGAAGAAGAAAATTAAACTAAATAATAAAATAAAAAGAACCCCTTTTCAGGGGGTTCTTTTTTACCTTTTACCTAAATAAGTCAAACTTCTTATTTCTTCTTTGAAAGAGTTAAGAAACCGTTGCGTGGGTTTTCATTAACTTGGCGATCTGCTGGAAGGTCACATGGAGTACCTTTACCACCATTTTCAGTCTTGGTGAAGAAGTAAATGGTTTGTGGTTTGCCGCCACGAAGAGTAACTTCTGATTTGCGTAAGTAGTAAGTGATGCCTTTGCTGTTAGTAATGCTGTAGGCCATATTTCCTCCTTAGTTTATATATTCTTATCTTAAGACGGATTCTCCCTAGTGTCAAGGGGTTTTATAGGGGAAAATCGACTTTTTAGGGGTTAACAGGGAAAAAGTATATGTTTATTTTAAGAAAATCAGAGCAATATGGAGAAGAATCCAAGTGATAATCCTAAAAATGATGATGATAGCCAATAAAACAGAGAAGAGGATTAGAAAACCGGAAATGGTTGGTGACCAAACTGGGGAGGCAAAATCATAACGGAAAAGAGCAGTATTTGGAATACTGGCAGTAATCTGACTAGTGATATAGTCATTGACTGGGTATTTTTGAATTTCGGTAGTCATACAAGCGATGTACGGAGCAGAGTTCCAGTGCCAGCCGTTACGGATTGCCTGAGGACGACAAACTTCGTTTGCTTTTGCATAAACGTTGCCGTTTGGATTGTTGTCAGTAATCTGGGAAGCGAGTTCCTGAGCTTTTTGAATGGCAGCAAGAGCAAGGCGATTATATTGATGCTCAAGATAAAACGGACCGGTACCAAAGACAACTTCAGTATTGCCGTTTTTATCGATAAAGTTGACGACAATGTGGGATTCGGTAAACTTTTTTAACTCTTTGACCTTTTCGGCAATATCAGCTGTGATTTCTTCCTGGGATTTTTGAGTTTCCCCCTCTGGAACTTTTCCCTCGTCATCTTCCCCGGCGCGGTCGGCTTCAAGAACGGCAGTTTTTAAGTCATTCATCTTAAGATGGTCGAAGCGCAAAAAAGTGGCAGACATGAAGAGAAGGGGAATCAAGATTAAAATAAGCTGCCAAGTGCGGATGGATTTTAGGAAAGTCAAAAAATGCTTGGAACGGCGTTCCTTCGTGTCTTCCTTGATTCTTTTTTTCCAGAAACCACCCATAACTCTTTTTATTATAACACACCAAAGATTTTGCGGAGCCAGGCATCAGCTGGACCGGCGGTCATGAGAAGTATAAGATAACCGTCTTTTGCGAGGTTTTTTAACCTTGAAGCGAGGTCATCGTTCATTTCAACAGCCTCGGCGATTCCAGGATCATCGAGATCTTTAATAAAATCTTCTGGGGTGAGGATTTTTAGAGATTTATCCTCCCTGGTAAGATAAGTTGGAAGCCAAAACACCTTTTTAGCGTGATTGAAAACCGATTTATATCCGTCTTTCACTTCGTGTTGACGAGTATTTTGGTGTGGTTCATAGATAGCGACGACACCTTTCTTGCCAAGTTTTTGAGCCTCTTCATTGGCAATTTCGATGGTTGCTTCAATCTCTTCAGGATGATGAGCGTAGTCGGTATAAACGCCGTCGGTAATTTTTTCGAAACGACGGCCAACACCAGGGAATTTATTAAGGGCATTAATAATCTGCTCCTCAGTTTTAAAGATTTCTGCTTCGTCAATCATTGCCTTAACAGCTTTAAATGCGGTCGTAGCATCTTCACGACGGGCAGCACCAGCGAGTTTAATCATATCTCTAGATTCGCCGCCTTCGATAACTTTTTCGGACTGAGATTTGAATGTTTCAAAAGCTTCTTTGTATTCAGCTTCAGTTTTATAAATATCTGGGTGATCGTAAGAAACGAAGGTGATCAAAGAGAGCCATGGATGAAAAGCAAGGAAATTACGGTCATATTCATCAGCCTCGTAAATGAAGAATTTGTCGCCGTCTTGATATGAGCCAGATTCAGCAAAGCCAAGAGTAGTGCCGACAAGATAGGAAACTGGGATTTTGAGTTGTTTTGCGGTCCAAATTATCATCGAGGTAGTAGTGGTTTTGCCGTGAGTTCCAGCAACAGCGACCATTTTTAGGCCAAGTTCTTTAACTAAAAATTCAATAAATTCATCGCGTTTCGAAGTTTTAATGCCTTTTTCCCTGGCTATTTTTAATTCAGGGTGGTCAGCCGGAAGGGCAGAAGTATAAACAAACCAGTCGATTTTGCCCTGTTTTTCAAGGAAAGTGCCATCTTGAGCGCCAATTTCAAATTCAATCCCCTCTTTTTCAAGTTCTGGAACGATTGGTCCGGCATTTTTATCCGAGCCAAAAACGGTGTGACCAGCTTTTTTCGCCATCAAAGCGAGCGGCCCCATTCCGGTTCCAGAAATTCCCGAAATATAGATTCTCATGGCTCTATTTTATCACAAATCAAGGCCGGTTTCGGTGTTTAGAGAGTGCTCGATATAATTAACAGCGATTTGAGGAATTGGAAGAAGCTTGCCGGAAAAGATGTCAAAAACTTCAATTTTGATATCTTTTTCCCCTTTAATTTCAATTTTTACGTCAAACTTTTCAAGATTTTCTTCAGCGTCGATGCCCATTTTAAACAGAGCATCTCTAAAGTATCTAAGAACCGTTTTAGCATTATCGGTACCGTCGGAAGAGAGAAGAATGGAAAGCGGGCGTTCCATACCGGTCTTTTGGACAATTGAGTCGCCAGTATAACGACCAAGGCCACTAACAAAGCTAGCCACAAAACCAGGCGTGACTGATTCGACTTTTTCAGTCAAAACTCCGTTTTCAAAATAGGCTTTAATCATTTTCGGCAACCAATTTCATTTCTACGTCGATTACTGAGAGAACATCTTCTTTGGTTGAGCCACGAGAAAGATCCGAAACAGGGGCATTGAAACCCTGGAGAATTGGGCCGGCAGCAGTGTAGCCACCAAATTGTTCAATTGCTTTATAGAGAATGTTTCCGGAGTTTAAATCAGGGGCAATCAAGACATTTGCACGACCGGCGACGGTTGAGCCTGGAGCTTTTTTATTGCCGATTTTTTCATTAATTGCAGCATCGAGTTGGAGCTCACCGTCGATGGCAATTTCAGGATGATTTACGTGGATGCGGTTTACAACAGCGTTAATTCGTTCAATTGATTTGTCATTGCCGCCAGAGCCAAGAGTGGAGAAGGAAAGCATTGCAACACGAGGTTCGTCTTTAAGTAAGGCCTCAGCGGTCTCATAAGTTTGGAGAACAATGTCATAAAGCATGTTTTCATCTGGGTTTTTACAAGCAGCAGCGTCTCCAAGAACATATTCCTCGTCGCCTTTTTTAAAATAAAAACTAGCCGAAAAAGTCTTTTTTAGAGGACGAGCGGAGTCGGTGGCATATTCTCCAGTTTCACGGGTGCCAATAATATCGCGACAGGAGAGAATCACCTCTCTTGAAGTGTAATCGATGCCAGCAATCATGGCATCGGCCTCTTTATTTTTTACTTTTTCACAAGCTTCTTCAAGTGATTCTGCAAGAATGGGTTCAAATTCATCGTATTTTAGCTTCGCTTCCTCAATGGCGGAGGCGATAATTTCGTTTTTATATTCAGGAAAGACGATTCTTATCATACATTAAATTATACCACAAAACAGGGAGGAGATAGATATGGAGAGCGTTTGGAAAGCCGGAGAAGAAAAGAAGTGAAACCATAAAGGCGAGAATAACCGCAAAAGTGTATGGCTCAAATTTGAGTTTTTCAAGTTTTAGAAATGTTATGACAGAGAGGAGAAGCATGACAATTCCAAGAAATCCGATTTCGAGGAAAGTTTCGAGGTATTCATTTTGGACGATTTCTTTTTCGTGGCCCTGTTTTTCAGGGAAAGCCTTAAACATCTCTTTACCAGCGCTACCAAGGCCGGTGCCAAAGACGGTGTTAGTCGGGTTTTTAAAGGTAATTTTAGTCGAAAAAGTAGCAAGTTCAAGGCGACGATCGGTTGATTCGGCGACGTAGCCATCGAAGATCGGAGTTATCGTGTTATCAACTTTTGGCTCCGAAAATTCGCCATTAAATTCCTCCTTAAAATCGATTTTACCGAGCGATAATTGAGACACCGAGGAAGTGATTGCTTCAGAGAAAGTCATGTCTGTAGGGCCTAAAACGGCGAGAGAACCCTGAAAAACGAGGGCTAAAACAAGCGCATCGATGGTAAGTAGGGCACTTTTCAATACTTTTTTGAGGCTTTTTA
>CAZCZD010000006.1:23935-32133 GCA_964503305.1 uncultured Candidatus Saccharibacteria bacterium | reverse complement strand
CAGAGAATAAAGAGTGCAATAATGGTTGCAAAGATTGCACCACGAGAGAATGTAAAAAACAGGGTGGTTTCAAGGATAATTACTGCGAGAACGAGCTTTCCTTGACTTTTCTTTGATTTATTTTCTAATAGGGAATTAAGAGCTAGAAACAGAGGCGCGATTAAGAGTGAGCCCATAAACTGCGGCTCAATTGCAAAACCATTTGGATGAGGAAAACCAAAAACGTTAGAGCTGCAATTCGAACAGAGAAGAGTTGCCTCGCGATCGGCGCCAAGGGCGTCAAATAGCGACTGAATAAGGCAGAAAATAGCAACAACGACCGATTCGATGAGGACGATTTTTCGGAAGTTTTGCGGAAGTTTCCAGCGTTTTAAGAACTCACTAATGCCAATGACAGAGATAAAGAGACAAATTAAGATGCCAAAAGTCAGAATGGCGCGAAGTTTGTCACTAGAAATCAACAGAGACAAACATAAGAAAAGAGGTAGGGCAAGCAGCGGAGTTTTGAGATTTTTTCGACAATATGAAAGAGTTGTTTTAAGAGAGAGAATAGAGAAGAGTAGAAGCCATAACAGAGGTAGGCTTAACTCAAGATGCATTGAGGATGTGTCACCAAGATTTATGATAGGGAAGTTTGAGAAAAAGAGAATTAACGGCAAACAGAGAATAAGCGCACGTCTCATTTTTACCGGGAGTGGTTCTTTGGTTTTTATAGCTGCATCCGATAACTCTGTTGAACGAGAAATACCTCTGCGCTTGATTTTCATCTCTGAGATTTCTTTTTTCATGTTTTTCTTAAAATTTTCAGTAGAGAATCTCTTAACAGATGTGGAGATTTTTTTCGGAGAGTCAAGGGAAACGTTGCCGGTCTCGAATTTCACCAGGGCTTTTTCGAGCGAATTTACGTCTTGGGATTCGAAAAATAGGCCGTTTTTGCCATCTTTAATGAAATCTAAGGCCCCGCCAGCTTTTAGGGCTATTACAGGGCACCCTGCAGCGAGAGCCTCAACTGGAGCAATGCCAAACGGTTCTTTTGATGGAAAAATGAAAGCTTTAGCCATCGAAGAGAGAACTGCGAGATCGGTCTTTTTTAAGAATGGAATAAAGAAAATATTTTCTGATTTTTTAGCAATTTTTTGAAGTTTTTTCGATTCAGGTCCGTCACCAACGAGAACGAGTGGAAGATTTAAATTCTTACAGGCCTCTACGGCAAGGTCGAGACGTTTCCAATTCACTTGGCGTGAAAAGTTCAAATAAAAGCCGTCTGGGAATTTTGTTGTAATTTTTAACAACATATCCAAGTTTTCCACATTTTCGAGATCGGTGTAAAACTTTTGTTCGTTTTTCAGCGCTTGACTTTTTTGCATTTTTATTGTTTTATTATGTAGTTTTTTCGTTTGACTTTTCCCTTTTTCTATTTTATAGTTATCCACAACCTGTGCGAAAAACCCGGTCTCGACAGGGGGAGAAACGGTCTTTGCTTCCCTTTTATAGAAGGTCTTAATTTCCTGTTTGGCGAAGTTTGAAATAGTAATAAATTCGTCTGGATTCTTGCTTGCTTCAAAATCTTTTTCCGCCAATTTCGGCAAAAGACCTTTATAGACGACGTGCGCAAGTGGATTTAAAACCCCAAAGCCTGGGTTTTTAAGATATTCTTCCCTTTTACCCCAATAATATTGAGTTGGGACATGACAATAACAGAGGTGGCGGCCGGTAGTTTTAATCATTTTAGCGTCGCAGCCAGTAACGGAAATTACGAGATCATATTCGGAAAGGTCGAGTTTTTTGAAGTAATTTTGGCGGAGTGGAGCAATAAAACGTCGAAGAGAGACCGGAAAGAAGTTTAAATAGCCGGTTTTTACCTCGGCATCAGAAAACCAATCGATTCTTCCCTTTCGATATTGGCTGGTATAAATTGGGGCTTTTGGAAACATCTTATGAAATTCCAAAAGGACCTTTTCTGCGCCACCCTTTTCTGTTAGCCAGTCACAAACAAGTGCAACTTTCATTTGGCTCCTTTCCCTGTTATTACGGCGCGAATCGTCATCAAAAGAATTTGAAAATCAAAGCGAACAGACCAGTTTTGGACATAATAAATGTCGAGAGCGCGGCGCTCAGCAAAACTGATATCACGGCGTCCGGAAACTTGAGCAAGGCCAGTTAGCCCGGATTTTACAGAGAGAAGAAGGCTACGATCGCCATAATTCTTTAGCTCCCCGGGGACGAGTGCACGTGGGCCAACAAGCGAAATCTCGCCCTTCATAACATTGATGAGCTGCGGAAGTTCATCAAGACTGGTTTTTCTTAAAAAGTCACCAAATTTCGTAATACGCGGATCATTTTCAAGATAATCGCCATTCTTTCGATATTCATTAATAAGCTTTCTTGCATCATTAATAATTCCCTGTTTTTTCATCTTTTTGAAGGCTTCTTCAGGAGTTAAACCAGAATATTCCATCTTCATTGAACGGAATTTATAGATTTTAACGTATTTATTGAATCGAGTGAGGCGAGTTTGGGTATAAACAGCTGGCGATTTTGGATCAATAATTTTCGCAATCAACCAAATTATACCCATCGGAATGAGAGCAAGGAGGAAAATTAGCCCGCCAACGATAAGATCGAGCAGACGTTTTGTGATCTTAGCACCGCCAATTAGTGGGGTTGATTTTACTAAAATAACAGGGGTATTTCCAATAAGTTCGAGTTCGCCCATGTGCTGGGAGAGATCGGCTTCGGTTGGGACGAAATAATAGTAGAGATGACGGTTGACGGCTTGTTTGTAAACATATTCGGTCGACTTTTCATCAGTTTGAAAAATGATATCAGGCTTTGTGCGCTCAAGAGCTTGTTTCAATGAGCCAAAACGCAAAAAACGGAACTCTTTTGGAATAAGTCCGGTACGGGCGACGATACCGACAAGACGATAACCTTCTTCAGGAAAACCTACGATATTACTAATCAATCGCGAGGTGTTTATATTATTACCAACAATTAGGACCTTCTGGAGGCCGATTTTTTTCCTTAAAATATGTTTTCTAACACCTTTAATAATACTACGAATGACAACGAGAGAAAGAAAGTTTGTCAGCATAGCATAAAGAGCGATTGGGCGGACCGGAAAAAGATTAGAGTCAAGGAAAAAATCGACGGTAATAATCGCCATCACACCAATTATACTGGCCGCAAAAAGGCGCGAAATTTCCGGAAGATGTGAACGATTCATAATAATTCGCTTCGAATAGAGACCGAAAGCAAAAAGGACGAAAATCCAAACTGGAAGGAGAGTCGAAATGGCGAGGATGAATTTTCCTGGATTAGCCACGAAATAGTATGGACGCGAATCGAGGTGGATGCGAATTAAATAGGCATAAAGAAAAGAGGTGACGATTGCGATTATATCACCTATAACCAACGCCACCCTAAAAACAAAGCTTTTATCGCGTTTTATAAACTACCTCCTGACGATACTGTAAGCTATATCTATTATAACATAAGTAGAATGGATTTTCAGATATGTTATAATTATTTTATGGATTATTCGAAATTTGATTTAATTGTGGTGGGTGCCGGATTCTACGGCGCAACAGTCGCGGAAAGAATCGCGGCAAGAGGTAAAAAAGTTCTAGTTTTGGAACGTCGCAAACATGTCGCTGGAAATGCTTATTCATATCGCGATGAAGCAACCGGAATTGAAATTCACAAATACGGCTCACACATTTTCCATACTGAAGATGATGGCGTGTGGGATTATATTACGAAGTTTACTGATTTTAACGATTATATCCACACCGTCCCAACTCGCCACGATGGCAAACTTTATCCAATGCCAATTAATCTTGATACGATCAATCTTCTTTACGGCACTGACATGGGCCCAGAAGAAGCTGAAAAGTTCGTGGCCGAGGAAGCGAAAAAAGCTGGCATTACCGAGCCAAAAAATTTCGAAGAAAAAGGCATTTCGCTCGTTGGCGAAAAACTTTACACAACCTTCATTAAAAACTATTCTGAAAAACAATGGTCTACTTCTGCAACAAACCTTTCGGCAGAAATTCTTTCTCGTATTCCGGTTCGCTATTCACACGATGACAGATACTTTATGACCGCAAAACATCAAGGTATTCCAGTAAATGGTTACGGAAAAATCGTTGAGAAGATGCTCGAAAATGAAAACATCGAAGTTGAGCTCGGCGTTGATTATATTTCAATCATGGATGAAATCCCTGAAGACAAACCAGTAGTTTATTGTGGGCAGGTCGATGAATTACTTGGCTATGAACTTGGCGTTTTGCCTTATCGTTCCCTTCGCTTTGAAGCGGAGTGGGTGAATGAGGACGATGAATCTGGCGCAGATTCAAAGCTTGGACACGCAGTGATTAATGAAGCGGACGCAGACGTTCCATACACACGCACGCACTTCTATAAATATTACCAAATTCACGAACCAGAAGTTTTAAACCAACCAAAATCATATTCTGTGCGTGAATATCCAGCAGATTTTAAGCGCGGTGGTGAAGCTTATTATCCAATCAATAACGCCGAAAATGAAATGCTTTATTCTCAATATGTTGAACTTTTGAACGATCGTTATCCAAACATTATGCTTGGTGGTCGTCTTGGTGCGTATAAATATTGGGACATGGACAAGGCGATTCGTTTCGCGCTCGATTTTGCTGAAAACTTGGAGGTTTAATGCCTACGATTTCGGTCATTGTGCCGGTTTATAACCTTGAAGAAGAAGTTCCAAAATGTCTTCTCTCACTTTTGCTTCAGAAATTTTCTGATTTCGAAATCATCGTGATTGATGATGGTTCGACTGACAATTCCCTTTCGATTTTGAATGAGCTTTCAAAAAAATGGGGCGACAAAATCCGAGTTTTTCATCGCAAAAATCATGGACTTTCGAGCTCAAGAAATTTTGGAATTTCCAAAGCGCGCGGAAAATATATCGCATTTTCGGACGGTGACGATTTTGTCGATCCAGAATTTTTATCAAAACTTTATCGTTCGATTGTGGATTCAAAATCCGATATTTCAGTTTGTGGATTTACGGAATTTTATGATGAAAAAAATCGAGATTTCTCGAGAAAAACAGAAGTTTTATCTGGCGAAGATGCAACTAGACGACTTCTTCGCGATCAAGATAATCTTGATATTTTAGCATGGAATAAATTGTATAAAAAATCACTTTTTTGCGGTATTAGATTCCCGGATGGAAAAAATCACGAAGACAATTTCACGACTTACAAATTATATTCAAAAGCTGAAAAAGTTTCCTTTATCGAAGCGCCACTTTATAATTATGTGCGCCGAGAAAAGTCAATTACGAAGAAAGAAAAGGCGATTTCGAGACTCAACGCAAAACTCCAAGCTGCGCGGGAGGCGAAAAAGTTTTTCAAAAATTCTAAGCTTTTTGAAGATGCGGAGTTTTCGGAAATTTTAGCATTTTATCAATTCTTAGACTTTTCGATCAAAAAAGAAATCGATAAGAAAAACTTCAAAAAATATCGCGAAAAAATTTTGGCGGCAAAAACAAAACTTGATGGCAAACGAAAATTTTATCGTTTCTTGCTCGTTCCGTTTTCTGGATTTTTCTATAAAGTTTTTCGAAAATTAGTTAAATAATTTCAGATAGGCGTCGGCAATTTTATCTGGTTTGCCGTCTTTTATCACTTTTCCGTCTTCGAGCAAAATTGCACGGTCACAGAAACGGCGAACATTTTCCATATCGTGAGTAACGAGAATGATAGTTTGATTCCCCTTTTTGTTGCGGAAATATTCGTTACATTTTTCCTGGAAAGCAGCGTCGCCAACTGCAAGAACTTCATCGAGAATCAGGATGTCGCCACGCGCACGAATTGCGATTGAAAAGGCGAGACGAACTTGCATGCCAGAAGAATAATTTTTCAATTTTTGATGCATGAATGGTTCGAGTTCAGCAAATTTTACAATATCGTCATACATTTCGTCCATCTCGGAATTTGAAAAGCCGAGCATGGCGCCGTTTAAGTAAATGTTTTCTTTTCCAGTTAATTCTGGATTAAAACCAACGCCAAGTTCGATAAATGGAACGAGGCTGCCATTCACTTTTATTTTGCCAGAATCTGGGACATAGATGCCAGAAAGAATTTTTAGAAGCGTCGATTTTCCAGAGCCGTTACGACCGACAATGCCGAGGAATTCGCCTTCTTTTACTTCGAAACTAACACCTTTTAGAACGTCTTGTTTGACATAGCCTTTAATTCCCTTCAGGCGATTCAAGATAGCTTGTTTCAAGCCCCAAGATTTGTCAGTTGGAAGCTTGAATGATTTCTTTAAATTCTCGACTTTAATTGCGACTGGTTTCTTTTTCATTTAGATTTCCTCCGCAAAATATTTCGATTTTTTCTTAAAGACGAGAACACCAACAAACAAGATAATGAGGACAATAACGATCGGTAAGGCTTTGCCGGGACATGGTAATAACTCCCAACCAGTAGTTGTTTCGTTAGTAATAAGGCAGAAACGCACATCCTGAATCACTTGTGCGATTGGATTTAGCATTAAAATTTTAGCGGCGGTCATATTATATGCCATAACCATCGAAAGCGGATAAATAATTGGAATAGCGTAAAAGAGAGCTTGGATGAGTACTTCCCAAATCGAGCCGATGTCGCGGTATTTTACATTAATTGAACCGAGAAGAAGAGCGATGCCAAACGCTAAAAGATAAAGCTCGGCAATTAAAAACGGAACAACAAGCCAAGTTAGGCTTGGTGTGACACCCGAAAGAAGCGCAAAAATAATTACGACAATTAAATTAATTCCGAGATTTATTAAAGCAGTAGTCGTAGCAGAAAGAACAATCACCCAACGCTCGAATGAGATTTTGCGCATTAAATCTGAGCGAATAATTAGTGATTGAATCCCCTGATTTGTGCATTCCGTAAAGAAATTCCAAAGCACCGTTCCCACAAGAAGATAAACTGGATAGTGTGGAATATCCGTACCGAAGCGCAAAAATTTTGCAAAGACAATATATAAAATTCCAAACATCAAAAGCGGGCGGATAATCGCCCACAGGTAGCCCAAAATCGAACCCTGATAACGAAGTTTAAAGTCAGTTTTGGTGAGCTCCGAAAGCAGGATTCGATTTTTACGGTTCATAAATTAGAGACCAAGGAGTTTAATATATGCGCCAGCTGCTGAGTCCTTAGCGATGCTGGTAAGGATGAAGTAAGCGACAACGAAGATTACAAAAATTGTTGCGACGTGGAAAAAGAGTTTTTTATCACCTTCGAGAACAATTTCTTTTGATACTGTGTTGATCATGTATGCAAATGAAAGAACCATACCTGCAACAACTGCAAAGAGTGCAAGTGGCGTCCAAATGTAAGCAAGAATCACAGCAACGAATGCAGCCAAGAAAAGTGGAGCAAGGCCTGCAGTGACAACCGCAACGAGCTTCATGAACTTTGGTTGCTTCTTGAAGATGAGGCCCATGACATAAGTAACAATAGCGACAACTGCGACTGCGCCGATAAGTGAAAGTGCATTATCACCAAGAATCTTGAAGAATTCAAAGTTGTTCAAATTTTCAAAGTTAACTTTTGTGGTGTAGCTTGAACATGAAAGAGTTGAAAGTGAAATGTTTTCACAGCTTCTAACAACGACGGTTTGAATGATTGCGCAGATAAGTTCGACGATAAGATAATTGATAGCAGCATAGCAGGCGAAGATACCTGCAGTTTTTACGTCATCAAATTTTTTATTGTCGCTTGTAGCTGGTTTTAAAAATACAGCTTTGATTGTCTCAAGTGATTCTTTTAGTGTTTTTGAAAAATTGAAGCTTTCTTTTTTTGCTTCAACAGCTTTAGTTTCTGGCTCTGCCATAAAATAACCCTTTTATTAATGTTAATTTCATTATAGCACTTTTTATGGTATTTTTCAGACCAAAAAGGGGGCGAAGAAAAACATAAACAGTTGGATGTTTGGTGCTAAATTTCAGTTCGTGAGCGCGAGCGTGTTTTTCGAAAATAAAGTATTTCGGATTAAAACTTTTGTTTTTAAAATCTTTTTTCGCAAGCTTTGCAAATTTCAAAGCATTCTTCATTTTCAGACGATTTAGATTCCAGTTGTAGCTGCGGAAACGGCAAGCGTCGGCAATTTCCTGGAATTCATTTTTCCCTTTTATGAATATATCGATGGCATCAAATTCA
>CAZCZD010000006.1:0-23925 GCA_964503305.1 uncultured Candidatus Saccharibacteria bacterium | reverse complement strand
GATTCGACTTTCTTGTCGCTTTTTACACTCGAATTGTCATTATCCTTTCGATAATAATAGAGTGGTTTTTCAATACAATAAATCGATTTTGCAGAAGCAAAAGCCTTGAATTGAAAACCGGCATCTTGGTAGCTTGCGCCTGGCGTTTCAAGAAATGTAATTTTATTTTTCTCAAGCATTTCTCTTTTATAGATTGCCGACCAAATAGTTGGATTAACGAGAAAAATTCTTTTATTTTCGTTTGGACGAATTCTAAAACCATTTTTCGGAGTATCTTTTCGGACTTCATGGAAAACACGTTCTGGGATAGTCTTCCATGTTTTGCCATAAAAATACATCAAACTTGATTTTATAATTTCATCGTCATTTTCAAGCAAGGTGGCGTAAAAATCACGATGAATAAAATCGTCCGGCTCAACAATACCAATATATTCCCCTTTCGACTCTTTAATACCGAGATTTAAGCTTGCGCCATAGCCAGAATTTTTCTTATCGATAACGCGAAAACGTTTATCATTCTTTGAAAAATTTTTCAGAATTTCGAGAGAGTTATCGGTCGAACCATCGTTTATTAAAATACATTCAAAGTTTTTAAAACTCTGGTTCTTGATTGACTCGAGACAAAGTGGAAGATATTCCGCTACATTATAAACCGGAACAAGGATTGAAAGCTTGAGAGATTTTTTGGCATCTCATCTCCCGAATTTAACAATAATTTCAGCTGGAATAAGTTTGGCGATTCCTACGTGCTGAACCTTATGACCAAAACTTTGATTGCTGCGCGCAACGGCAAGTGAATGCGAAACTTTCCACCTTAAGAAAATTCGGTGGAGATATTTTTCGGCACGCTTCGAGCGTTTTTTACCAATAAATTTTTCAAAATCATTATAGCTTTTTAACCAATTTCCCCAACTAAGTGATGAGTCACCTACAACACTTGTTGGTGTGCCAAAATTATAATGGTAGAGCGGTTCAAGCACATATTCGATACGTGAATAATGGACACGGTTTGCGGCGTTTAAATATTCAAGTGTAAACTTTGTATCTTCTGCAAATGACATTGATTCATCGAAGCGAATTTTGAAATGCTTTATAATATCCATTCGAAACAGTTTGTTTGAAACAGCATAAAGGCGACCGTCGGTATACATCACACGAAGCACATATTCTTTGAAAGTTTCGTCTGGATCACAGCCTTTGATTTCGTTGCAATAAATATCTTTTTCGTGTTTAGTATTTAGGCGTTTGTAATGGACGCCAGAAACAGCGAGTGCAACTTTCAAATCGCGCGAGTTATATTCTTCATATTTCTTAATCGCCTCAACCATTTTTTTATAAAAGTTTTTATCGACTGAATCGTCCGAGTCAGTAAACGTGACGTATTTTCCAGTTGCATGTTCAAGACCGAGATTACGGGCGGTTGAAGCGCCACCATTTTCTTTTGATAAAAACTTCAAAGTTGGAACATTTTTACCCTTAAATTTTAATTTATACTGGCGAACAAATTCCTTCACAAGTACGGCAGAATCATCAGTAGAGCCATCGTCCACCAAAATAATTTCGAGAGCTTTATAGTTCCCTTTCATGATTGAAAGCACAAGTTTCATTGCTTCTTTGCCGGTGTTGAAAATCGGCACAATTACAGAAACTTTGTCTTCCAATTTAGTTGTTCCTTAAGAAATTAATAGTATCGCGCATTGCATCTTCAATTGTGTGAGTTGCTTTCCAGCCAAGTTCCTTTTCGGCTTTTTCAGCATTTGCAGTAAGGACTGGAAGATCGCCAGCGCGGCGAGGAGCAACTTTATGTGGCAGCTTTTCACCAGATGCTTTTTCAAAAGCGTCAATCATTTCAAAAACAGTCGTGCCATTTCCAGTACCAAGGTTGTAAATCGCAACTCCTGGTTGCATGTGTTCCATTGCAAGAGTATGACCTTCGGCCAAATCAACAACGTGAATATAGTCGCGAATGCATGAACCATCACGGGTTTCGTAGTCATCACCATAAACTGAGAGTTCTGGAATTTCTTTTTTATAAACTTTCATGATGATTGGCATTAAGTTGTTTGGAATGCCATTTGGATCCTCGCCGATGAGTCCAGATTCATGGTTACCAACTGGATTAAAGTAGCGAAGAAGTGTAACAGAAAGATCTTTGTCGGCAAAAGCAGTATCTTTCATGATTTCTTCAATCATGTATTTTGTTTTACCATACGGGTTTGTTAATCCTCTACCAGTTTCAAGAGTTTCAACGCATTGTGGTTGGCCCGGATCGCCATAGACAGTAGCACTAGAGCTGAAGATAATTTTCTTCACGCCATGTTTTTTCATTGAATTCAAAATGTTAAGGGTACCATCAATATTAGTCTTATAATATTCAAGTGGTTTTTCAACTGATTCTCCGACAGCCTTTAAACCGGCGAAGTGAATAACGGTATCAAAATTTCCTTCAGCAAAAACTTTTTCGACGCCAGCTTCGTCCAACATATCGATTTGATGAAACTTTGGTTTTACACCAGTAATCTTTTCGATTTTATCTAAAACTTCAATTTTTGAGTTAAAAAGATTATCGAGAATTTCAACTTCATAGCCTTTTTTGATAAGTTCAATAACAGTATGCGAACCGATGTAACCGGTTCCCCCGGTAGCAAGAATTTTTCCCATAGTTTACTCCACTTTTTGCTTTTATATCTATATATATTATATCATCTTTTAGCAGAAACGCATTTGAGGATAATATATAACATAATTGGTGTGGTTAAGACGACTGGGAATAAATAGCGGAAGAGCACGACTGGTGCAAGGAATACGGTGAGGATTAAACCGAAAATTAGGCTAATCGGAAGAAGATATTCTTTTTGTTTTCGATATAACGCAAAGAATATAGAAAATAGCATCAAGAATGTAGAAAATGCGCCGCACCAAATCAAGCGAAATCCATAAATTTTGCTCCATTCTTGTCCGTCAGTAAGTGACTTGAGAAAATCACTCAAAGTTGGAATAACTGGATAGCGATGCATTGGCGCAACGCCAATATCTTCGTAATGCCCCGAATAGTCTACAACATTAAATTCGACATACGGGTGATAGGTATCGGCATTATGGTGTGCATCTTCAGGATAAGTTTTCCATGGATAATAGAGACCGAGAGCTAGTGTGCCAGGTGCTTCAATATAGCGATGCGGGGCTTTAATGCCAAGCTTCGCCCAATAGCCAATAAATTCAAATAAATGGCTTTCAATATATTCATCTTTAAGGCAAGATTTAAAATTATCACTGATACCAGAGTGTTCTCCATAGCGCCGCCAATCGCAGACAACATTAAAATATGTATTTAATTCTTCGCTCCAGGTTTGCGGATGGTTATAATAAAGGGCGCGCGCAATTTGCATAATTGGCACATTGAGAGATTCGTGCACAAGACTTTGATTATCAACGGAAATAAAATTCATGAAAACTTGGTTCCAGACTTGAAAAAGTAGCATCGGCACAAGCATAATGATTGCAAGATTCACGCGTTTTTTCTTCATGACAATGAGTCCGACAACCACTGCAGGAATTAAAGCAAAGAAGCCATTGTTTCTGAATAAGCACATTAAAATTGTGATAGTTCCAACTTTTAGATAGTTCGATTTCTTTGAGGAATAATCATCTTCCTCGACCATCTTCAAAAACTCTAATACGAGGAGTGCAAAGAATCCTCCAAATGGCACATCGTGACAACTTGAAAGAATTAAAACTTGAGAAAGTGGGTGCAGTAAGAAATATAAAACTAAGATAATGGTAAATTTTTTATTTTGAATTTTATTCCCTACATATGTAATTATTTTTGCAATGACGAAGTTAGTGAAGATGGATTGGAGAAGTAGTAGAATAAAAAGGCCTGCTTCGAAGTTGCCAAAAATATTTTTTCCAAGAGTTAAGAAGACGCCAAGCAACCAACAGAAAATAGCTGGAAAGTGTGTCCCGTATTTTCCAACATAGAAACGGTGATATTGCGCCGGAGAGTCGTAGCCATAGTTCCCTGGATAAATTGCAATGAGGAAAAATATTGAAATAATAATAAGCGGAATAAAAATTTTCTGCCAGGTAATTTTATAATTATTATCTGCTTTTATTTTGTTTTTAACAATAAGAATGCGATAAAAGACGACAGATAATATTGCGGTCACAATCACTATATTAATAGCGGTTATAATACCAAAGTTAATCACATTATCATCGTTTAATTGCTTGCCAACAACAAAAAACAGAGCAAAAACCAGTCCAGCAATCATACTATAAATGAAACGACGTTTATCGATTTTTTTCATTCACGCACCTCACTATTATGTATAGCATAATTGGGAATGTTATAGCAATTGGAAATACGTAACGGAAAATGATTACTGGAGATAGGAAGACTGTCAGGAGCATGCCAAAAATAAATGCGAGCGGAATAAGATATTTTTTCTGCCTTCGGTAGATAGCAAATAAAGTTGTTATAATAAACATTAAAGTTGAGAAAGCGCCACACCAAATAAATCGTAAGACTGGGATATGACTCCAGGATTGCTTTTTCCAAATGAAGTCGCCAAGAAAGTCATCTAAAACAGGAATGTTTGGCTCGCCAGTAATACGAACATAATTAAATTCCTTTGCTCTGCCGTCGGCTGGTCGCATGTAATATTCTTCATAGGCGTGGTAGGTGATTGAATGATTATATGAGTCTTCTGGATAATTTGTCCACGGATAATATAGGCCGAGCGATAGCATTCCGGCGGCCTCGAAATACAGGTTCGGCGCCTTCAGGCCAGTTTTAGCCCAAAGCGAGACAAATCCAAGCAAATCATTTTCTACAGCATCACCATCAAGACAAGCCTTGATATCATCTGCGAAACTTTGGTGTTTATTATAAAATCTCCAGTTGCAATATTTATTAAAATATTTGTCTAATTCGTTTTTGTCGGTCAAAGTATAATCGTAATAAACCGTGCGAGCAATTTGCATCACCGGAATGCTTAATGATTCCTTAAAGATACTTTCACGCTTCACGCCTATCATATTTAGAAAAATCGTATTGTAACCAATTACATAAACGAGAATTGGAATGAGAAAAATACTAAAAAATTTTATACGATTTTCTTTGATGAAAAATAGTGAAATAAATATTGCCGGAATTAAAGCAAAAAATCCATTATTTCTAAAAATACACATCAGAAAAGTGAAGACGAAAATTTTTAACCAATTCGTTTTTTTAACAAAATATAAATCGTCTTCAGAAATTTTTAAAACTTCAAGCACCACGGCCGCAAACATAGCGCCAAAAATCACATCATGACAACTTGAGAGCATAAGAATTTGAATTAGGGGGTGAAGTATAAAATAAAAAAGTGAGACGCGATAGAAGGTCTTACTTTTTATTTTGTTTGAAACATAAAATAGAATTTCAGTAATCACAGAAACAACAAGCAACGATTGGAGAAAATGAAAAAGTGCGAGGCCGGCATTTTGATTACCAAAAATAAAAGTGCCGAAGTCAACAACAATTCCAAAAAGAAAACAGAAGGCAGGTGGATAGTGTGTAGTATATGAACCGTCCCAATACATTCCGTATTGTGTTAAAATATCATAGCAAAATTTCCCAGGATATATCGCAAACAATAAAAATAACGACAGGAGCATGAGTGGCACAAAAATTTGCCAACGCCTTATATTGAAGTTTTTATCAGTTTTTATTTTATAAAAATAATTTAAGAAAAAATAGAAAATAACTGAAATAATGATAAGAAAAAGAATAAAGAATAATATAGACCAGGCATTTAACTTTAGCGCATGTTCATGATTGTAATGATAACCGCAAACAAAAAATGACGAAAAGATAAGCCCAGCAATAACACTAAGAACTAGGCGGCGTTTATCTTTTAGCATTTTTCCCTTTTTTACTGTTCGATGTTGTCATAATTATGTAAATCATGATTGGAATTGTCAGGATGATTGGGAAGAGATAGCGATAAAGAATGACTGGCGAAAGAAGAACAGTTAGAAGCATACCAAAAATAAAGAAGATTGGCACAAGATATTTATAATTCTTTTTTAGAACAACATAGCAAAAGGCAAAAAGAAGCAAGAATGTCGTAAACGCACCACCCCAAATTACGCGGAAGAAGAAAATCTGGCTCCATTTTTGTTTTTCAATGAGTTCTTCCATCATATTATCGATAAACTTTATGTGCGGGTAACGTCTTATGTCAATTTGATAAGTTCTTGGCGTCTCACGATGAACGGTATAACTGACAAAACTATGGAGAGTAGGGCGCTCTTCAGCCTCTTCTGGATAAGTTGTGAATGGATAATATGCACCAAGATCAAACAAGAACGGCGCTTCGATATAGCGATGCGGAGCTTTTGTTCCAACCTTAGCCCAATAAGCAACAAAATCAAAGAGATGTTTTTCAATATAGTCCGTCTTTAAACAGCCTTTTTGATAGTCGGTAATCATTGGATATTTTCCGTATGATGGCCAATTACATTCAACTCTAAAATATTTATATTGTTCTTCACTGAAGGCGCGTGGAAAATTATAATAAATAGCGCGAACCATTTGGTTAACTGGAATATTCAGCGACTCTTTAAGTACGGATTCTTTTTCTGTCACAATATTATTTACGATAAATTGATTGTAGCCAACAAATAAAAGAAGCGGGATCGAGACGATTGCAGCGAATTTTTTGCGCTTCCCTTTCATAAAGAAGAGGCCAAGAATGAGTGCTGGAACTATCGCAAAAAGTCCATTATTCCTAAAGACGCAGAGCATGAAGACGAAGAGAATAAATTTAAACCAATTCGATTTTTTCGAAAAATAATCTTCTTCCTCAACCATTTTTACGACTTCAAGAACAATCAATGCAAAGAAGGCTCCGAAGCCAAAATCATGTGACGTTGAAATGAGCGAAGCTTGAAAAAGCGGGTTCACAATATAGAATAAGGTCATCAGAAGTGTATAATTTTTATTTTTAAGTTTCTTTGACAAGAAGAAAATTACTTCCGTTAATGCAAGATTTACGAGTGTAATTTGGATTAAATTAAGGATAAAAACTGCTACTTCCCAGCTATTAAAAACTCCATGCAAAAATTCCATTGTCCAACAAAAGACAACATTATAAAAGATTGGAAAATGCGTACCAAGATTGCCTGCTTTATAAAAATTATATTCGTAGGTTATATCAATATTGTAGCTTCCCGGATAGGTAGCAAACAGAATAAAAAACGAAATGAGGAAAAGTGGAAGGAAAATTTGCCATCGTTTAACGCTATATTTTTTATCAGATCTAAATGTTAATTTATCAATGAAAATATAAGTAATAATCGTACCAAGTATAAAAACAACAAGAAAATTAAAGGCAGTCGATACACTCCAATCGATTGTGTGAGTGTCGTTCATTTGCCGACCAATCACAAGAGAAACCGAAAGAAATAGACCAAAAATTGAGCTCACAGCAACTTTGCGTCTATTTAGTGATTTAATTTTATTTTTTAATGCTATTAAGAAAGATTTCATAATCTTGACGATGTTTTTTAACAATTACTTCGAGGATAATTCCGGTAACCATGTTTAAAATACCAATAATAAGAATAAATCCTCCAAAAATGAGACGTGGAACTTTCGTAACAAAGCTCGTTTCAATATATTCTGTAAAAGCAGGAGCCATTAAAACAACGCCAATAATCGCGAGAATGACCGCAATAAAATTAAAGAAAATTGCAGGCTTATATTCTTTGAATAATGTGCCGATTGTATATAAAACTTTTGCGCCATCTTTATATGTGCTCAGTTTTGATTCAGAGCCCGCCTGACGATCTTTATATTCAATAGGTACTTCTTTGATTTTAAAGTTTTTATCAGCAGCGTGAATTGTCATTTCAGTTTCAATTTCAAAGCCTTTACTAAGAATCGGGAAACCTTTTACAAAATCACGAGAAAATGCACGATAGCCAGTCATAATGTCATTAACCTTAATACGGAAAAGCCTTTGGATAAGTTTTTGAACGAGTTTGTTTCCAAAGTTATGAAATGGACGTTTATTCTCTTTATAATAGCTTGTCGAGAGACGATCACCGACCACCATATCATAGCTCGGTCCGTCTTCATTCAAAACATATTCGATCATTTTAGTTGCATCTTTGGCAGAATAAGTGTCATCAGCATCAACCATGAGATAGCAATCAGCTTCAATATCGCGGAACATGGAACGGATAACATTTCCCTTTCCTTGACGTGGCTCATATTTAATAATTGCGCCAGCTTTTTTTGCGAGCTCGACAGATTTATCAGTTGAATTATTATCGTAGACGTAAATATCAGCGTCTTTTAATTCTTTTTTAAAATCCGTCACAACTTTTTCGATTGTCTTTTCTTCGTTATAGCACGGAATTAAAACTGCAATCTTTTTCATATCTTAATTATAGCATATCTATGATATAATTTAAGGTAGCAGGTGGGCTTAATAGGAGGTAAAGTGGCAAGCAAAGCCCGCAAATCTTTTCGAAAAAAACCTAAAGTTTCGATTGTTGTTCCAATCTACAATGTCGAAAGATATCTACGTGAATGCGTCGATTCTATTTTGAAGCAAACTTTAAAAGATATTGAAATTATTTTAGTTGATGATGGTAGCCCAGATGGATGCGGAAAAATTATTGATGAATATGCGCACCGTGATTCGCGCGTCGTTGCGGTCCATCAAGAAAATTCCGGATATTCAAAGGCTGTGAACCGCTGAATTGATATGGCACGTGGTGAATATATTGGCATCATTGAAAGTGACGATTTTATCGACGATGACATGTATGAGTCGCTTTATAAAAATGCTAAGAAAAACAAAACCGAAGTCACAAAAGGACTTTTCTATATCTATCGCACAGTACCAAAGGCTGGTGAGCGCCAAAATACGCTCTATAAAAACCCAAATGGAATTGATCTTAGATTTGCACCGGATGGCGTTTTTAATCCTATCGATTGGCCAAGAATTATGGGTTTTCATGCTTCAATTTGGTCTTCAATTTATCGTGCGGATTTTATTAAAAAAATTAAAATTCCAGAAACAGCTGGGGCAAGTTATCAAGATTTTCCATTCATGGCAGAAGTTTTCTGCAAAGCAAAAAGAGTTTCAGTTGTTAAGCGCCCATTTGTACATTGGCGCAATGATGAAGGCCAAGGTAATTCAACCTCTGCTCGCGGAAAGAAACTTTTGCTCATGGCGACAAATTCAAGAACGGCAATTGAGATTTTAAAAAAGTATAAAAAATTTGACGTTTTTAAAGAGCCGTTTTTTGTGCATGTTTTATGGACAAATTACGAATTCTTTAACCGTATAGAGTGGAAATATAAGAAAGAATATTTTAATGAGCTTGTAGAAATTTTCTCCGAAATAAAAGACGACTCAAATTTTCATTTTTCATATTTCTCGACTTTTGAAAATAATTCGGTTCAATATTTCCTTGAAAAAAATGGTTTTAAAAAATATTTATATAAAAAATTCCGTCACGAGACCAAACAAAAAATCATTAAGCTTGCAACGGTTTTCTTTCCTACTTATCGCATGGCAAGGTTTTTGAAGGATCAGAACTTTGATTTAATGCATCAAAATGAGCTTTTGATGGACGAAGTTTTGGCGCTTCGCCGCGAGATTGAAAAGTTGAAAAAATAGCATAGATAATAACTGGTGTCGAAATTACCGCTGGAAACATATACCTGAAATATATTGTTGGACCAAGGAAAACAGTAAGCAGTATTCCGAATATAAAAGAAAGCGGTATGAGCATTTTATATCTCTTTTTATAGAGACACATAAAGACAGCAATAATTAGCGATAGTGTTGTAAAAGCACCACACCATATCAATCTGAAGCCGTAGATTTTAGACCACTTTTGTTCACTCGTAAGACTTTGCATGAATTTAAAAATTGCTGGAATTTTTGGTGACGATTCAATATTAATATCATCTTTGTTCGCACGACTTACGCCAGAAACGTAAGTATACTCATACGAATGATAATTATGGGCTTTTTTATCGTTATCATAATTTATCCAAGGATAATACATACGAATGGAAGCCACTAAAGGTGCCTCAATAAAGCTCTGCGGATTTTTTACTCCCATTTCAGCCCAGAATTTTAAAAATTCGGTAAAGTGGTCAGAGACATATCCTGTGTTTAGACAGTTTTTGAAATCATCGGATAAATCTTGTGAAGTACCGTATAGTTGCCAATTACAGTCTTTTTTAAAAAATTTTTTTAGATCTTCATTTTTTGCAAGATCATCATTCTTATAGATTGAACGGGCAATTTGCATTATCGGTACGCTCAATGATTCCTGAAAAAGTGATTCCCTTTTAACAACAATTTTACTTACAACAAAGTTATTATAGAATTGAAAAAGAATCAATGGTATAGCGAGGATGCAAGCATATTGTTTCCTCTTCCCTTTAAAGAATAATAATCCCAAACAAAGCGCAGGAAGAAGCGCAAAAAAGCCATTATTTCGGCAAGCGCACATCAAGAATACAAAAATAGACACAAGCAACCAATTTTTCTTCTTGCTAAAATATTCCTCCTCATTGATCATCTTAACAACTTCTAGCAAGAGCAAGAGGAAGAAAGCTCCAAAAAATGTATCCTGATGAGCGGCAATTAAGCGATTTTGAATAAGTGGGTGAAGAATAAAATAAAGAATAAAGATGACAAGAAACTTTTGTGATTTTAATTTATTAGAAATGTATAATAAGATACTAGCAATAGCAAACGTAGCAACAGCGGACTGCGTAGTTATGAATATTGCAAGACCAATATTACTATTGCCGAGAATCTTTGTACCAAAATCAATACAAATTCCAAGAAACCAAGAGATTAAGATAGAAAAATGAGTCGTGTGCTGACCTGTTGCATACCTATGATACATAGTACCATCATCCCAAGAGTATGTTCCCGGAAAACAAGCAAATAGTAAAAACATAGAAGGAATAAATAATAAAAGAAAAAGTTGCCAACGTTTAATCTTAATTTTTTCCGGCTTTCTCTTTTTAGTCTTCAATCCAAAAAGTTTATAAAACAAGAACGTCAAAATGCTTGTTACAAGAATCATATTGAAACTAAAAAACACAGTGTTAAGGTTGCTTGTGCTATCTATTTGCTCGCCAGTAACTAATAAAAATGCAATAATGAAACTTAATAAAGAACTGCAAACTAAGCGTCGTTTATTTAAAGTTTTTTGAATATCCATTTTTGCGCTTTCGTATTGTTTAAAGAATAAAGCTGGACGTTTGCTTTATTCCTTGCTGAGCCGCCACTTACGTCAAGGACTTTATCGGAACAAGACGAGACAAAAGTGTATGTATTGTCTTCGTTTGCGACTATGCGCCAAAGTTGTGCGCAGGTGTTATTAGTGTCATAAAGTTGGATATTTGCTCTATCTTTTTGGCTGCCACCAGAAACATCAAGGCTGCGATTTGCTCCGACACTAATGACACTATAAAGATTTTTATCGGCATTATACGTCACTTTAAAGCGATGAGTATCGGCGTTAATATTCTTGTAGATTTGGATATTTGCGCCATTTTTAGCGTTTTTAGCAGTTGAGCCATAAACGTCTAGGACATATTCTTTTCCATTTCCAACCGACGAATAAATCAAGTATTCGCCGTCCTCGATTGGACGCTCTTTCTTTAATTCTTCTTCTGATGGAAGCTCTTCGAATTTCCAGACTTGAGCTTTTGTGCCATTATCATCATAGATTTGAAGCTTTTTTAAGTTCGCACTAACGTTTCCACCTGGAACATCAATAGCTTTGCCAGAGCAAGCAGAAAGAATCTTAAAGCCTTCGCCGAATTTTTCTATTGCCCATTTTTGAGCACAGCTATCATTGCTGGTATAAAGTTGAAGAAGTGTGCCGTTTGAGGTTGAGGCATTATTAACATCAATTGCTTTATTCGATGCTACGTTAGTAATTTTATAGAACCCGTCTTCGCCACGAGTGATTGTGTGTTGTTGATATTTCTTATAAGTAATTTTCCAGGTCACAATCTTTGTGCCATTCGTAGTTTTATCACCTTCAACATCCATAGCTTTGCCGCCAGTTGTCATAATAAGATATGGGCCTTTTCCGACTAAGTCTTCAGAGGTGCTTTTTATCTTTACGGTTTGTTTAGCTTCTTTATTATAAAACTCAAGTTTTACGCCATCCGTAACATTAATAACCTGATTATCAAGAATGGACGAGCGAATTGTATATTCTCCACCAGAAAGCGTGAAGCGCCATTTTTGATCACTTGTATTATCGGCTTTGGCGAGCTGCAATGTATCGTTTTTCGAATCAATAACGAGGCCGGATGCGACGTGAGTAATCGTATAATAATTACCATTCTTTGTAAATTTATATTTACGGTTTTCTTTCGAGACATCGCTTGTGACGACAAATTTTGAACCTTCTTGTTTAGATAATGGAACCAAATATTCTCCATTACCAACTTCAATTTCAAAAATTTCTTCTGGGAAATGAATTGAAGCGGAAGTTACTGGAACGGTTTGAGTTGAACCGAACCAATCAGTAAAGTAAGCATAGAAGTTGCGGTTGCCATAGGCACTACAGCCGTCTCCAGAACCATAACCGGCGTTCAAAGCAGCTTTGTTTGGTTGATATGGAGTGTAGCGATAAAGTGCGGAGGTGGCATAGTTTTCGATATAGACATCTGAACTACCACAGCTAGCTTTTGTGGACCAACGAACCTTGCTGGTTTTCTTAATTGGGTAATATTTTGATTCTCCAGAAAGCACGATATCGAAAAGTTCAGCAGCTTTTCGAACTTGGTTTTTAAAGCCATAATATTCAGAGTTACATGGCGCATTATCTGGGCAGCCGTAACCGGTTGCAGAACGATATTGGTGATTAATATTTGGCCATTGATCAGTAACTAAGCCTTGCTCTTTTTGGAGAAGAACAATCAAAACCTGTGGGTTAATTTTATAATCTTTTGCAGCTTGATAAATAATGTGAGCAGCAGTTTCACCATCGAATTTTTCATTATTCATACAAACAAATTTGCCGTTTTCGACATGATAATAATAAGTTGTGCCTTTGTATGTATAGGTATATTGGTATGAAATACCAAAGCTTTTACCAGAAGCTTTCTTCATTCCAGAAACACTCGAGACGGATTTTCCGCAAGAATTTTTCTTGTTCAAAAAACTTTGGATTTCCGCTTCAGACATCGAAGTATAATTTCTCATTACAGCATCAGACATAATATTGCCAGCTTTAAATCCGGAAAGGTCGACAGCGTTGGCACCATCCATACCGCGAGTATAGAAGAAACTAAAGGTTGCAACCATTACAAAAAGAAAAAGACCAAGAAAAACATAACGACGATCAAGACGACGATGTTCGCCCTTGCCGTTGATGATTTTATAGATGATCTTATCGTTTTTCAAATGAGTCCCCGTCTATCATTAATATTTTTTGTTTTTATCTATTTCTTTTATATTTTAACATTTTTTTCAAAATGTTGTCAAGTTTATATCTTGATTGTGCCTTTAACACTACCGGATTTATTACCAGAAGTCATAGTAACCGTAAAGTCATAAGCCCCAGAAGAGATGCCAGAAGTTGAGATTTCAAAGCCATCACAGCTACTCGAATCTGGGCCAATGGTGATAATTTTTGCAGTGCGATCAACAGTGTCGCCCTTTTTTGTTTCCATATGAAGCTTACAAGTCCCCTCGCCTAGAAGCTCATAAATTGAAATTTGAAGAGTATATTTTCCATCCGAAACATCGTTCATGGCAATTTCGGCATCGATTGTATCAGTTTTTTCCTTCTCGCCTTCAAATTGCTTTGGGGTATTATCTGGGTTTTCATTGCCATTTTCATCCGACTCAGTCTTATTTTTCTTTTCAGTTTCATTAATTACAGTACTTAGAGTGTCATCATCACTCTTTGCTTTTTTAGGCACAAAAAGTGAAAGAGCAAGAAAAGTAATGCCAGCTGCAAAAACGAGCATTAAGAAAATGTAACTAAACTTAAATTCGCCGATTTTTTTCTGCTTATTCTTCTTACTTTTCATTTTTCCTCCTAGCTATTTTTATAGAGACCGTTATGTTTGCGACCGTCATAAATCAAGGTTGGAATCGATTTAGCATGAATTCTATTGTTGACGACATCTTTGTTTTTATTCAAAGCGTTCGCAACTTCTTCAGAATTTACTTCATTTTCAATTTTCTTTATTTCTTCATCGTTTAAGCCAAAATCTTTCAACCAAGAACTAAAGATTTCAATAGTTTCTGCTTCATCCCAATCATTATTAAGGCGAGTTTGGAAGCTAATTCCCTTCTCGTCCTTTTCAATAAAGAGACGATTTACTATTTTTCCAGCATATTCATTTTTAAGAATTTGAGTTGCGATAATATACTTTGAAGCGATGCCAGAATTCTTAAATTTATAGCCACCTTCTGGGTTTTCAATTGGATATATCACAAGAAGGGTTTTATGATTTTTGAAGAAATCCGAATTCATTTGGTTTTTGTAGGAATTCATACAAACAACACAGCCCGGATCCATAATGTCGTAAGCTATATTATCATGGTTATATTCTTCGTCTTGATTAAGCGTTGGAAGGTTTTCAAGGCCAGAAAAATCTTCACTTCCCCAAGATTTCAAGCGATCTGGAATTCCGCCAAAAATCTCGCCCCACTGACCAAGATTTTGACCGATTTGTTCGAAGATATTGTGAGCCTCCTCTTCATCAATCGAACAAGATTCAGAAGCAAGGCTACAAGCACTAGGCTTAGAAACATTACAAGTCCCAAACACCCAGAGCGCAAGGAGCGACTTTATAGCAATAATAAGCGACCAAACAGTGATAAAAACAATTACCACCGAGAAAACTTCAATAAAAATACTGAGAGGTTTTACCCATTTTGGATGCTTTAAAATTACTTTTTTGAGAAGCGTATTTTTTACATCATCCTTGAAGTTTGTGTCACATTTTTGAAGACGAACTTTTTTAAAAACACAGTGCCAAGCTTTTTTGAAGACGGCAAGATATTTTTTGCCAACTTCTTTTTTAAAGATAGAAATAAATGCGACAACAATGCCGACGAGACAAAGAATAATAAATGCAGCTACACAAACCATAAGAATATTATATCACCTTCTTGAGTTCACTAAGAAGCTTATTAATTTGTTCTTCGGTGTTTTGATAACCGAGTGAAATACGTACGAGTGGTGGGAAGTGCATTTTGTGATCGAGGTAATAGTGGACACAGAAATAGCCGGTTCTAGTCATAATTCCTTCGTCGGCGAGTGCGCCACCAAGGAGATGAGAATCAAGTCCTTCGACGTAGAAAGAAAGTGTGCTAGTTGGTTCATTGTTTAAAAGATGTAACTTCTTTCCTGCTTTATCGCGTTCTTCTTTCTTCTTTGAAATATCACCAACAACGCCATTCTCCTTGAAGAAGTTGAAGATTTTTTCCTCATTCTTTCGAAGAATTTCTTTTTTTGATTTTGAAAGTTTTTCAAGCCAATCAATTGCAGTACCAAGAGCGATAATTTCGCCCCAAGCCTGAAGACCGGATTCAAATTTCGTATAAAGATGTTCTGGATTGTCGCTCGATAAGAGATAAGTTTCAAAATCAACATCGTCAACCATGCCGCCACCAATAAAGCTGGTATCGATATACTTTACGAAATCTTTTCGAATAATCATACCACCAAGAGACGGAGCATACATTTTATGTGCAGAGAAACAAATTGCATCCGGTTCGGTTTTCTCAAGTATTTCAGAACTATGTGCCATGGCCTGAGCGGCGTCGATGATAATATAGCCGTTATTTGAATGAACATATTTAATGACCTCCTTGATATTCTTCAAAGTTCGGCCATCAATATTTGAAGCGGCATTTAAAACTACGAGGGAGTTTTTTGGAATATCCTTTACATTCACAGAACCATCAACGTTTCTCGAGATAACTTTGCGTTTTACATTATGTTTTTTTGCAAAAGTAATTGATGAAAGAAATGGTGAATTATGTTCAATGTCGCTCGTAACGATATATTTTGTCTTAGCTTTCTTCACGTCGAATTGGCTTAATAAAAGGTTTAAACCATAGGTTGTATTGAGTGTGAATGAAACAAAGTAATCTTTTTTCTTTAATTTAAGATAAGAGATGACTTTTTCGCGGGTAGCGTTTACTTTTTCGTCAGTAATCCTTCCCCATTTATATTTCACACGCTCACCACAGGAGTTATGCTCCTTATAATATTTTTCGAGAGTTTCAATCACTGGCTCTGGACGCAAGCTTTGGCAAGCACCATCAAGATATATATCTTTCTCTTTTAAATAATTAAAGTCGTTTCTTTGTTCTGTTTTCTTAAATAGACTCATTTCTTTTCCTTTAGTTTTCCACAAGTGTGGCTAAAATGTTCGGTATATACGTTCGGTTTTTTCGTTCGGGTTTATTTTCTTTGTTCGGTTTTACAGGGGATTTTAATGTTTCTTGAAGCCTTTTTCGAAACGATAAAGAGTGGACGATTCTGGGTTTCGGCGTGGATATGTGAGATATAAAGTGCAGTAATAGCTTGGGAAATTAGAACGAGGCCAACCAGGAAGGTAACGAAGATCGCCATTTGCACTGCACCATTCCAATAAAGCCCAAGTGGATCACCGAGGATGTATTGGTTAATAATACAGAAAGCGCCAAGAAGGAAGCTGCTAATTGCGATGATAATACCAATATAGCCAAAAATAACAAGTGGCGTAGTTGACATTGAAACAAAGCTATCGATTGCAAGATTCCAAAGCTTCTTCAGATTATATGACGGACGACCATTAATGCGCTCACCATAAGTATAAAGGATGTCGACTTTCTTATAGCCCATCCAATCTATAAGTCCACGTGTGATGCGGTTATGCTCGGTCAGCTCATTAAATTCATCAACCACAACACGATCCATCAAGCGAAAGTCTGTTGAACCTGGAACAGTAGTTTTATTCCCCATTAATTTTAAGAGCCAATAGAAGAGTTTCGAACCTATTTTTGGAATTAGGCCGTGTTTAGTGTAATGGTCACGGACACCAACAACAATTTCAGCACCATCTTCCCAGGCCTTAATGAATTCTTCAATTTTTTCTGGCGGTTGTTGGCCGTCGGCATCGATTGTCAAAACGGCATCACCATCAGCATAACGAAGTCCAGCTGAAAGTGCCATTTCTTTACCAAAATTGCGAACAAGTGAAACAACTTTAATGTTTTTATTTTCTTCGGCATAAGTTTGGAGGATGTCGAGGGTTTTATCTTTTGAACCATCATCAACAAGGATAATCTCGAATTTATACTTTTCGATTTTTTGGAGAACTTTAAACAGCCTTTCATTAAGGAATTTTTCGATTCCCTCTTCTTCATTACAGATGGGTATAACAACTGAGATCATTTTACTCATTTTCTACTCCTTCCACTCCAAGGATTCTTGCAGCTTTTCTTAAAATTTCTTTTTCTTCGTCACTAGCATAAGTCATGTGGCTTTTAAAGAGAGCTGTGGTTTCCGGAAAAGTAAGATCAACCACCTCAAGCACACGGCCATGATCTTCACTTCTCCTCAAAGCTCCACGAAGAACAAGATTGTCGATATGTTCTGCAACGCTTGCAACTGACTTTAATTCAAGTCCGGAAGCGATTTCGCGGTAAGTCGGCGATACACCATTTTTATCGATAAAATCCGTAATAAAATCAAGAATACGCTGTTGTTTTTTTGTAATCTTTACAGACATAAACCTCCTTTTGGTTTATTATAGCATATTTGTTCGGTTTTTAGTCGACGGAATACCCAACACCAAGGATAATAACGAAATCAATCCCATCAGAATTGATTCCCCTTGGCATAAATTCACCATCAAGAGCTTTCGTATTATAGTAAGTTTCAAGACGTTCTTTTGTGGCTGGCTTATTTGTTGTTGCATACAAATATATCTGTTCAAAGTAGTTGCCAGACGGAGCATCACCGGTTGCTTTCACATTGAAGATTGATTCATGAAGCGCATCGCGCTCCTTCTCAGCAAGTCCAGCAACACCCGAGCCATTTAGAATTAAGATTTGTGCGTTTTCGAGAATTACTGGGTTTTTAAGAAGTGATTCTTTAATATATTTACGAATACTTGTATAATTCTTTTGGCCAGCAGTTGGATATACGTAAGAAATACCATTAATGTAGCCAGTAGTAAGGTAGCGGCTGTCTTTGTCAGTGAGTGAGATTTGGCGAATCGATTCAAAATTAGTACTCGAGAATAATTTTGCACCAGCGTAAATTGTATCTGCGTCAAAATCGGAACGAAGGTTTTCGCCAAGAATATTTGCAAGATTAATTAAATCCGTAATTCCAAAGTTTGCAGAAGCAATTTTTTCTTTAATTGCAATTAGGATTTTCTGTTGCGAAGCAGAGCGAGTGAAGTCGCCATTTTCGGTACCATGACGAGCCCGAGCAAGGCCAAGAGCTTTTTCGCCATTCAAATAGACTGGTTGCCCAGCTTTCACATAAGTTTTTGTCCAATCATCATTGATATCTTCGTCGGTTGTGACTGTAATTCCGCCGATTGAATCAACAATTTGAATAAGCGACATCCAGTTTATATGCGCATAATATTGGATATCAATACCAAGAATATCACTAACACGAGAACGAAGGGCGTTTGCGCCTTTTATTTCATCGTCACCTTTTTTATTTTCACAATAATAAAGCTCGTTAATTTTTCCAGAAGCCATACAGGTGTCGGTTTTTAAGTCACGTGGGAGGCTAATCATTGCGACATCTTTAGTGTTTTGATCAATTGAAAGAACCATAATTGAATCGGTAAGTTGAGCACCATCATGAGAGCCATCACCTTCGCTTCCCTCCATATCATAACCAGAGGTGCCAAAAATCAAAATATTCGTTCGGCCATCGGAGCCAGTTTTAAGTTCCGCATTACCAGTCACAACAGTACGAATAAAATCAAAAAGACCAGAACGACCATTTGTAATTTTTAGCATCAAGGAATCGCCCCAAACATAGGCAACGCTCAGTAAAATAAATAGTGGAATAATAAAGAAGCAAAGAATTTTGTGGCGGAAGATAAATTTTTTCTTGCGTTTATTCTTTTTGTTTTTCTTCTTTTCAAGCTTGCGAGCTTTTTTCTCACGCTTTAGATCTTCGGTATCGAGATTAATTTCCTCATCTTCAATTCCCAAGATATCACGAGCATAAGAATGTTTCGGTGTCTCTTTGGTTTTCTTTTGAGGCTTTGGTGTGAGTTTTGTTTCTTCAACAATTTTATTAATTTCACGACGAGAAGTGCGTGAAATATTTTTATCTCCAAACTCAATACTTTTGTACCCAGAAGCAAATTGGCTTTTTTGAATATTAGAAATCCCCTGCTCTTTTATTTTTTCAGAGCGAGGTTGCAGCCCATCAATAAATGAATCTTTAGCCAATTTTCCTCCGTTTCTATCTTATTATTATAACATAAGGAGTATGTTTTTTTAAGGGGTGTGCTATAATAATAGGTAGTTCATGTTAGCAAAAAAATACAGATTTCATTCACGTGGCGGTGTCCGTTTTACCTATCAAAAAGGCAAAACTATTCGCACGCCAAAAATGTCGTTAGTTTTTAACGATAATTCGCGTGGCCATCAAAGATTTGCAGTTGTGATTTCTAAGAAAGTTATCAAGTCTGCAGTTGGAAGAAATCGTGTTCGTCGCCGTGTTTATGAAGCACTGCGTTTAATTCTCCCTGAGTTTGCCGACAAAAAAGATTGCATCTTTGTAATTTACTCAAAAGAAATTAAAGATATGGAATTTCAAAAACTCCAAGAGCTTATCAAAAACTTACTTGAACAAAGTAAAACACAATAAAAAAATAACCCCAAATGGGGCTATTTTTTATTCTTCTGATTCGGTAACTTCTTTTTTGCTGATAATGATATGGCGGGCACGACCTTCACCCTCGGAGTGAGTTTCGATATCCGAGTAATCTTGGGCGAGCTTGTGAACAACACGGCGATCAGCAGCATTAAGTTCAACCGTCATTGGTTCACCAGTTTCACGAACCTTTCTAATCCAGTTTTCAGCTTTTTGTTCAATACGATCTGCACGTTGGCGCTTATAATCGGCAACATCAACATTCACACGGGTGAGTTCAGCTCCGCGAGAGACGAGGCTTTGGCTAACAATATATTGGAGTGCACGAAGATTATCAGCATTACGACCAATTAAAAGCGAGTTAAGGCTTGTTGATGGGACGCTAAGTTGGATAACATCATCCTCTACGGTCGACCAGACAGCGACATTAATTCCGAAGAAACTTAAAAGATCTTCGAGATATTTTGTTGCGAAACGGATTGATTCGTCTCTATTCATAATTATTCCTTTCGTTTACTTCTTCCTGCCACCCTTAGCGTCTTTTGCGGTAATTCTTGTAATTCTGGTTCCAGTTTTCTTATTCTCAATCACTTCAGCTTCTTTAATCTGTTTGGTTTTCGCCTTTAATTCTTTCAAAATTGCACGGTCAGTGTTGTCATCCATTTCATCATCAACCTTATTTAAGATGTGACGTTGTTGGAAGACAGAAATTAAGTTAGAAAGCATGTAGTAGAAACAAAGAGCACCTGGGAGATTAATAGTAATCATGAGCATCATAAGAGGCATCATGATAGACATTTGGCCAGTGACCATCTCATTAATATCGTTTTGATCCGGATCCTTTCCTTCTTTTGCATCAGCAATCATCTTCTTCCAGGTTGATTTTGCACTCTTTTTCTTATTTGAAGCGAGTTGCATCTTTGAAGCGAAATATTGAATCAAAGCAGCACCGAGAGCAAAACATAAGACAATGACTTGGCTAAAGCTACCAGTACCTGGGTTTACCGAGAGATCAACGGTATTGAGAAGCATTGGCTTAAATTCATAAACTGGATCTGGATCATTTTCAGTTTTGCTGTTCTTTTTCTCAAAATAAGTGCGTTGTTGTTCGATGACAGTATCTACCCTTTCAAGGGATGCGATTGGAGCATAAGCACGACGCTCCACATAATCGTTTTGAGTTGGCATTGCCATTACGCGAATTGCGGTAAACATACCAATGAAAATTGGGAGTTGAATCAAGAGATTCCAGAAGCTCGACATCGGCTTCACACCTTTACGTTTATAAAGCTCCATCATTTGGAGACTTTCCATCTGCTTATTGCCATTACAACGTTTTCTGATTTCGGTAAGCTCTGGCTGAATTTGCTTCATCAATCTTGTTTGATAAAGCTGTTTTTTCATAAGTGGCCAGGTGATAAGTTTAACAATAAAAGTAAAGAGGATAATTGCAACACCAAAGTCACCAATAAAGTTATAGATAACAAATAAAATATTGACGATTGGATTGACAATTAAAAAATCAATTAACTCGAACATATGAGTTCATTATACTACAAACAGGGGTGAGCTTGCAAGGGGTTAAGCGAGCTTTGTGTTCTGAGTTTTTGTATTCTCAGAATCATTCACATATCCACCGTCATCATCAGTAGTTTTTTCAACAAAATCATCATTTACACTCGGCTCAGCAAAGTTGGCAGTTCTAAGTTCACGATAGAGTGCAGATTTTTCAAAAACCTCAGCGTTTCTTCCTTTTGATTCAACCCTACCACGATCAAGCACAATAATCTGATCAGAAAGCTCCATAATTTGAGCTTTGTGGGTGATAATAATAATTGTATGGTCTTCACGAAGATCTTTTAAGATATTCAAAATATCAGCAGTAGTTGCCGGATCAACATTCGAGGTAACTTCATCAAAGAGGAGGATTTCGGCTTTAGAAAGAAGTGCGCGGGCGATTGCGAGCTTTTTAAGTTGACCATCAGAAAGAACCGGGTTTTCTTCATCAATAATTGTATTAATTCCATACGGAAGTTTTTCAATATCTTTATAAATTCCGACGCGCTTCATCGCTGCAATTTGGTTTTTCAAATCACTATCAATAAGCGAGAGATTATCGCGAATCGACATCTTAAAGGTAAAAGATTTTTGAAAAACACCAGAAACATTCGAGGAATAAACTTTTTTGGTATAGTTATAAATACTCTCATCATCAATTAAAATTGAACCAGATTTTACACGAATAAGGCGATAAAGAAGGTTTACAATTGTGGTTTTGCCGGCACCTGGACGACCAACAATGGCGGTGATTTCATTTGGATATGCCTTAAAGCTGACGTTTTTAAGAATCTTTTTATTTCTTAAATCATAATTTACATGATCAAAGGTTACTACGCCATTAATATAGTCATTATCAACATCACCATATTCAATTTCCGTAGTTTCATTTGTAAAGTTTAAAATATGTTTAATGCGATTAATACGAACCTCGTTATGAGAAAGATTCAGGAATTGCTCAAGAATTGTATCAGTTGAAGCAATAACGGTTTCGAAATATGAAATAAGGAGAACAAGTGTATCAAGACGCATCTTATCATCAAGCACGAGTTTGGCGAGGAAAATATAAAGAATAATTTTGCCAACATAAACCACCATCGGAATACGGCAGTAGCGAGATGTCATATAAGTATATTTTTTATCATATTGAATATCATAACTTTTACGGGATTTATCAAGACGCTTTGTTAAGTTTGGCATAATATTCAAAGATTTAACTTGCTTCAAGTTACCAAGCATCTGGTTTAAGACGTCAATAATTTTATCTTGATATTTTCTTGTTCCCTCGTAATATTTTGCAACCATACGAGAGTTGTTATTCATTAAGTAGAGATAAAGAAGATCAATAGCGAGCGCAGCAAGAGCAACAATTATGTTGTTTGTTGCAAAAATAAAGAAGACAACGACGAGCTGAATAATACCAGTCAAAGAGTCGGCAGCTTGGTCAACAGCATAGACAATGTATGACACATCCTCAGAACATGTATCAGTAATCTTCCCCTTTCCAATTTTTTCAAGAATGCCGTCATTTTCAGCAATATGCTCAAAAAGATTTTGCTGAACAACATTATAGTAGTGATGAGAAAGATCAACATAGAGATGATAATTCCATTCAAGGAATGCGAATTGGAAGAAATAAAATACAAGATAAAGAACCACATAAAACCAAATTGAAGTAAATTCACCATGTTCAGTTAAGACGGCGATAATCCCAGAGGTAGCGATTGGTGGGAGAAGAGTAGCAAGGTTGTAAAGCATATCAGAAACAAAGAGTCCAACAATCTGGAGCTTTTTCCCTGGAGCAAGCGCATAGATATCGCCCAATATATCAAAGTGATTCCTCATATGCTTATATTTTACCATAAAAAATAGCCCCGAAGGGCTAGATTTTTTAGTAAGTTAAGCGTGCGCGGCCTTTGATGCGGCGGCGTTTCAAAACCTTTTGACCATTTTTAGTAGCATTACGCTTCATGAAGCCATGTTCTTGTTTGCGTTGGCGCTTGTGTGGTTGGTACGTACGTTTAGGCATATTTTCTCCAAAATTTATTTTCTAATATTTGCAAATTATTTATTATTATATCGCAGTTTTCCATAAAATTCAAGGAGTTTTCCACACCATTTCTAGATTAATACCCTGTCCTGTGGAAAACTACCACCCCTGTTAAAGAAATATATATTATAAAATATTTTATTTTCAGGGAGATTTCTGTGGAAAAGTCAGAAATCTTTGGTATAATGTAGATAATAATTTAAGGTCTGTGAGACAGTTTTAGAAGGAGGTCGTGATGTTTGATGTGTGGAAAAATGTTCTTGAGGAGATCAAGAAGGATATTTCCGCAGACAAATTTTTCACCTTTCTCCAGAAGACCAATCTTATTTCAACTGATAATGGCGAAATAAAAATCGGCGTACCAAACATCTTTATGCCAACTAATGTGCGAAAGAATTTCGATA
>CAZCZD010000005.1:12255-38545 GCA_964503305.1 uncultured Candidatus Saccharibacteria bacterium | reverse complement strand
TCCAACTTCAAGACTATTGGTGTCTTTTGGTGGGAAATATTCTGGTTTAATAAACGTTTTTCTATCTTTTCCATATTTAGCCCAGAAATATGCCGCAATCACCGCGCCAATCATCGGGATAATATAAAAGATGTTGTAAATCGGATTAATTTCAATTCCCGCTCCGACAAAATAACCTTCCGGAAGCTCAAGACGCACCGTAACCGATTCGCCCGCACTCAAAGTTCCGATATATTGTTATTTGTTCCTGCCGTGCCATAGGTACCACTCGAAAAACCGAGTTTTTCTTTGTCAAACTCTTTCGGCATCGTAATCGTAAACGAAAAGTTCGAAATCGTTGTATCCCAATCTGTGCCAATCAAGTTATAATAAAGCTCGTCTTTGTCTTCAAGTGGATCTTTGCCGATATTGTAGTTATATTTGATAACGTAGGTTTTTCTCCCAGTCATCGCTACATCTGGATCACCGATTTTAAGTTTCAATTTTCCGTCTTCAGTCGACTTTGTAAATTGTTCCGAAACCTTCACATCCGTAATCTTCACACGGTTTTTCGATTTCGTTCCATCGGCCCTCACAACTTCATTATGCAATGGCAAAGTACGAAAAATTCCATGCTTTTGGACAAGAAAATTCGCCGTGATTTCCTCGGTAATATCAAACGTATTATTTTCGTTCACCACCATATCAATTTTGTATTTCTCAATCACGTATTCAGAGGTTGATGCATTCACGTTCTGGACATTAAAAATCCCAAAAAACGAAATCACGATCGCTAAAATTAGACTTTTTATTTTTCGCATATACCTCCTTAATTATTAATTCTATGATGCGCCGTTGGCGAATTCATGTCAAGCGCCTTGAATGTGAAACCATATTTCATTCCGAATAAGATTATTTGTTCAACCGCATCAACTGAATATCCTTTAATATCGTGTTGCAAAACGATTGAATAATTCCCTTTCAAACTTCTCGTCACATTGCTATAAACTGCGCTCGAAGTTGTTGCATTTCCCGCATCTCCACTTGAAACATTCCAGTCGAAATAAACATATCCTTCGTCCGTAATTTTCTTTGCGATTTCCGAAACGACACCTTTTTTATATTTCTTCGACACCGTGTTCGACGAGCCACCTGGAAATCTCAAAAGTTTCGTTTCGGTTCCCGTTGCCGCTTTCACAACGTCCGAAACACTTCCCATCTCGCTCATAAATGCATCGACCGAGGCATAAACTTTTGCATAATTATGCGAACAAGAATGAAGACCAATCGAATGCCCCTCGTCATACGCCCTTTTAATCATATTGCGATACTGTGAACGATTACATGTCACAAAGAACGTCACCTTCACGTTATATTTCTTCAAGACATCCAGCAATTTACCAGTATACGGCCCAGGGCCATCATCAAACGTCAAATAGACGATTTTGTCGCCCTTTGGCGGAGTATAACTAACGCTCTCATTTGTCGTCTTTTTCTCCTCCATTTTTTTTACTTCTTCAATTTTTATTTCTTCTTCTTTTTCATCTTTCTCTTCACGTTTCTTTCGCGCCTCTTCTTCTTTTTGTATTTCTTCTTCAGAAATATATTCTTTCTGTATAACTCCGCCGATTAGAGTGAGGCGTTCATCACCATGCAAATCCTCATGCGTTTCTGCGCCACTTTTTTGCTCCTCATTTTTCTTATGTACCATATTTGCCGAAACTGCCGCTACGCCAAAAACCACTGCAATCGCAAACGCTAAAGAAAAGAAAAATACAAACACGCCTCGAATTCTAAATCTTCGATTTTCTTTCGACTGGTCAATCACCACCTCAACATCGCCGTATTTCATTATCTTAATTATAGCATAAAAAAGAAGCCCCTTTTCGGGGCTCCTCTTATTATTTTGCGTATTCGATTGCACGAGTCTCGCGAATGACGTTAACCTTAATCACACCAGGATAACTCATTGTTGCCTCAATCTTGTCTGCAATATCACGAGCAAGTTTGAGAGCAGTGAGGTCATCAATTTGTTTTGGTTCAACCACGACACGAACTTCACGACCAGCTGAAATTGCATAAGCCTTGTCGATACCTGGGAAACTTGTTGCAATGTTCTCAAGGTCTTTCATGCGTTCTGCAAAGTTCTCTGCGCTAATGTTGCGTGCGCCAGGACGTGCTGCTGAAAGTGCGTCACAAATCTTAACGATTATAGCTTCTGGAGTTGTTGGCTCGATATCATCATGATGTGCTGCGATAGCGTGAACAACTTCGTCTGGAAGACCATATTTCTTTGCGAGTTCAGCACCGATTTCAGCATGCTTGCCTTCAATCTTGTGGGTGACGGCTTTACCAATATCGTGAAGAAGGGTTGCGGTTTTAGCAACACGTTTATCTGCACCGATTTCTTCTGCAATCATACCAGCCATGTGTGCCATTTCAATTGAGTGAAGAAGCACGTTTTGTCCGTAAGAAGTACGGAACTTAAGTTCACCAAGAAGATGAAGCATTTCGTGTGGGATACCAACGATGCCAACTTCACGTGCAGCATCTTCACCAGCGCGCATCACTTCCTTGTCGATTTCGCGTTCAGCTTTTGCGACCGCTTCTTCGATTGAAGTTGGGTTAATGCGTCCATCTTTCATAAGGCGTTCAAGCGCATAACGAGCAACTTGGCGACGAATTGGATCGAATGATGATAAGACAACCATTCCTGGAGTATCATCAACCATAATATCGACACCAGTTGCACGTTGCAAAGCCTGAATGTTACGACCTTCCTTACCAATAATACGTCCTTTCATTTCATCATCAGGAAGTTTAAGTGCAGTGATAGTTCTATCTGCAGTAACTTCTGAAGACATACGCTCCATCGCCGTGACAAGGATTGATTGTGCAGCCTCATCAACGTCACGTTTAATTGCTTCTTGTTCTTTCTTTACGAGGCCAGTAAGATCATCTTTAATGTCTTTTTCGGTCATCGCCATCAATTTCTCTTTTGCATCAGCTTTTGAAAGTCCAGCGATTTTCTCGAGTTTTTCTTGTTGTTTTGTGCGGATATCGCGAATCTCAGTTTTAAGATCTTCGATTTCCTTCTCTTGCTTCACAAGTCTCTCGGATTTTTTCTCGAGTTGGTCGAGTTTTCCATCGAGAAGAGTTTCACGCTCCGAAAGACGATTCTCAGTTTTCTTCCATTCTTTTCTGCGTTCGTCTTCTTCGTTTTTTGATTTTTCAGCTACGTCAGCAGCTTCTTTGCGTGCCTTCGAAACAATATCTGAAGCTTCGTTTTTTGCCTTACGAACGAGGTCGTCCGCTTTATTTTTTCCGCCGTTTTCATTTTTCTTATTGTAAACAAAAACTGCACCAGCACCGCCTGCCACACCAACGATAGCGGCCAAAATTGGAGCCAAAATGTCCATCAAAACCTCTTTCTATTTCTAATTTTTTTGCCGATATTTTCCTTATATCAGCGATTTTTTCAGAAATTTAACAATTATTTAATAACTTTAAAATCCCCCTGTAGGTTAATTATACCATAACAGGGGGATTTCTTGAACAATTTTATTATTATTCGTATGGTTGGATATTATCGCGGAGCATGTCTTTGATAATCTGAACTGCGGTGTGTTCGAGGCCGAGTTCGTCAGCTTTCTTCGAGTAATCGGTTGAACCGGTATAGAAGTAGCTATAATCCTTGTAAGTGAAGACCTTAGTGCCGTATGAAATTCCGGTTGCCGCATCAAAGTCACCTTCGTTTGTAAGGATGCGAGTGAGACAGCCCATCTTACCAGGGTTAAGCGCAATGTTTGCGAAATCTGGGAAGATTTGAACGCCCTTTCCTACTGCGTTGAAACAAATACTTTGGTGATAGTTTTCGTTCAAGATGTAAGAAACTTTGTCGAGATTGTCAGGAATTTTAATTTTAATATCCCAAGAAGAAAGGTAAATGTATCCATGTGTTGAAGTATAAACTGGAATGTTGTCCGGGCTTGTAACTTCCGCACCAGTTTGTTCGCGAATTGCTTGAAGAATCGTTTCATCGTAATTGTACTTGTCCGATACAGTCTTAAGATCTGCTTCACGATTCATAAACATCACGAGTGCAAAGACTGCAAGCGTTGTAAATATTGCAGTGAGAATACCGAAGATAATTGCAAGCGTTGAGAATTTCTTAACTTGCTTGTCGAGCTCTTCTGGAGTCTTTTCTTTCTTATGCTTAGTAGATTGCTGGCCGCCCATCTTATTTGCGTTTGGGTTTCCCGGATCAATCACAATTGGTTTCACAGTATTTTGTGAATCAAAATGCGTTGGTGAAGCAACTTGTGTATTCATGTTGCTTGGCACTGGTGCTTGATTAAAATCTTGTGGTGGAACGTAATTTTGTCCATTCATCACAGCATCAAACTCTTCTCCAGTCGTTTGAACGATTGGATCGATTGGTGCACCAGGTTCAACTGGCTGAGCAGCTGACGTGGTGTTTTGTGCCGGCATTGCCGCAGGAGTTCCTCCGCCACCAAACGTTACACCACCAACAGTTGTAGGCGCGGATTGTTTATTGTTATCTTCTGGATTCATTTTATTCCCTTTATATACCTATAATTATACCATAAGCATTATGTGACGACAAGAAAATAACTACTATTTCTAGTAGTTATTTTCTTGGCTTTGAGATGTTTGCTGGCTTATCATACACCGGCATAATCACCGGCACTTTATTCCCGAAATGGTCATAAAGCGGAATATCAAGCTCCGACGCCAATGCATTCACTACCGCCGCGCCAATCCTAAGCCCCGTAAACGAACCCGGTCCAGACATAAAAGTAATTTCCGAGATATCTGAAAAATCTGCATTATTCTCTTTTAATTTATCACGTAAAAACGCGTGCAAGTTCTCTGCAAGGTCTCTTCCCGACTCCCACGTGTATTCCTTGTCATCAAGTCGAAGCACCGTAGTTGGCGTCGATGTGTCTAAATACATTTTCATAGTTCGTTCACCTCCCGAGTTCCGTCATCAAGCAATTTAATCTCATATTTCTTGTGTCCTTCCGGAAGCAAATCCGAAACTGAATCTGCCCATTCGACCACGGTAATCGTTTTCTCATCATTAATATTCTCAAGTAAATCTTCACTCATGATTCCCGGCTCCGCGAGTCGATAAAAATCATAGTGCACAAGTTTTCCGCCATCGAATGCATATTGTTTTGAAATCATAAAACTTGGGCTTGTTACTTCTTCTAAAACTCCGAGACCTTTTGCAATTCCCTTTGTAATTGTCGTTTTTCCTGTTCCAACATCACCAACAAGTTCAACCACCGAAGGCACAGAAAGCGACTTGGCAAGCTCCTCGCCAAATCTAATCATTTCTTCTTCGGTTTTCAAAATCATATCTATATTATACCACGAGAACAAAAAATCGCCCCTTATGGGCGATTTTTAAACTAATTTGTAAGTGCTGTGAATTTTACTGTATTCATATATACACCAGCTTTAATGTTACTTGCAACCTTTAATCCGATGTGAACTGTGTGCGAATATGGTGAGGTTTGTGTAAGTGGTGATGTCTTTTCACCAATTTGAGTATTTGATGCTGAAATCGGGTTGTAATTTGTTCCATTTGTTGAATAACCCCAAGTGTTTGCAGCCATCGTCGATGAAGTCACATTTGCTCCACATGCGGTAATGAAAGTATCAGAACCGGTTGAAACCATTCTTGTTTCCGATGTGTTATTTGAAATATAAAGCTTATAACCGTTAATACTGTTCGTTTTAACTTGAACCGTACCAGATTTTGAAGCAAATTGGCCAGCCGCAGTAGGTGTGATTGTTCCAAAATCATAATCATCAGCCGATGGAACAGTCAAAGAAATCACAGCATTGACTTGTGCCGTAGTAGAAGTTCGTAAAGTATTAGCTGCGTTCGTTGCAACTACTGGTGAAAATAGCGCAAAAGCCATCGCACCTAAAAGAGTAAATGCACAAAATACGCCTACATTATTCCACAGTGATGTTTTATTTGTTTCTGTTCTCATCTTTTATGACCTTTTACCTTTTTATTATAACATAAGCTTTTTTATTTTTGCAAACTTTTTATCCGCCTTGGACATCCGAAACGATTGCGTAAATCGGCATAAGCACTGCAATCACAATGAAACCGATGAGCAAAGCCATCACCACCATGAGGATTGGCTCAATCAACGTCGAGATTGTACGAATCTGTTCATCAAGCTCATTTTCATAAACCAACGCAGCCTTACCAAGCATTTCATCGATTTTACCAGATTGCTCACCAATTGAAGCCATCTGATAAATGAGTGGCAAAATGTACGGCCTCTCCTTAATCGACTCCGATAATGGTTTACCTTGTTTAATCTTCTCCATCACGATTTCAATTTGTTCTTGAACCATGATGTTACCAATTGCTTCACCAGAAATTTTCAAAGAGTCCTGAATTGAGACACCGGTCGAAAGCAAGTTCTGACAAGTTCTTGCAAAACGCGAGTTATAAAGACGAAGGAAAAGACCTTTAAAGAGCGGTACGTTAAGTTTAATAATTGCACCCCATCTTTGGCCAACATCAGTCTTCGAGAACTGAATCAAGAACCAAACCGCAACTGCCGTCGAAATCAAGACAATATACCACTGATTAATAATAAAATTCGAAATTCCCACAAGAACCTGGGTTGCGAATGGAAGTTCCTTGCCAAGGTCATGGTAAAGGTTTTCAACCTGTGGCACCACAACCACCACCATGAACACAATCACGGCGATAATCACAAGAAGGATAATCGCAGGATACGTGAGTGCACCACGAATATCCGACATCATTTTTTCATCTTTTTCATTCTGGTCCGCAAGACGCACGAGCGAAAGATCAAGCGTACCGGAAGCCTCACCTGCACGAAGAAGTGCGATATAAAGGTTATTGAAAATATCCGGATATTTCTGACATGCTTGAGTCAAAGTTTTACCAGCCTCGACGTCTGCCAAAAGTGTCTCGATGAGTTTTCTCATCGGCTTGCTTTCAGTTTGTTCAGCTACAACGCGAAGCGAGTTCGAAAGCGGAAGACCTGCACCAATAAGCGTTGCGAACTGACGCGTGAAGACGTTCTTATCTTTGTTCTTAATCTTGTTTTGAAATCTCGCAAAAATACCGCCGTCGTCCTCCTCCTCGATTTTCTCAGGAGTAAAACCTTGTTCAATCAAAAGCTTACCAGCGGTTCTTTCGTTCTCCGCTTGGATTGCGCCTTTGACAAACTTTCCGGTTTTGGCGTCTCTTGCTTTATATTCAAAACGTTTCATCTATTAGATGCCCTTTACTAATCTTTCAAATTCATGCATATCAACTGCATATTCACGTGCGTTATCGTAAGTAATTGTTCCCTGTTGAACAAGTTTAGCAAGTGTGCGATCCATTGTCTGCATACCTTCGTTTGCACCAGTTTGAATTGTTGTATCAAGTTGGTGAGTTTTACCTTCACGAATAATTGAACGCACAGCTGAGTTTGCAATCATGATTTCTGCCGCCACAACACGACCACCGCCAATTGCTGGAACGAGACGTTGTGAACAAACTGCCATAAGCACTGCTGAAAGCTGCGAACGAATCTGTGGCTGCTGCTCTGCCGGGAACACGTCAACCATACGGTCGATAGACTGTGCTGCCGAGTTGGTGTGGAGCGTTGCGAACACCAAGTGGCCCGTTTCTGCGATGGTAATTGCCGATGAAATCGTTTCAAGGTCACGCATCTCACCAAGGAGCACGACGTCCGGATCTTGACGAAGAGCTGACTTAAGTGCGCGTGCGAAGCTGAATGTATCGTAGTGAACTTCACGTTGTACAATCACTGAGCGTTTCGATTTATGGGTAAACTCGATTGGGTCCTCAATCGTCACGATGTGGACCGATTTTTCCATATTAATCTTATTAATAAGGGCTGCGAGGGTAGTAGACTTACCAGAACCAGTAGGACCAGTCACAAGCACGAGACCACGTGGGAAATCTGCAAACGTCGAGACGACTTGTGGCATACCAAGCTCGTCGATAGTAGGCATCTTTGTAGGAATAAGACGAAACGCCGCTGCGAGATTACCTTTTTCATTAAAGGCGTTAACACGGAAACGTGCGATATCACCGAATGAGAAGGAGTAGTCGAATTCTTTGTCTTTTGAAAGAGTTTCACGTTGCATTGAATCGAGAGTTGAGAAGACAAGTTTCTCGACCATATCTTCAGTGAGAATTGGGGTATTTTGGATAGGTTGAAGTGCACCATCAACACGGAGGATTGGAGGAAGGCCAACCTGAATGTGAATATCAGATGCATTTTTCTTAATACATTCTTCAAGAAGTACTTCGATACGTACGCTCGAAGGCACTGCTGTTGGCGTTGCAGCTGCTGCTGCCGCTGCTGCAATTGAAGATGTTGTTGGCACGACTGATTCTGAACCAGTGTCTGCGTTTGCAGCTGGCGCAGTATTATCAAGCGCACTGTGATCTGTCATTGATGCTGTTTCTCGTGCTGTTGGCACTGCCGCTGGAGCTGCTGCTGGAGCCGCTGGAGCTGGCGTCGTTGGATTTTCGTTTTGCATTTTTTCCTACCCTTTACTTCCTTTCATTTTACCATAATCATTATCTTTTACGCAAGGTCAGATGCCACACGGTTGACCTCCGAAATCGTCGTTATTCCTGAGAGCGCCTTGAGCATGCCGTCCTGACACATCGTGAGCGTTCCCTTCATCTTTGCAATTTTCATAATTTCGCTTGATGTTGAGTGTGAAATAATTAACTTCTGAATATCATCATCAACTTCAATTGTTTCGTAAAGACCAGCACGTCCTTTATAGCCACCCGGCGTATCACGGTCCTCAATACCTCGGACAAGTGTATATCCATTTGGATTGTAGACTGGAAGTCCAGGATAGCCCAAATCCTCCGAAACCATCGCCACTTGCTGTTGACTTTGCGGAAGCATCTCGCCAATAAGGTCATTAATTTGCTTTGTTTCAATATCCGTTGAAGTGTATGCTTCCCTCTTCTCTGCCACACGACGCACAAGACGCTGACCAATCACCGTGTTGAGTGTTGATGCAAGAAGGAATGGCTCAATTCCCATATCGAGAAGACGTGGCAAGATACCTGCAGCTGAGTTCGTGTGAAGCGTCGAAAGCACGAGGTGACCCGTCAATGCCGCCTGAACCGCAAGGTTTGCTGTTTCGCCATCACGAATCTCACCCACCATCACTGCATCAGGGTCCTGACGAAGAATCGAGCGAAGACCCGCCGCAAATGTCAAACCAGCATCAACATTCACTTGAATTTGGTTCACGCCGTCCATCTTATACTCAACCGGATCCTCAAGCGTCACAATATTAATTTTCTCATCGAAAATTTTCTTAATCAAAGCATAAAGCGTCGTTGACTTACCAGAGCCCGTAGGACCAGAAGTAAGAATCATACCATTTGGTTTCGAAATACCTCTATTCACCATTGCGAGTGCGTGACCAGTCATACCCATCGTCTCAACATCGAGCGAGGTTCCTGATTTATCAAGAATACGAATCACTACCTGCTCACCCCAAACTACTGGCGAAATTGCAATACGAAGGTCAACTTCTTTCCCGTTCACCATCACCGTAAACTGACCGTCCTGCGGGATACGGTGTTCATCAATTTTCAAGTTTGCAAGAATTTTAATACGCGAAACCAGAGCCGGCTCAATTGACTTTGGAAGCTCCATCACTTTGCGAAGCACACCATCAATACGACAACGAATAATCAATGATTCTTCAAGTGGCTCGATATGAATATCAGATGCTTTTGCTTTTGCCGAATAGTCCAAAATCGTTGCAAGTGCCTTCGAGATTGGTGAATCTTGCGTAATCGTTTTAACATCTGCGCTCGCTTTCTTTTGCGCAACCTCTTTATTAGTCGATTTAACCGCATTCTGGACTGCTGTAAAGTCACCAGTGTACTGCGCAAGTGCCGCGCGAAGGCCAACTTCGCTCGCCATTACTGCACGTACTGGTTTTTGGACTAAAGTCGAAAGATAATCTGTCGATTGCACGTTCTGTGCATCAAGCATCGCAACATAAATTGCGCCACCTTTCTCACCAATCGGAATAACCGTCGAACGCTCCGCCACTTCGTGTGGAATAAGTGTAAGAATCTCTTGGTCCATACGAACATTATTAAGATTCACATATGGAACCTTAAGCACTGCCGCCGTGACGTGCGAGATTGTCTCATCATCTGTAATTTTCTTTGATGTGAGCAAGGCTAAAATCGGCTGATGCGTTTTTAAAACTTCCGTCTGTGCTTCCTGTACTTGCTCAGCAGAAACTAAGCCCTCTGAAACGAGTAGCTTTACTACCTGCTCTTGAAGTTCTTTAGTTAGAAGCGCCATCTATTTCCTCCTGACGTCAACAGTCCGCCAGACTTGTTGCGCGCTTACCGTCCGGACAAGTGATTGAACCTTCTTGTTGGTCTTGTTGGTCTTGTTGGTCTTGTTGCTCATTTTGTTGTTCATTTTGCTGTTCTTGCTCTTGTTTTTGATTTTCTGGACATTGCGATTCATCTGTTACTAATGAACCATCACTACAAGTGTGAAGTTGACCTTCGGTGTTATCTTGTTGCTGAGGTGTTTCCGCCTCAATCTTTCCGCAGGCCACAAGTTCTGCATAATCGATAATACCGTTATGATCAAGGTCTTTACAACCATCAATCATAACCTCAACCGTTGGGTTAATTGCTTCTGGGTTAAATAATTCCGAATCCGGTTCTTCAAGATTTGGCGAGATTGGATTAATTGTCGTAATTACAGCTGTAGCATCATCTGGATTTCCAAGAATCGCATTAACTGCAAAATATGAAGCTAATGTTCCAGCTGTCGCGATGATAATAATTGAGAAAATATCTGATTGTTTCATTACCTTGTATCCATCCCCGTTTTTTCTTCTATTACATCATCTACCGTTTGCGTGCCAGTACTGGTATTTCCTGAACTACCTGCTTTCTTTTTTGCTTCTTTTGAAGCATAAAGTGTATTCTGAGTTTCTGAAGCTGTAATTTGGTTAGTAAAGAATGCGAACGCTTGAGCATTAAGTTCCAACTTCTGACCTTCTACGGTTTCTTCCTTCCAAGAAATCATTGCTGATTGGAAGCTAAATGCACGAATTGATTTTTCAAGGTTTTGGAGAAGTCCCGTTGTTTTTTGCACCGTATCAGTAACCGAAATACTGATTGGAATCACTTCAAGACCATCAACTGGCGACACCTCACTGTTTTTACTTGGCGAAAGTGATTCTGGCTCAAGCTTCGAAATGAGGAAGATTTGGTTCATCGATGAGAGAAGAGCCGCATCGTTCTTTGAAGCCGGCAAAGCATCAGGAATTACGCGAAGACTTGAACACATTTTAAGCATATAAAATGCGTTTTCACGAGCTTCTTCTCGCTTCTCCTCATCTTCCAATTTTGATGCTTCTTGGTATTGCTTAGCGAAATCAATTTTCCTGTTATTTCCGTCATAACAAGTACTTTGAGAATCACGAGCCACTGACTCAAGGTCGTTATTCTCCTCGGTCATACCAATCAAAACGTTATTACGAAGTGTATTTGGAATTTCTTCGGCACTAATTGATTCCGGATTACATTCCTTCAAATCTTTATCCGAGAATTTTCCATCTTTATTCTTCGTCGTACAAATACCAACATTCTTAATTGCCGTGTAATAATTCGAGATTGCTGTTTCTTTTGCATCAATCACCGATGTGTTAAACGAAATATATTTAATGAAGTAAATCGAGAACACTAACGAAACGCCAAAAACAAGTGATGTGCCGAGTGCAGCCAACATCATGTGCTGTTGGATTTTGCTGATTTTAATTCTCTTTCCTACTGCTGCTTCTGCCATTTTTTATTTTCCCTCATTTGCTTTTGCGTTATTACATTCCGTATCGCCATCAGCACATTCGGTTGCTGGTGCGGTAAAGAGTTTCTCAAGCTGAACATAAGAGTCTGTCACGTTTTGACCGTTTGGACCAATTGCCATCACGTGTTTACTCTTGAAGGCGAATGCATCTGGATTAATCTTCAAGTTAGTCGAGAACGTAAGGACAAGTTGTTCCTCTTGGTTACGACCGTTTGCCGATTCAGTAACTTCAATTCCTTCTGGAACGAGGAGACAAGAGTTTGTTGCACTCCATTTTACAGTTGAATCACCATCAGCATCTTTATCGTCACTTTCTTCGCCTGTATATGAAATACATTTACTCTCGAAGTGTGGGATATCTGACACAGAACCATCACTTACATTTAGCTTTGGTGTGTACTTATAATATACGGTGTTAAAAACTGTCTTACCATCTTCTGAAGTTTGACGTGCTGGACGATCATCTTCAACGCCATCACTCTTGGTATAGAATGCTTTTCCTTTGTACCAATCTGTAAATTGCGGTGTACGATAAATCTTTTCACTTGGAACGATGTTGACAATTTTCTTATCATCTTCAAGTGGTTCATCTTCAGTCTCACCCTCTTTCTTCTCACCAGTATTTACTTGTGAAATTTTTGAGGTACCATTGATGATTTTTGTTGCTTCAAGGTCAGCGTTAATTTCTGAAACCGTCACTGAACCGTCTTCATTTTTTGCGTAGTCATCACGTGCTGGATCACAACCAGTATCACCGCGTCTCCAAATTGCATAGATGCTACCATTTTCTTGATACATTTCATTCTTGTCGTTATATTCATCAATACAACGTGAAGGAATTTCGTTTCCAGAAGAATCGACGTAGCGGCCATAATCAAAGTGCATAAGGTTTGTACGTTTGATAAATGATTCGAGCACACGATAATCGATATCTGGAGCTTTCTTTGCATCTGCCTGTCCATCAAAGGCCAGTGTTGTTGATGAAAGATCAATCGTAAGTTCTGATGCTTTCACTTCATCATCACCGACGTCAAGCAATGCTGCCAAGAAACCAATTGCGCGAGATAAAACTTTTTGGTCATCCTCAATATCGGCAATACCTTTAAGCTGGTTTTGAATCGTTAAGAATTCTGGAAGCTCTTCATAACTTTTAATCTTATCTGAAAGATTTTTAAGGTGAGAATCTTGGCCTGACATCGTAATGTCTTGTGCGCCTTTGATTGAACCAAGAATCAAGGCAGTCGAGACTGAAACAATCGAAATCACAATACAGACAAAGAACATCAAGTTCCTCGTCTTCTGTGCCTTAATCATTTCTGCTTTAATGTCTGGAACAAGGTTAATTTCATAAAAACCAGTTTGTTCAGTCATTACCTGTTCTTCAGGACCAAGCTGACCTTTGAACATTGCAACCACAAATTTCGGGATATCCGAAAGATGCATCGTTGAGAAATTAAATTGTTTTTTCTTTCCTGCCATTAGTCATTACTCCTTTCAGCAAGGCCAATTGCCACTGCAAACTCTGATGCAACCGGGAGAAGTGCTTGTTGCTGCTCCGAAGTAACACGAACATATTGCCATGGGTTACCTTGAATCGTTGGAATATTTGTCTTAACTTCCATATACTCCGCAATAAACGGAATCACGCCAGCAAAGCCAGAAAGGATGATTCCCCCAACTTGTGCGCCAACATATTTTGTCTGGAAGAAGCGAACTGATTTTGTGAGCTCCATTGCGAAAGTCTCGAGCGAAGAATCAAGTGCTTTAAAGACCTGGCCTTCGAGTTTATCTTGCGCAAGACCAAATTTAAGAATAAATTGCCTTGCCTGATCTTGGCGAACATTTAAAGTATCTGCAACAGTTTCGACAAAGTGAGAAAGACCACCAGGAATTGAACGCACAAGCCTTGGTGCACCTTGATAAATCACAACAAGGTCGGTTGATTTTTCACCGAGATCAATCAACATCCTACCATCAGTCATACCAACCGGAGCAAGTGCGCGAGTCATCGCGATTGGCTCTGGTTCTTGTGCAATCACATTAAGGCCAAGGCTCTCAACTTCTTCCATTCTCTCTTCCGCGTATTCTTTTGCGGTCGATGAAATTAAAATTTCAGCTTTCATTGGATCATTTGGCGAGACGCCAAGAACAGCAAAGTCAACCTTTGCTTCCTCAACTGCCATCGGAATATATTGGTCTGCCTCATATTTAAGAGTTTTACCAACTTCACTCTTTGGAGCATTTGGCACCTCAATAATTGAAGTATAGGTCTTTCTTGCCGGGAGACCAAGTGCAACGTTTTTCGTCGTAATACCAGCCTGTTCCTTTGCGCCCAAAATTGTCTCGGCAAGCTTTCTTTTTCCAACTGTCGAGTTATCTAGTGCAATCTTTGGATCAATTGGCACATAAGCATATTTTTCGAGAGCCCAACCTCGTTCAGCATCACCAGAGAGCTGAATTAAACGAATCGAGTTCGTCCCTATATCCAATGCGAAGAAGTCGCCCACACCATGCAATAAACTCATACTGCTTATGATTATACCATAAAAGGACGAAGTCAACAATAAATTTAGAGGATTTTAATTGGATTTTCTGCTTTTGAAATCACAATTTTTCCAACATGCGTGAGTTTCTTATATTCCCCTTCGGCCTGAATCTCAACGTCCCCATAATCCGGGAACGTAATTACATCTTCCGTCGAAATGTCACCAGGGACTCTATTCAAAATCGACTTCATCATAAACGGAACAAGCTTATAGAATCGGTTAAGTTTTCCAGTCGTCGACAAGAAATCTGCCTTGTGCGTATAGAAGTTTTTCCCGCCTTTCATCATCCTTGCCACCGAAACACCATTCACGGCGAGATAGTCCGAAATGCCCTTTGATTCATCCTCATTCATCATCTTCACTCGAACTTGAAAGATTCCGTTATGGTCATAAGTCTTTGTTGTCGAAGAATATTTAAATGGCGGGATAAACCTTTTTCTCTTGTTCCTAAAATACCATTTCACAAGCGTGCGAATTGAGAAAATAATTCCCTTATTTCCCTTTCGAAGTTTCTTCCTTGTTTTTTCTGCATCAAAAATTTCTGTCGATTCCGCAAACATTCCAATCGTAAAATAACATGCCGCATAGCGATAATGCACACCATCAATTTTCGCTTCAAGCGGATAAAGCTCTTTACCCGAAGCTTTTTTGAGCGTTCTCGCCATATCATTAAAATTACCAAATGGCACCGCCATAAACCGCACCGCCTTCTTCGAAAGCATCACGCCATTCAAGCCGATTGTTGCTGTTCCGTCTCCACCTGCTGCAATTACAATATCACCATCCGTCAAAATCTTCGAAAGTTGCTCAGCATTATCATCAACATCCGTCGGTTTAACTTCATATTTTCCAAACATTACACCCGGAATGTCACGAAGCGGAGCCGCAACCTGCTCTTTCACAAAAGTTGCTTTTGATGAACGTGGATTGTAAACAAGAAAAACTCTTCTTGTTCTCGGATTTCCATTTTCCATCCACCATTCATTTTCGACACCATCAAAAGCTGGTTTATCTTTTGAATAAACCAACTCAGTTATCTTTTGTTTTATTTTTTCGACTTCCACCCAGACTCCTATGAGCCATTAGCAAACAAACCACCAGGGAGTAAGAATTGGAGAACACCCCAGAAGAGCACCCAAATCACAAGACCAATTACAACTTGAAGTAAACGATTTTTTGCTTTCGCAACCTGCGCAGAGTTGTCGCGAGCAGTCATATATTGATATCCCGTAATCACAACACCGAGAATAGCCGCTGCGCCAACGCCGTAAGTTACAATATTAAGTGCAATCGCCAAAACATCAAAGATTGCAGAACCGTCGCCGGTGTCTGAACAGCTAATCAAGGATGTTGCAACACCTCCACATTTATTTGTAGATGCTGTCGCACCAGTAGACACAACCGTTGGAGTTCCGCCATCTCCGGTTTCGGTGCTACTACCACTGCCAGTACTAGATCCACTGCCACTACCGGTGCCAGTACCAGATCCACTGCCACCACCATTACCACCAGTAGTCCAAGTACCACTAAACGTTGCGCCACTACAAGTCCAACCACTACTTCCAGCATTCCACTTTCCACCGAATGCTTGACAGTCGCTCGCATTCGCTTTGTTGTTTTCTTGCCATGTGCTACTAGTTTTTGCGCCATCGCAGTGCCAACCACTACTTCCAGGATTCCAAGTTCCACCCAATCTTGTACAGTTAGTGCTACTTGGTGTTGCCCACACTGGCTCCACTAAAACAACTGCCGGAATGGCTAATACTAACACAGATAATAAACCAAATAACGCTCTTTTCATAACCTCATTTTATCACAAAAAATCCCCCGTGGGGGATTTTCTTTTTAGTGAAGATACTCTTGCAATTTCTTTGTATCTTTATTCTTGCGAAGTTTTGAAAGTGCTTTTGCTTCAATTTGGCGAATACGTTCGCGTGTGACTGAGAATTCTGCACCAACTTCTTCGAGCGTATGTGGACGTCCGCCACCAATTCCGAAACGAAGTTTAATAATCTTTTGTTCCCTTTCAGAAAGTGTTGAAATGATTTCTGCAAGTTGCTCTTTAAGCATTTGGTTCGCTGCGGAATCTTCTGGTGAAATACGTTCTTCATCTTCGACAAAATCACCAAGTACAGAATCTTCATCATCACCGTCTTTACCAACTGATTGGTCAAGTGATGCAATATCTTGCTTAATGCGCATGATGTAATCAACTTTCTCTACGTCGATATCCATCTCTTTTGCAATTTCTTCAACGGTCGGTTCACGGTTGAGCTCCGCCGTAAGCTTTCTAGAAGCACGGAGAAGTTTATTGATTGTTTCAACCATATGAACTGGAATACGAATTGTACGTGCTTGGTCTGCAATAGCACGTGTCACGGCCTGGCGAATCCACCAAGTTGCATAAGTTGAGAATTTAAATCCTTTATCCGGATCAAATTTTTCAACTGCGCGAAGAAGACCTGTGTTTCCCTCTTGAATCAAATCGAGGAAATCAAGTCCACGTCCAGAATACTTTTTCGCAACTGAAACGACAAGGCGCATGTTTGCTTCAATCATTTTGTCGCGAGCTTTTTTATCACCTTTTGCAACACGACGTGCAAGTTCCTGTTCTTCTTCCTGTGAAAGAAGTGGAATTTTACCAATCTCGCGGAGGTACATCTTAACTGAGTCGTCCGCAGTTTGGTCGACGTTGTCGTCAGTGATTTCTAAATCCTCGTCAGAAAATTCCTCTTCTGCACCGAGGTCGGCCATATCTGGCTCCTGGGGCTCCATGCCTGCAGCACCCATCAAAATTTCATCATCAGTTTCATCCATTAATGAAAATATACCTTATTTTTACCTAAAAATCAAGCATTACCAAATAATCGGCGCTTTGCCGTGACTCTCTAAATACTCATTCGTTTTCGAGAATGGTTTCGAGCCAAAGAATCCATTATATGCCGAAAGTGGCGACGGATGTGCCGATTCCAAAACGAGATGTTTTTTCGTGTCAATCAACTTCTTTTTATTTCGTGCATCTCTTCCCCAAAGAATAAAAACAAGATTTTCTTTTTCAAAGTTCAAATACTTTATTACGGCTTCCGTAAATTCTTCCCAACCCTTTCCGCGATGCGACCCAGCCTTATGCGCCTCAACCGTTAGGACATTGTTTAGCATCAAAACTCCTTGCTCTTGCCACGGCACAAGACTTCCGCTTTTATTCGCGTGCTTTCCTAAATCCGCATCAATCTCTTTATATATATTAATAAGACTTGGCGGCATATAACTATTCTTCGCCGAAATCGAAAACGCCAGCCCATCCGCTACCCCCGGCGTATGATACGGATCTTGTCCTAAAATCACAACTTTTACTTCGTTCAAATCCGTCGAGAATGCTCGAAACACCTGAGCTTTTGGCGGAAAAATCGTCTTCGTTTCATATTCTTCATGCAAAAATTTCGAAAGCTCTTTAAAATAAGGCTTGCTAAATTCAGACTTCAAAAACGGCTTCCAACTTTCGTGCATTATGCCTTCTCAACTAATTTCAAAATCTCAGCCTGAACTTCTTCAATTGTTCCGCTCGCATCAACTACCGAGATTCCAAACTCTTTTGCAATCTTCGGATACGCATGATTCACACGTTCTTGAAAATCATTCGCCTTTGCTTCAAAAGTCTCAACGCTCTTCCCTCTATCGCCTTGGCGTGCCAAACGCACTTCGTCACTTGTTGTTAAAATAATTCCAACTGTCGGCTCAACATATTCTTCCGGAAGCATGCTTTTCGTTAAACGAATAATTCTGCTTTTCGAAACGCCTTCACCATATCCTTGATATGCAAGTGTCGACCACCAGTTTCTTGCCGAAATCACAATGCCGTTGCGACGAAGCACTGGTTCTGCCAATTTCTTCCAAAGCTCAACTCTTGACGCTGTAAATAAAAGCACATTTGTAAGTGGCTCGAGTCCATATTCTTTTCCTTGCACAAGAATCAAATCGTGAATCTCGTGCGCCTGTGGCAAATCTCCATCCGGCTCATCCATCACCAAAACTTCTTTACCGAGCTTCTCAAAATGCTCTTTCAAAAGTCTCGCTTGTGTCGACTTTCCTGTCCCATCCTGTCCTTCAATAACGATATACATTATTTTCTCCCTGCTTTATAATCTGCAAAACATTTTGGACAAATCGCTCGATATTCAATTTCTGTCTTTCCGTCATCAATCAAGACATCCGGTCCATCCGCCACAAACTTACCGTTCAAAAATCTTGCATTACAAGTTGCTTTTCTACCGCATTCACAAATTGTCTTAATCTCATCAATATCATGCGCAATTTGGAGCAATCTCGTTGCGCCTTCAAATCCGCCATCAGTCAAACGGAAATTCAAACGAAGCCCGTACGCCATCACTGGAATATCGAGTTCTGTCACAATTCTCATCAAATCATCGACTTGCTCTTTCGTTAAGAATTGCGCTTCGTCAACTAAAACACACGAAACTTTCTTTTTACCCTTGGTATAATGTGTCGAGACAAAGTCGAAAATTTTATCTTCCTTAGTGAAACAGAAATCAACTTCCCTCTCCGGCCCAATTCTTGTCAAAAGCTTCTCGCCATTCTTTGTATCTGTCTTTGGTTTCATGACGAGCACTTTGTGTCCGCGTTCCTCATAGTTAAACGCAACTTGAAGCAGTTGCATCGTTTTTCCGCACCCCATTGCACCATATCTGAAATATAATTTTGACATAAAACCTCTCTGTTTTGTCTCTATTATACCACTGATAAACTACTCAGCGTCAGAAAATTGTGAGTTATAAAGCTCCGCGTAAAATCCATTCATCGCAAGCAACTCATCATGCTTACCTTGCTCAATAATGTTTCCGTCTTTCATCACAAGAATCAAATCCGCATTACGAATTGTTGAAAGCCTATGTGCAATCACAAACGAAGTTCTTCCCTTCGTAAGTTTTGAAAATGCGTCTTGAATCATTTGTTCTGTTCTTGTATCAACATTCGATGTCGCCTCATCAAGAATCATCATCGGCGGCTCCGCTACCATTGCACGCGCAATCGTAAGTAGCTGTTTCTCACCTGCTGAAATATTATCCGAATCCTCGTCAATCACCGTCGAAAGACCTTGCGGTAATGAATCGATAAAGTGCTCAATTCCAACTGTCTTAATTGCCTTTTTAACTTCCACGTCCGGGATATTTTTTCCTGCACCATATTTAAGGTTATTCATGATCGTTCCCGAAAAAAGCCAAGTATCTTGAAGCACCATTCCAAAAAGTTTTCTCACTTCGCTTCGTTTCATCTCGCGAATCGGCTTTCCATCAATCGTAATATATCCAGAATCCGGCTCATAAAAACGCATCAAGAGATTTACAATCGTCGTCTTTCCTGCGCCAGTTGGACCAACAATCGCCACCTGCATTCCTGGCATAATTTTTGTCGAGAAGTTACGGATTACTGGTTTTTCCTTGTCGTACGAGAAACTTACATTATGAAATTCAACTTCGCCAAGAACTGCGTCGGCATCTTTCATTACTGATTCAAATTCCTCGCTTGACATTTCTTCTGCATCAAGAAATTCAAAGACTCTCTCTGCTGCCGCCATAATTTGCTGAATTGTCGCTGAAAGTTGCGCAACTTCCGTAATTGGTCGGTTAAATTGACCAACATATTGAATAAACGCTTGCACGTTACCAATTGTAATTTTTCCAGAAATTGCGAAGAAACCGCCAAGAATACATATTAATATATATGCAAAATGCGTAAAAATGTGCGTGATCGGAAATGGTAAAGTCCCAAGGAATTGTGATTTCCAAGATGCTTCATATAGTGCATTGTTTTTTGCTCTAAATTCCTCGAGCGTCTTTTTCTCATGAGTATTCGCTTTAATAATTAATTGCCCAGTATAGTCTTCCTCAATTCTCGAGTTGAGCTCCCCCAAAATTGTGCGTTGCTTCTTAAAATGCTTTTGAGCTTTTTCCGCCACACGTTTTACAAAAATCATTGAAGCCGGAATTGCCACGATTGCCACGATTGAAAGTGGAATCGAAATAAAAAGCATCATCGCGAGAATACCGACAATCGTCACAACACTTGTCGCAATATCTGAAAATGTCGACGCAAGCTGCATTGAAACCGCGTCCACATCATTCGTCATTCTCGACATAATGTCGCCCGTCTTCACCTTGTCAAAATAACTCATCGGGAGCTTCGAGATCTTTTCAAGAATTCTTGCACGAAGCGCCTTTGAAAACTTCGCCGAAGTTCGCATCAAAAGTTGCTCTTTAATATATCCAATAATCCCAGAAATAACATAAAGTGAAAGCAAAATCACTGCCAATGTCGTGATCTCACCCCATTTAATTTCTTCGCCATTTGCAATCGAAGTCGTCGCGCTTGTCGTCATAAGCCCCAAAATCATCGGTCCAAAAACCGTCAAAAGCACCGACACAACCGAAAGAATAATCGCCGAAATAATCGCCTTTTTATATGGTTTCGCTTCGATCAAAAATCTTGAAAGTGTCTTTTTGAAATTCTTCGGTTTTTCCGTTCCTCTTCTAGGCCCTGGCATCTTCGACCTCCTTCCTAAATTCTGCGTCTGAAAGTTGTGACTTGCAAATCTCTTGATAAACTTTACATTTTCTAATTAATTCTGAGTGGCTGCCAATTCCAACCATTCTTCCTTTATCGAGCACAACAATTTGTTCTGCGTCACGAATCGTTGAAACACGTTGCGCCACAATCAAAACAACTGAATTTTTCGTTACCGGTTTCAATGCTTCACGAAGTTTTTTATCAGTTTTCATATCGAGTGCCGAAAATGCATCGTCGAAAATATATATTTCTGGATTCTTTGCCACCGCTCTCGCAATCGAAAGTCTTTGTCTCTGTCCACCCGAAACGTTCGTTCCACCTTCAACAATTTTCGATTCATATTTTTCCGGCAACTTCGCGATAAATTCGCTTGCTTGTGCAATTTTCGCCGCTTCAATCATTCGTTCTTCGCTTGGCGAATCAACCCCAAACAAAATGTTTGATTTTACTGTTCCTGAGAACAAAAATCCTTTTTGTGGAACGTATCCAATTTTCTTCATCAATCCCTTTGAAGAATAATCTCGAACATCAACACCGTCCACTAAAATCTCGCCACCCGTTACATCATAAAATCTTGGTACGAGATTGATAAGCGTAGATTTTCCAGAACCAGTCGAACCAATAAATGCGGTTGTCTCACCTGCTTTTGCTGTAAATGAAATATTCGAAATCACATCTTCATCCGCACCCGTATATTTAAACGAGACTTTTTTAAATTCGACTGATGGCGCAATTGCTCTTTCCCCGCCACCCGAAGTCTTCCAAGAAATTTTTGCTTTAGTCTTCAAAACTTCATTAATACGCTTTGCTGAAACTGAAGCTCTTGGAATCATCACGAATAAAATCGCGAGGAAGAAGAACGACAAAATAACTTGCGTTGCATATTGCATAAACGCCATCATTTTTCCAAGATAGCTTGCATCAATCGTGAGGTGTGAAATTCCAATCCAAATACAAAGTAAGCTTGTTCCATTAAAAATTAGCATCATGAGTGGTCCTTCGAGCCCCATCAATCTCGAAATAAAGAAATCCGTCTTCATGATTTTCACATTCGTCTCGTCGAATTTCCTTTGTTCATATTTTTCGTTATTGAATGCACGAATCACACGAAGACCAGTCAAATTCTCACGTGTAAGCAAGTTAACTTTATCAATTAACTTCTGATAAAGCATGAACTTTGGCATCACAAGTGAAAGAATCAAAACAATAAAGAATACTAACACCGCCACCGCAAGCGCAATAATCCAAGTCATGTCCGGAGCGAGCATCACCGCCTCGATAATCGCACCAATTGCCATCATCGGGACACGAAGCATCATGCTAAGCATCATAATTAATGTGTTTTGAACTGTCGAAATATCGTTTGTCGTCCTCGTAATCAAACTTGCTGTCGAAAAGTCGTCAATTTCCGAAATCGAGAACGAGAGAATCTTCGTGAATAATTCGTCTCTCATGTCGCGTCCAATTGCTGAACCAACTTTTGCCGAAAGATACGCTGAGAGCAAAGCTCCGCCTGCTGAAATCACCGCCCAAAGTACCATTTTGAGCCCTGCTAATAAAATAAATCCTGTGTCTTCTGCAACAATTCCCTGGTTCACAATCTGCGACATCAAAGTCGGAAGTCGAAGCGTGCCAAGTGCTTGCACAAAAATCGCCAAAACAAGCACTAAAGCCTGTTTCCAATATGGCTTAAGAAACCTCAACATTTTGAACATAAATTACTATTATTATACCACATTTTGCTTTAGCATCTTGACGTTTTGAGTCATTTTGTTTAAAATGAAACGATGAGTTTTTCCGTACACTAATAAGGTAAGGGGGTGATACCATGGATAAAATTCATAAAAAAATGGTGGAACTCATTGATACACTACCCGCACTTGAAATCTGCATGAGCATAGATAAAATCGGATATCCCGAACTTATTATGTTTCTTCAGTATGACATACCGCTTGATAGCAATTGCGAAATGCTCAAAAAGCTTAAAGTCAGCCTCTGCAAGAAGGATTACTACGATCTTCGATACTCATTCGATGAGCGAAAAGTCGTATTAAAACACGTCCTTAAAGGAGTCGAAGAATACGTCAAAAAGTGCGAAAAAAATGGTAATCAGGCAACGGTTGTTTACAAAGAAGCAACCGACATCGCAAAAGAGATTTGTAAACGTCTCGACAAATCAACAACGTGCATGCATTTCCGCCCAGTACATTATTACCCAGAAAAAGCCGCCATATAAGAAGCGGCTTTTTTCATACTCTTAAAAATAGAAGTTATTTTTTGAGATTACGATAGAATTCAGCTTTCGCAGTTTCAACATATGGCATTACGTAGATTGATGCGATACCAAATGTGATACCACAAAGAAGATACCAAAGGATGAATGAAAGACCAAGCACGAAATATTCCCACTTGTGACCTTCCATGATTTCCATAGATTTCTTTTGTGCTTCTGCGGCATCCATCTTCTTGTTCTCGGCCATAAGGAAGAACATTTGTGAATATGAAATGCTCTTAATGATGCCTGGAATCCAGAAGAGCAAGCTCCAGAGTGCTACGAAAATATTGTAGCGAAGGAAGCCGACAAATGAACGTGTAAAGTTTTCTTCCTTTACACCTTCCAAGAGGTCTTTTATTTCTGGTGTACGATTTTTAGCTGCAATATCGAGATAAATTTTTGTTTCTGCAAACATCAGTGGACCTTCAAGCACCAAGAGTGCAAGCCATCCTACGACTGGGATAAGTCCAAGGACACCTCCCACGATTGCAACAATAATAGTGATAGCAAGAATAATAAAGATTTTTCCTTCAATATTTTTTCTTGCATGAGCTTTAATCGCTACGCGATCCATTTCTATAACTCCTCATTTAATATTGCCCACATTATAACACATTCCTTAAAAAATTAAAAAAGCCTATGCTTTCAATCTGTTATTCCCCGTGATATAATACTTGCAAATTAGTTGAGGAAGTTTTTTATTATGCCAAAAAATCATTCTAACAAGAGAGATCAACGCAAAACCATCCGTATGGATAAGAAACAATTTGCGATTATGATGTTTTTAACACCAACTTTCGCCGCTATCGTTTCAGTTGTCCTTGTCCTTTCGGTATTTATGCCATTACAAATCCCAAAAGTTAACGATTCTTCAATCGAAGTCCCTGTTCTCGGTGGTGAAGTCGAAAAAACCGAGCCAACCGTCGTTGACGGAACCCCTGTCGAAACTGTCGTCACAACCGAAATTCCAGCAACAAACACTCAAATCGAAGAAAAAACTGCAACTGACGGCACAAAAACCACCACTCAAAAAACTGCAAAAACTACCTCAAATACTTCAACCAAATCAAATTCAAGCGCTTCAAAAACCTCTTCAACTAAAACCAATACTACTACAAAAAACACCAGCACAACCTCAAACACCTCAAATAACACTTCCAAAAAAGAGGTTAAGAAATCAGACAAAGAAATTTGTGAAGAAACTCTCGAAACTGCAAAAACTCGCATCGCCGTTACTCTCTTAGACGAGGCCGACATCGAAGTTTATTCAAACTGGTACGAAAAACCAATCGTATCATATTATAAATACACCGTTCGCGAAGGTGCACACAAATCTTGGGAAAACGGTACTTGTGGCCACACCAAAGAATATGACTACACCGAACACGCAATTCTCGAAGAAAACGAACTCTCAACCTACGGCGTCGAAGCAAAAACTTACACAATCTGGCAATAAAAAATAACCCCGAGATTCGGGGTTATTTTTTTATCTATTTTGAAGTGCTGTAAGTCCTGGAAGCTCTAAACCTGAAAGAAGTTCAAGGCTTGCTCCACCGCCAGTTGAAATAAGTGAATATTTCAGTTCCGGCTCAAGCTTCTGGAGATTTTCAACAAATCCCGTTGTATCACCACCACAAATGATTGAAGTTGCATCAGTTCTGTGACCAATTGCACGTGCGATTGTCTTTGATGCAAGATCAAATGGTTCTTTTTCTGTTAAACCAACCACACCATTCCAAACAATCGTTTTTGCAAAGTGAACTTTCTCAAGAATTTCTTTAGTTGATTTCGTTCCGATGTCTAGTTTTGCACCAGTTTCGTCTTCTGAAAAATCGTTCGCAACATAGATTTTTGCATCTTCTGCTACATATCCATCGGCAGCAATTTTTCCGCCAACGCAAATGTCGTCTGCGATTGGCAAAAACTTTTCAATTAATGGTTTTTTGTCGTCAACTTTTGCACCACCAATAATCACCAAGACTGGTTTTTCTGGGTTTGAAATCGCATTTGTGAGAACCGAAACTTCATTCTCGACCAAAAGGCCAGCCACTGCAGGTACAACTTTAGTAATTGCATCAGTTGAAGCGTGCGCGCGATGAATCACCGCAAAGCCATCTTGAACAAAGAGCTCCGCTCCGGTCGATTCTGCAATTTTCCTTGCAAATTCTTCGTCGTTTTTCTCCTCTTCGGGCCAAAAACGCAAGTTTTCTAAAAGCAGAATCCCTCTGTCCGGAAGTTCTGCCACCGCATTTTTAACAGCATCGCCGAAAACTTCTGATGAAAATCTTACAACCGATGAATTAATTATCGAGTTATTCAAAATCTCCGAAAGTTTCTCTGCAACCGGCTTTAAAGAAAGTTCAGGTTTCTTTTCCCCATCTGGACGTCCGAGATGTGAAATCAAAACTATTTTCTTTGCTCCGTTCGAAACCAAATATTCAATTGTTGGCAAACTTGCACGAATGCGAATATCGCTTTCGATTTCACCGCCGTCCATCGGCACATTATAATCAACACGGACAAGAACGACTTTTCCGTTCACGTCGACATCTTTAACTGTTTTCTTCTCGAACATATCCACCCTTTCTAGAATTGTTCTTAGACTTTACGAATTTGAATCGTATCAGTTCCACCTTGAACGTTTGGTTGACCTGAAACAATCACTGCTAAGATATAATCCCTATCTTCGCGTTTCTTCAAATAATCTGAAGCTGAAAGTTCTTGTGCGAGATCAAGACCATAAGTATCAGTATATGGACGCACAAATGCTGAGTTTGCATAAGTAAGCGCGAGTTGTCCAGCAACACGGTTGTTTGAAGTAACCGTAATAATTGGTACGTTTGGACGTTGTGCTGCAATTGAAGCTGCAGTTGCACCAGATGAAGTTTGGCAAACAATTACATCCGCCTCAATCTTCTCTGCGAGACGTGCTGCTGCATGTGCCACAGCATCGTAGTTTTCATATTCACCAGTTTGTTCATGTT
>CAZCZD010000005.1:0-12245 GCA_964503305.1 uncultured Candidatus Saccharibacteria bacterium | reverse complement strand
CAAGTGGCAAAATCTTTGAGTTGTTCTGTGTATAAAGAATCACTTTCTTCATTTGCTTAACAGCTTCGACTGGATATTTACCGTTTGCAGTTTCATCTGAAAGCATCACTGCATCAGCACCTTGAATTACTGCGTTTGCAACGTCTGAAACTTCAGCACGTGAGGGTTCTGGGTTTTCAACCATTGAACCCATCATTTGTGTTGCAACAATTACAATCTTTCCATATTGGCGGCAAAGTGCGATAAGTTTACGTTGTACGATTGGCACAACTTCATTTCCAGCCTCGACAGCCATGTCACCACGAGCAACCATAATACCATCAGTAGCTTTAACGATTGCTTCCATTTTTTCATCTGATTCGATTGCTTTTTTAGTTTCAATCTTTGCGATAATTTGTGCAGTTGAACCATGTGAAAGCATAATTTGGCGAAGCTTATCAATATCTTCTGCGCTCTGAACGAAGCTCATTGCAACATAATCAAAGTCGCGGCTTGCACCGAATTCGATATCAGCCATGTCTTTTTCGGTAATCACATCACCACCAAAATCAGTGTCAGGAAGGTTAAGACCTTTCTTGCTCATCAAGAAGCCATCATTTAAAACCTTAACTTTAATTGCGGTCTTTGAAACAATTTCAACAACTTCTGATTTAATTTTTCCGTCGAACATGAAAAGTGGTTCACCAACTTTCATACGTTCAGCAAGATTATACTGAACTGGAAGCATATTTGTTCCATCATGTTTTTCAATCGATGAATCAAGGATAAGCTCATCACCTGCTTTGACATCAAAGTGGTTGTCTTTAAGTTCACCAAGACGAATCTTTGGACCTTGAAGGTCTTGCAAAATCGCAACTGAGCGACCTTTCTTTGCAGCGGCATCGCGAATCCATTTAATTTGTTGGTCGCGTTCTTCATAGCTACCGTGTGAAAAATTCAAACGGCATCCATTGACGCCGGCCATAATAAGTTCTTCGATTTTTTCTTGCGTAAAAACGCTCGGCCCAATCGTGGCCAAAATTTTTGTCCTTTTAAATAATCTACTCATATCCCACCTATTCTATCATAATTACTTCGTAAACTCTAGTGCTGTGTGGTAATCAAGTGAAATCTCAGAGACGATACGATACCTTTCTGCCCATTCTGGAATGTCATACTTCGCGCCATTTGCTGGAGTTTCGATAATATACCAAACACTTTCATGTTCTTTCAAAAATGCGTCTTTATCTTCGATCAAATTCATCTTATAGTATTTAATCGCCTCAGCCGAACTATCGTCAAGATACATCTCATCATTAAGGAGATAAATTGGATGCTTCTCGCTCGTATAGAACACACCATCATAAAATGTTTTTGCACCTTGAATTAAAATCGGTTCACCCTCCTTAGCTGCAATAAATGTTTCCGCCAAAATTTCCGAAATGTGTCCATCGGTCTTTCGATGTTCAACATTAACAATTCCCATCCCTGCTACAATCAACATCAAAACCATCAAAAGATTCTTAAAGAATGAGTCTTTCATCAATGAAAGTGTAATTCCAAATAACACCCAAAGTGCCACTGCACAATATAATAAATTCCTTACTTCGAAAATTCCATGAAATGGTGGAAGTGAGAAGAAAGTTAAAAGCAGAAGTGGCGCCACTACCATAAATAATATAAACTGAAACTTTTCTTTGTTTTTTACAGTTGTCTTTTTATATACATCGACTATCGCAAAAATCATCGAAACAATAAACCAAAGTCCAATTATAACTCCCCATCCAGTTACATCAGCACCATTATTATAAAATAGTGATGAAAAGACGAAATCGAAAAACTTTCCAAGCGAAACAATTTCGCCATCACGCACGACCATTCCAGCTTTAAACGCCATAATTATAATCCATGGAATGAATAAAACGATTATTGAAGCAAACGTAATAACAAATGTTTTGAATAATTTTTTGTTCTTAAAAATCTTTTTAAATCCGCCAAAATGTAAAATGATATAAATCATTTGTGGAATAAGAACGAGCATGGCTAAATAATTTAACCACAATGAAAAAATCATAAAGACCGCATAGAAAATCCAAAACTTTTTCGCTTTTTTATCAGTTCCCTTTTCGACCGCAAGCGACAACATATAAGTCGAGATAACGAGTGCCGAAAGAAGCAAAGTATAAAAACCAATTTCCTGGCCAAAACGAATCAACATTGGCGAAACCGAAACAAGAACAGTCACCATTGACGCACCCTTGATTCCGAACCACTTTTTGACTAATTGGAAAATGAAGACAATTGCAATAAGTCCAAAGAAAATCGACATGAATCGAAGCGACACATCCGTCGTTCCAAAAATCGATGCCCACATTTTAAGAATGAAATAGAAAAGCGGCGAACGTGCATCCACTGTCGTCACATTAAAGATATCGCCAAAATTTCCCTGAGTTGCATATTTAGCATACGACTCCTCAAACGAAACTGACGAAGTGAGATTAAGAATTGAAAAGATAAAGAATAAAAGTCCGGAGAATACTGGAATAAGTATTGAAAAAAGGTGCTGGTTTTTCTCGATTTTCTTATCAAGTTTTCCGGCCACCCTCTTTTTCGTTCTCTTGATTGATTTAACAATCTCTTTTGCTTTTTTCTTATCTCCCATACCTCTATTATAACACCTTAGAACAAAAAACGGACCTAAAGAGGTCCGTTTTTATTTTACTCAGATTTTTCAGCTTCTTCTTTTTCTTTTTTCTTATCGTAATCTTCAGTATCTTTATCAAGCTCTTTTCTGAGATAAAGGTGAATCTTGTTGTAGTTATAGAGGCTGCTTTCCCTATCAACGCTTGCACCCTTTGGAATCACCACGCTTTGGTTTCCGATTCTACCAGTGCCATAAAGTGAACGTGTATCGATTGATTCGACATCGCCGTGAAGTCCGGTAATTACATCGATTGCCGTACCCATTTCAGCCCATGTAAAGTTTGTTTTCACATTATCGCCAAATGATTCAAGCATACCCTTAACTTTATTGACATCAGCGAGAATTCCAACATTAAGTGCTTTATTCTTTATACCATTAATAATTCTCTGTTGGTTGATTTCACGGTCAAAGTTTGAGTTTGCAAGACCATACCCACCTTTTGCGTTACGAGCACGTGCAAGGTCGAGCACCTGATCACCATTAAGGTTATAGTTCATACCCTTCTTGAGTTTCAGGTTATGCATACAAATATCGTAGATACCACGATCGTCAGTTGAGTGAACGTCGACATCAATTCCGCCAAGAATGTTTACGACATCACGCAAGACTCTGAAGTCGACTGCTACATAGTATTGAATTTGAACATCGGTAATTTCGGTAAGTTTCTTTGCAAAGTATCTTGCAGCCACATCTCTATCGCCGTCCGCATCATTTTGCTTACAATAATAAGTTGCATTAATTTTGCCTTTATAACCAACTGAACACCAAAGTGTCTTTTCGCCAGGAACCGTGTAGTTTACCCACAAATCTCTCGGCACAGAGAACGTCGAAGCAATTTTCCTATCTTGATCAACTGAAAGGATAAGAATCGAATCGGTCAACATCGCGCCACCGTGCCCCTCATCATCCTCTGCTGTACCAAAGACCAAAATGTTTGTTCTACCATATTTATCTTTTTCCATTGGCTTCTTATTAAGAAATGCGTCCATTGGGTTTCCTTCAAGTACACCCGAAGCTGCTGAATAAATATTGAAGAAATAGTATGCGCCAAAACCGATTATAGCAATCACAAGCACCAAGAAAGCAATAACAACTTTTGCCCAAATTGGAGTTTTGCGGCGAGCTTTCTTTTCAGCTTTCTTGCGACGTTTCTCAGCTTTTTTCTCAGCTTTTCTTGAAAGCTTCTTTGAACCTTTTTTGCGTTTTTCGAGCTCTTCTTCAAGCTCTTCTTCAGTCATGTCAAATTCATCTTCTTCTTCACGTGCATTTTTTGTCTTAGTCTTGGAGTTTACAGGTCTCGTTACACGGCGTGTACGACGTCCACGTGATTCTTCGCGCAAAATTTCGTCCGCTTCATCCATAATGAGCGCACCGTTTTCATCGTATAAATCGTCAATATTATATAATGCTTCATCATCAAGAAATGCATCAGTTGCATCTTCTTCATCAAAATCTACACCATTATTAATTGCAACATTCGAAAGTCTACGATCGTCCTTCTTTGCCTTAACTGGCGAAACCATCATCGGATCGATAACTTTTCGCGTTGTTTTCTTTGCTGTTGTAGCCCTTTTAGCTGGGGCTTTTGTAGTTCTCCTCGAACCACTCACAGGTTTTTTGTTAGCCATTAAAATAAACTCCAATTTTAATTATAACCATTTTAGCACAGAAATTTCTTCATTTCAAATCTTGATTTTTCCCCTATTAATGCATATAATATATCCTAATGAAAGGCGAGGAAAATAGAAGCTCGGATTTCGAGCTCATAGAGTTGGTTGATGTCTGCCGCAGCTATGGATATGGAGATGCGGAGTCATTCGCGCTGAAAAACTTCTCTATGACGGTAAAGCGCGGAGAATTTATTATGATTATGGGCCCATCGGGTTGTGGAAAGACCACTCTTCTTAACATTCTTGGTCTTCTCGACAAACCAACTTCCGGCACTTACTACCTAAACGGAAAAAGAGTGAATCGCTTCACTGCTCGCGGAAAATCTCGCATCCGTGCAAAAAATATTGGTTTTATTTTCCAAGATTTTAATCTCATTCCAAACCTCACCGTAATTGAAAACGTAGCCCTTCCTCTTGTCTATTCTGGCGCCTCAAAAACTCATCGCTTAATCCAAGCTTCCGACACACTCCAACGTTTCCATCTTGGTGAACGCGAATATTTCTTCCCTACCCAACTTTCTGGTGGCCAAAAACAACGTGTCGCAATCGCACGTTCCCTCGTTGCAAAACCTGAAATTATCCTCGCTGACGAGCCAACCGGCAACCTCGACTCCCGTAGCTCACATATCGTGATGGAAGAACTTCGCCGCATCCACAGCGAAGGCAACACTATTATTATGGTGACTCACAACCCAAATCTCACGACTTATGCAACTCGCGTCATTCATATGCTTGATGGCGGCATCGACGAAGATATTAAAACTGTTTCTGATGAAGACCTTCCGGTCCCAATCCACGATCGCATTGAACGTGATGAATCTGAAGAAGAATCAGAACAATTTGTCTTCAAAGGTGCAAACATCGAAGCCGATACTTCAAAGTTCGAAGAAAGAAAGAATCTTATTCATAACCGCATTTCCGATCCAGACGAACTTGGCGTAATTTCTGGCGAAGAGCCTGAAGAAAAAGCTGAAGAGCTTAAGCCAGTTGTCAAACCTGAAGAAGTTGCTAAAAAAGCTCAAGAGACCGCAAAACCAGCCGCAAAGCCATCAGTAAAACCAGCTCCAAAAATTCAGGAAACGAATAAAATTGCTAAAAAACCAGCAAAAACTGTGAAAAAAACAGTAAAAAATTCATCCCGTGATATAAATTCCACAAAATCCCCGGCTCGTACAACTCGTAAGATGCCACAAGTTGGGCTCCACTATTCTGGCGATCCAGGATTCCGTATCCAGGAACGTCCATCAATTGAAGACTTAGTAAAGGAGAAAAAATAATGGGATTACTTTTAAGAACTCACTTTGATCTCGCAAAAACTTCCTTGAAGGAACGTCGCGGTCGCACTTTCCTTACTTGTCTTGGTATCGCAATTGGTGTCGCAAGCATCATCTTAATTTTGAGTCTCATGGGTAGCATCAACAATCTCATCAAAACTCAGGTTGAAGCTGTCGGAGAAAATCTCATCGTCATTCGCCCAAATGATTCAAAAGACGAAATCAACGACATCTTAACTGAGCTCACCTCAACCAATCACTTCAACAAATCCAACTTAACTCTCTCAGATGTTGATTCGATTAGTCGCTTAAATACCGAGAAAAAAGTTGATTCCGAATTCCCAGTCATGTCCGTTGCACCACTCGCTATCTCAACCAACACTCTCATCGGCGAACGCACCGTTGAATCTGGAAACGTTCTTGGTACCACCGAAGAGTTAAAAGATTTAATCGGCCTCAACTTAAAAGCCGGTACCTTCATTAAGAAAGAATCCTTAAAGGCTGCTGTAATCGGCCGCGATCTTTCGCTTAAACTTTTCGGAACCATGGAACCAATTGGTAAAACTTTCACCCTCCTCGGCGAACGTTTTATCATCGTTGGCATCCTTTCTCAATCTGATTCACCAATCAACTTCAACAACGTCAACTTCGACGACACCGTCATCGTCAACATTGACGAATTAAACATTTTGGATACCAATCTCCAAATTCAACAAATCAACGTCAAAGTCGCAAACGAAGAGAAAACACCAGTCACTGCCGAAAAAATCGACCAAGTTTTAAGCGAAAACAAACACGGCGAGAAAAACTACCTCGTTGCATACGGCGATCAAATCACCCACCCAGCTGGCAGTCTCTTCGATATTGTTTCAGGTATGCTCACCCTCGTTGCAGGTATTTCCCTCATCGTTGGTGGCATTGGCGTAATGAACATTATGCTCGTTTCCGTCGCTGAACGCACCCATGAAATCGGCGTTAGAAAAGCTGTCGGCGCTTCAAACACCAATATCTTCCTCCAATTCCTCTTCGAATCCCTCATTCTCTGTATTCTTGGCGGAATTGCTGGCCTCGCTCTTGGCTACGTCTTCGCCTTCCTCGTTTCAATCATCACTCCATTCAACCCATACATCGACTTAGGTATCTGTCTTGCAGCTATCGGCATTTCCGTCATCGTCGGTACAATCTTCGGCCTCTACCCAGCAATCAAAGCTTCTCGCCGCAGCCCAATTGAATCATTGAAGTCTATTTAATAAGAGCTCGCTTTCTTCCCTGTTTTATGGTATAATTTTCTCATGTTAATTTTGGGAATCGAAACATCTTGCGATGAAACTGCAGCTGCCGTTGTTGAAGACGGAAGCAAAGTTTTGAGCAACGTTGTCGTTTCTCAAATCGATATTTTTGCTTCTTATGGCGGAGTTATTCCTGAAGTCGCTGCAAGAAATCACCTCGAAGTAATGATGCCAGTCGTAAAAAAGGCTCTTTCTGACGCCGGAAAAACTTGGGATGACATCGACGCCATCGCCGTCACTCACACCCCAGGCCTTCTCGGTTCCCTTCTTATCGGCACTCTGACTGCTCGCACTCTCGCCATCGTCCACAAAAAACCACTTTACGCCGTTCATCATCTAAAATCTCACATCTACGCCAACTGGCTTGAAGCCGAAAAAACTCCAGAATTTCCGCTTCTTTCTCTCGTTGTTTCCGGTGGCCACACCCAAATTCTTAAAATGAATGCCCATAATCACTTCGAAATTATCGGCACTACTCGCGATGATGCTGTTGGTGAGTGTTTCGATAAGGTTGCTAAAATCCTTGGCCTTCCCTACCCTGGCGGCCCAGCCATCACTAAAGCTGGCGCAAATGGCGATAAAAACAAGTACAAATTTCCAAAACCGCAAGTCGATGGTCTTGATTTTAGCTTCTCCGGCCTAAAAACAGCCGTTCTAAGGACTGTCCAAAAAGAACTCGGTCTTCCTATCAGTCATCCATCATATGATCTTAAAAACCACCTTAGCGAGGCCCAAATCGCCGATTTTTCTGCATCTTTCGAAAAAACCGCTGTCGACTATCTCTTAGGAAAACTCGAAAAAGCCTACGAAATGAACCCAGAAACCAAGAGTTTCGTCGTAGCTGGTGGCGTTTCCGCGAACGAACTTCTCCGCTCTGAATCTGAAAAGCGTCTTCAAAACGTTTTCTTCCCTGAAAGAAAATTCTCTGGCGATAATGGCGCTATGGTCGCCGCTGCTGCCTACTTCGAAATAAAGTCCGGCATCGAGCCAACTGATCCCTATAAGCTAAACATCATGCCTCGCTCCGAAATCAAATAGTGTTATAATAAATAAAATGAGTTTTCCGTTACAACAAACAAAACTTTGGGAGAAATTACAGAATGACCTCGGCGAGGAAACCTTTTTTGTCGAAGAAAAAGACTTCACTTATCTCGCAATTTTAAAGAAAACCAAATTCGGAAATTATCTTTATCTCCCCTATGGACCAGTTTTAAACACCAAGACTGCTTATAAAAAGGCCTTTAAGAGCCTTCAGGAGCTTAGCGCGCAAAAAAGCGTAACCTTTATCAGAATTGAGCCAGAAAGCCCTGAAAACGCCCGAGAATGGCTTAAAACGCCAAATATTTTGAAGTCTACTGACCTCAACCCAGCTCACACTTGGGTTCTCGACCTTTCAGCGCCAAAAGAAGAGATTTTGACGAACTTTTCTCAAGGCACTCGTACTCGCTATAATCAAGCCCCGAAAAAGGGCCTTACAGTCGAAGTAACGAAAGACGCTGAGAAAATTAAGGAACTCGTCCGCCTCCAACATCAGGTTGCAAAAGATAAAGGCATCAACGCCTTCTCTGAGGACTATCTTAAGGCTGAACTCGAACAACCATTTGCTTCCCTCTATCTTGTCCACTACACCGATCCAGCCGACAATGAGGATAAAATCATCGCTGCTTCCCTTTTCTTCGATTACGACGGCACCCGCTATTACATGCAATCTGCTAGCGATTATAACTTCCGTAAGCTCCCAGCAACTGTCGCCCTTCTAACGAGCGCTCTCTTTGACGCAAAAGAAAAGGGTATGAAATTCTTCGATTTCTGGGGTATCGCACCAGATAATGCACCAAAAGACCACCCATGGGCCGGCTTCACTGAGTTTAAGAAAAGCTTCGGTGGATTCCCTGTTACCTACTGCGGCACCTACGATATTGTCCTAAATAAAACTAAATATCGCTTTTACAATCTCGCCCGCAAAGCCAACAGAATGATTAGAAAGCTTAAAGCTTAGTATCTGCTACATTAAAATTACGAATCAACGAAAAATCCAAGGGGATTCTCGAGACGAGTACCGTACTGAAATACGGGCGCAAGTCCCGATAAGCCACTTGGATTTTTCTTGACATGAGTAATCCGTAGCAGATATTAGGCTTTAAGCTTTTCTTATTTTTTGTTGTATTTATCAAGATCGAAAAGCGGCGTTTTATCCTCATCAATAATATCTTGCGCCTTTCGAAGAAGCTTCGTAATTCCCTTCTCTGTCTTCGCCGAACCAACATGAACCGTCTTTACGACTTTTCCCTGCTCCTTGTAAAGCACTTGGACACCAGTTGCTCCCGAAGAAGTTTCAAATTTACGAATAAATGCCATAAAGCGATTATAGCATAATTCCCTATTGAGGCTAGGTAACCTTGCGCGCGAACGAAGTGAGCGCGCCGAAGGCGCCAAGGGGTATATTACCTTTTTTTGATGCTCAAAAACCTCAAATGTGCGGATGGGCGCGAAGCGCCCAAGGGGTAAAAAGCTTATTTTTATCCACAATTCCCTTTTCTTTTTCTGTTCACTTTTACCTGTTATTCTAGCAACCATTTGACTTAGCATCCCGCTTTTGCTAAAATAAGCTTAACAATTATGTTTTGAGCATAATTGGGGAAACAAAAAGTTAATTTAACAGATGTGGAATCATAGCTGTAAAATGTTTATGTTTTTTGTCAAGCAAAACAACACTTATGCTAATTTCACGCAAAAAATTTCACGCGAAAAATGCTTATGGAAGTACGAAGCATAGTATTTTGTTTATGTTAAAAAACAATTTTAGATAAAACACAACCATTTTCACAAGAAAACCATGAAAAAGCCCCAGGGGTGACCTGGGGCAGGGAATTATTAATTGCGACTCGTATCTTGAATTCTGAAGATAGAAAGAGCAAGAGCAATGAAAAATTTCGGCCAAAATCCATTAATTACCAAACCTGCAAGCCACAAGTCTACCAGGGTAAGAGCAAAGATTTCAACCATAAATATCAAAGCTATCGCGGCTACTACTCCGGCCCAAAAATGCGTAAATGTCGCAGAAACAACTAGTGCGAAATACAGCAAAATCGCAAGTCCTTCCGCTACAAATAGTAACAGGGCTGCAAGCACTAACGTGATGAATCCATCAATCTGAACATACTGTGGAAACCACCATGCAGAAATCGCCAAAATAACTCCCGTGATTATAAAGTTCACGACCTGTCTCATTCAACCACCTCCCTTATGGAAAAACCAGAATCGTGAGATAGATTATACTACAAATAACAGAGGTAGTCAATCATTTTTAGCCTGTGTTATAATTTAGTTATGAATGATAATGTATATGACTATTTTGAGCCGGGAGACAAGGTCAAACACTTCAAAAGGGAAATATCAACGAAGGAAGATCTTGCAAAAATTCCCGACCTTTATTTATACGAAATCGTAGGTATCGCCCTTCACTCCGAGACTCGCGAGCCGTTAATGATTTATCGCGCATTATACGACAAAGACCAAAGAGGGAATTATAAAATGTATGCCCGTCCACTTGAAATGTTCTGCAGTGAAGTCGACCACAAAAAATATCCAAAAGTTAAGCAAAAATATCGTTTCGAAAAAGTAGAAAACTAAAGGAGGAAAAATGAACAACAATAGCTTTTCAATCGAACATGTCGCCACCGAAATCCATAGCTTAAATTCCCGCATGGACGAGCTCATCGAAGCCATCAATAAACTCGGCTACAAGCTAGACGACATCTCCAAAAATGCTTATTCCGAGGCTCCATCCCACACCACCGAGCCAGCACAAGACGAATACTTAAGTCCATATTCAGATGACTAATTTTCTCTGAGAAAATCATATCAAAACATAAAAAATAAGCGCTGTCAATAGCGCTTATTTTTCATTTACTCGTTCGACTTATCAGCCATTTCTGCGACCTCGTCCCAACCGTCTGCGTCATCATTTTTTTCGTCGAAATTATATCCATTGTCGTAGTTATTTCCATTCTCATCTACCAATGAATTCGAATAGCCTTCTGGTAGATTTCTATTCCAATCAGGACTTGTTCCTGGAATACGTTCGCTCATTTTTCCTCCTTTTAGATAACTTCGAGTTGTTGCTTCAATCTTTCGATCAAACCTTCTTTTTCGGCAATCGCATCACGAGTTTCCTTGACGAGCGCAGCTGGTGCACGTTCGACGTAAGCCGGGTTCATCATACGAGCATTAAGGCCATCAAGCTCACGTCCAATCGAAAGAATCTTCTCCTCGAGTTCATTGCGATAAGCCGCAACCACATCACCAGGCACATCAAGATAAAGCTCATGTCCAGCGAGAGCTAAGCGAAGTCCTCTTGGAGAACCGTTCGTTGGTGCAATCGCAGGTACGCGTGAAAGGAACTTCACGAGTAATGTATTGTCGTCAACGAGGGAATCATCACCATAGAGAAGTCCGAACTTTTTACCTTTAGCCACATTCGAGAGGGAAACATTCATTGCACGAATTTCTGAAACAACGTCACGAATTCTCTCGAAGTTTTCTGCTGAAATCTCATCATATTCGAGCTTGCTTGGCCACTCTGCGTCAATAATCATGCCGTCAGTCCAAGAGAGATTTTGCCAAATCGCCTCTGTTACGAATGGTGCGAATGGATGAAGCATCACGATAATAGACTCAAGTGTTGCCTTGAGAAGGGAAGTGTAATGATAAATCTTCTGACTTTCAACAAACCAATCCGCATATTTGTCCCAGATTGTCGAATAAAGAATCTCGACCGCTTCCGCAAAACGATATTCACTCATGCATTGAGCAATTTGTTCACGGCATCTGTTCAATTCTCTACAAATCCAATCTTCACCCATGTTATTGGTCGTGTATTGATATTGTTCAGGATTAATCGAATCTGATTCACTCGTGTGAATTGCTGAACCTTCGCCATATCTGTCACTATCAAGTCCAGAAACGCCTGCTTGGCCCTCATTTTCGAGCACCACATCAATGTTTGCATAAGAGAAGCCCTGTTTCTCAATCTCTTCATCAACAATACCCTGAATGAAGCGTGAAATATTCCAAAGCTTGTTACAAAGTTTCTGTCCGGAAATCACCGAGTTCTCAGAGAATGCTTGGTTCATACCAGCCGAGCGACCACGAAGAATACCGAGACGGAATGCATCAGAGCCATACTTCGAAACGAGATCCATCGGATTAATCACGTTACCCTTCGACTTCGACATCTTCTTACCGTGCGCATCAAGCACAAGACCGTGGAGATATACTTCCTTGAATGGCACCTCTCCAGTTACATAAAGGCCCATCATAAACATTC
>CAZCZD010000004.1:32125-43862 GCA_964503305.1 uncultured Candidatus Saccharibacteria bacterium | reverse complement strand
AATTCAGAGACAGTGAACTTTTCCATGATATAATTATAGCATGAAGTATTTAGCAGTCCTCGGACGACTTTCCGACATTTCTTTGGCCGAACTTTCGGCGTTTTTTGGCGATAGTGTAAAAAAAATTGCGCCAAATCTTGCAGTTTTTGAGTCGGACAAAAACATTGATATTAATCGCTTCGGCGGAAGCTTGAAGTTTGGGCGATTAATCTCGGAAAAACCAGTCGATTACCTCTTAAATTTGAATGACGAAAATGGAAAATTTGCCGGAAAATTCACAATCGGCGTTTCAGATTATTCAAAGGGCGCAAAAAAATTTAAGGCGCAAGGTGAGGCCTTGAAGATTAAGCGTCTGCTTTCAAAGAGCGGCCGCTCAGCACGAGTTCTGCAAAATACCGACGCGGCTCTTTCAACCGCAACTTCACACCATAATCAGATGGGCGAAAAAGTCGGGCATGTTGAATTCTTAATTAATGGCAAAGAATGGTATGTTCTGACCGGCGTTCAAAATATCACAGCTTACAAAAACCGCGACCAAGCTCGTCCGGCAAGAGATGCAAAAGTTGGGATGCTTCCACCAAAGCTTGCACAAATTTTAATTAATCTTTGTGGCCCGCTTGGGAAAGATTCGAGAGTACTCGATCCGTTTTGCGGGACTGGCGTAGTACTCCAAGAGGCGTTACTTGACGGATACAAAGCCTATGGAACAGATTTGTCCGACAGAATGATTGAATATTCTGAGAAAAACTTGAAGTGGCTAGATAAAGGCGACTTTAAAGTCGAGCAAGGTGATGCAACAAACCATACTTGGACCGAAAAAATCGATGCAGTTGCCTGCGAAACTTATCTTGGCGCACCGATGAGTCAACCACCAGTTGAAATCAAGTTAAAAGAGCAAAAACAGGAGTGTAAAGGCATCATTTTGGGCTTTTTGAAGAACATTTCATCCCAAATCGACACAGAGACGCCACTTGCGCTCGCCGTTCCGGCTTGGCTTCGTCCAAATGGCAAGTATGAGCGCTTGAATATTCTTGACGAAATCACAGATATGGGGTATAATGTTGTAAAGTTAAACCACTTGAGTCAAGAGGATATGCTCTACTTTAGGGAAGGGCAAATTGTGGCTCGAGAAATAATAGTATTAAGGAAAAAATAAGATATGTCACACGTTAAAGCTGGCGGTACCGCCAAGAACGTCCACAATAACGCCGGTCAACGCCTCGGTGTTAAGCGCTTTGGTGGACAAAAAGTTAGAAACGGTGAAGTTCTCGTTCGCCAAACTGGCTCAACCAAGATTGCTGGTCCTGGCACATACATGTCAAAGAACTTTACAATCCACGCTGCAAAAGATGGTGTCGTTGTCTTCGTGAAGACAAAGAAAACCCACTTCTCAGGCAAATCACTTCCACGCGTCCGCGTCGAAGTTCGCTAACTAATGAGCCCTTCGGGGCTCTTTTTATGACTTATTTAGTGCAAATCTTATTACGCTTATGATATAATAAATATAATATGCGTATTTTGATTGTTGGGAACATCTTAAAAGATGTGTATCTTAGCCTTGATGAAAGGCAGAATAAATTTGAAACCGATGAAAACGGTGTTTGTTGGATGGACGTCGCTTTTAATGGCGAAACGCATCCTTATTTTTCGCGCACTTCAGTTTTTAGTGGCGCAACAGTAACTCTCGAAGTCTTCAAGAAGCTTGGAATTCCAGCTTCGATTTCCGGCTCGGATTTTCAGTTCGAAAAAGAGATGAATCCAGCAGATTTTGGAATTGAGACTTCCCAAAAAACTCTCGCGATTTCGTCGCGAATTGCTGATTCGTATCGTTATATTCTTTCCTGTGGCGATAATATTTCCTATATTTCCGAATCAAAATGCAAACCTTCAGTTTTCGTCGCACCAAATAAGCCAGTCGATTGGGTTTTTGTCGATCGCTCGGCTGAAATCGACGAAGAATTGGTCGGCAAAATTAAAAATTATCTCGGTTTAACCCACGCAAAACTCGCAATCTTCGCAAATACTAAAAAGATGGAAGACACAATCTTCCATGACGGCGCAAAAGAATTAATTCGTAACGCAACCGTCGTCTTCACTGACGGCGAACTCAGCGACGTCACACCAAGAGGTGTTGTTTGTACAATTTCAGACCGTGAAATCCGTTGTGGAAGCTATGTCCGCCGTTACAAAGTTGCAAGAAATGAGTTTAAAACCCATCTCACAACTTATTCAATTATCGCTGCGACAATTTTTGGCGCAATGCTCGAAGGCAGTTCGACAATTGAAGCGCTCGAAATCGCTGCTCTAAACGTCGAAAATTCAACAATTTCCGAAAGTTTGTCGTTTGAGAGCCTGAAAAAGATGGTTGAAAAACGTAAAGAAACTGATGGAAATCTTCGCTTAATCGCAAAAACCATGGTGAGCCCAGGGCGCGGAATTCTCGCGGCTGATGAAAGTGGCGGTTCAATTCACAAAAAGTTCGAGGAAGCTGGAATTCCAGACGACGAAGCACATCGCCGCGATTATCGTAATATTTTCTTCACCACCCATAATCTCGAGAAATATGTTAACGGCGTGATTCTCTTCGATGAAACCGCTCGCCAAATGTCCGATGATGGCCGTGATTTCGTTTCATATTTAACTTCGAAAGGTATCGTTCCTGGAATTAAAGTCGATGAAGGTCTTGAACCGTTCTCTGAGCCAGAATATGCAAACGAAAAATGGACCAAAGGCCTCGACACTTTACCAGAAAGACTTGCTGAATATTATGAAATGGGCGCAAGGTTCGCAAAATGGCGCGCAGCATTCGAAGTCACGCTCGACGGCGTCGGAAGCGACAACGTGGTTGTAAAAACACCTTCAACATTTGCAATTGAAAAGAACTGCGAAATTCTCGCACAATATGCACGCGATTGCCAAAATGCTGGAATCGTTCCAATTGTCGAGCCGGAAGTTGTTCACGATGGATATTACTCAATTGAAACTTGCGCAAAAATCACGAGTGATATTCTTGATTGTCTCTTCAAACAACTTGCAAAATTTAATGTAAATCTTGAAGGGTGTATCTTAAAAACCAATATGGTGCTTGCCGGAAAGAAATATGAAACCCAAAGCACACCAGAAGAAGTTGGCGAATGGACCACAAAAGTTCTCCGCGAACACTGTCCAAAAGAACTCGCAGGCGTCGTCTTCCTTTCGGGCGGACAAGGTGTCGAACAAGCAACTGACAATCTTCAAGCCGTCACCAATAATGGGCCACTTCCATTCCCTGTCACATTCTCATATGCTCGTGCCCTCCAAGGCCCAGCACTTGATGCTTGGAAAGGCGACAACAACAACGCCGACAATGCACGCGAAGCCTTCGCAGCTCGTCTCGTTGCAAACTGTAAAGCGCTCGTCAAAAATAATTTAGGATAAAGAAAAAGACCTCCGTTTCGGAGGTCTTTTTTAATGCTTTTGTTTTATTCAGCTTTTTCTTCAGCAGCTTCTTCAGGTTTTGAACCGTTGTCGCTTGGAACGTCAGCAGCGTCAACTTCAGTAGCAGCAGCATCTTCAGCTTCACGTGCAGCAGCTTCAGCAGCAGGATCGGTAAGAATTGCGATTGGAGTATTCATATCGAGCTCTTTATCTGCGAATTCAACACCTTTTGGAAGAACGATGTCGGCGACAGTAATTTTATCTTCAATGGTAGCTAATTTAGCAGCATCGACAGTGAGTTCTTTTGGAAGATCGCTTGGTTTAGCTTTGACTTCGATTTCTTCCATAACTTGGAGGATTGCGAGGTGAGCTTTGTTTGCGTCAGAAGTTTCGAAGTTGACAATTTCGATTGGGGTCGTTGCTTCGATTGCGCGGTTTGCAGAAACAGCTTGGAATTCAACGTTAACAATCTTGCGTGAAACTGGATCAAGGTTAACATCTTTAACGATGACCATTTTCTTCTTACCATCATAGTCAACATCGATGGTTGAGTGGTAACCAGCAGCGAGAAGTACTTTTTCAGTCTCGTTGTAGGCGCTTTGTGCGAGGACAGGTTCGCCTTCACCATAGATAACAGAAGGGATGAAACCGTCTTTGCGAAGACCAGCAAGTTTCTTGCCAGTCAAAGTTCGAACATTCAAACTTAACTTAATATCAGACATATTTTTCCTTTATTTTACAATTGCTTTTAATTATACACTATTTTATTAAATTTTTCAAGAAGATACCGGTTGGCGTATCTGTTCTTTTGGCAAGCTCTTCCGGAGTACCTTCAGCGATGACCGTTCCGCCGTTTTGACCGCCTTCTGGGCCCATGTCGATAATCCAGTCGGCGCTCTTGATGACGTGGAGATTATGTTCGATGATAATCATCGAGTTTCCACCGTCAACGAGACGGTTTAAGATTTCGAGTAAGCGCTTTACGTCGTGAGTATGGAGACCAGTAGTTGGTTCATCGAGAGTATAAAGGGTTTTTCCAGTGCTGCGGCGTGACAATTCAGTTGCAAGTTTAATGCGTAGTGCCTCACCACCAGAGAAGGTCGTTGCTGGTTGGCCGAGGCGAATGTAACCGAAACCAACTTCTTGGAGAGTTTTGAGTTTTGGAGCAATTGATGGGATGTTCTCGAAGAATTCAACTGCTTCATCGATTGTCATATCGAGAACTTGAGAAATGTCTTTGCCTTTATATTTAATTTCGAGAGCTTCGCGATTATATCTACGACCGTGACAAGCTGGACAAGTTACATAGACATCTGGCAAGAAGTGCATTTCGATTTTGTTGACACCATCACCCTGACAGTGTTCACAACGACCACCTTTAACGTTGAAACTGAAGCGGCCAGCTTTGTAGCCACGAATTTCGGCATCTGGTTGTTTTGCAAAGAGTTCGCGGATTTGATTAAAGACACCGGTATAGGTTGCTGGGTTGGAACGCGGAGTACGTCCGATTGGACTCTGGTCAATCACAATACATTTGTCGAGATTTTCGGTGCCATCGATGCCATCATGCGCGCCCGGAACAGTTTGTGCGCGATGATAACGCGCTAAGAGATCGTTTGCGAGAATTTCGTTTACGAGCGTTGATTTTCCGGAACCAGAAACGCCAGAAACGACCGTCATTACACCGAGTGGGAAGTGAACATCAATATTCTTCAAATTATTTTCACGTGCGCCACGAACAATAAGTTCTTTTCCTGGTTTAGCCTTGCGACGTTTCTTCGGAACAGCGATTTGCATTTTTCCAGAGAGATATTTACCGGTGATGGAATTTTCGTTTTCCATGATTTCTTTTGGCGTACCGACAGCCACGACTTCACCACCAAGATTTCCGGCTTTTGGACCAATATCGATAATGTAATCCGAGTTTAACATTGTATCTTCATCGTGTTCAACAACAAGCACAGTGTTTTTCAAATCGCGGAGGTGCTTCAAAGTTGCGATAAGTTTATCATTATCGCGTTGATGAAGACCAATTGAAGGTTCATCAAGCACATATAAAACACCTTGGAGACCGGAGCCGATTTGGGTTGCGAGGCGAATACGTTGCGCCTCACCGCCAGAGAGAGTATTAGCAGCGCGACCAAGTTCGATATAACCAAGACCGACGTCTTGCATAAACTTTACGCGTTCTCTAATTTCCTTCAAAATCGGTTTCGCAATCATTTCTTCCGATTCAGAGAACCCGAGGTCTTGATTCAAAACTTCGAGTGTTGAATCGACATCAAGATTACACATGTCGACAATATTAAGACCATGGATTGTAACTGCGAGAACACTTGGTTTTAATCTCGCGCCGTGACAAGTCTGACATTCACGGATGCGCATAAAACGTTCGATGTCTTTTCTAATAAAGTCGGAGTCAGTTTCTTTGTGACGGCGTTCGAGCGTTGGAATGACACCTTCGTAGGTTGATTCATAGACTGCACCTTCTTGCCATTTTCCAGTACCATTAATTCTGACTTGATATTTTTCATCGCCCGTGCCATAAAGCACCATGTGGCGTTGTTCTTCAGTTAAATCTTTAATTGGGGTGTGGATTGAGAAGCCATGACGATTCGCAACAGCATTCAAACGTTTCATCCACCAAGAATCGTCGCGAATGCGGTTAAATGGACGGATACCGCCCTCGGCGATAGTAAGATTCTTGTTGAAGACGAGTTCTGGATCGATTTCGAGGCGAGAACCGAGACCAGTACAAGTTGGACAAGCACCTTGTGGAGCGTTGAACGAGAAGAGACGTGGCTCGAGCTCTGGAATTAATTCGTCTGGGTGATATTCACAGGCATAGCGCTGAGAATAAGTTAAAACTTCCGTATCATCAGCAAGATTTTTCTTTTCAATTGAGCTAGAATTATCGTTAATCTTTAGAAGTTTGATAATTCCCTGGCCAAGGTCGAGTGCTTGCTCGATTGAACCGGAAATGCGAGAAAGTAGATCTGGAGAAAGAATGAAACGATCAACCACGATTTCGATGTCGTGCTTCACATTTTTCTCAAGTTCTGGAAATTCGTCGAGCGCATAAACAATTCCATCGACACGGACACGCGAGAAGCCTTTTTGAATGAATTGCTCGGAGATATGTTGAAATTCACCTTTTTTCTGTTGAACGATTGGCGCAAGAAGCATCAATTTGCTGCCGAGCGGAAGCTTCATCACTTCATTCACGATATCCTCAACAGAACGGCGTGAGACTTCACGATGACAAATTGGACAATGTGGCACGCCGACGCGCGCAAAGAGAAGACGGAGATAGTCATAAACTTCAGTGACAGTTGCAACGGTTGAACGAGGGTTTCTTGAAGTTGATTTTTGGTCGATTGAGATAGCTGGGGAGAGGCCAGTAATTGTGTCGACATCAGGCTTATCCATCACACCAAGGAACATTCTGGCATAGCTCGAAAGGCTCTCGACATAGCGACGTTGGCCTTCGGCATAAATAGTATCGAATGCCAAGCTCGACTTTCCAGAACCAGAAAGACCGGTAATAACGACTAATTTTTCACGCGGGATATCGACATCAATATTTTTGAGATTATGCTGCCTTGCACCGCGAATTTTGATGCAATTCTCGTCCATTTTATCTCCGTTTTTAAACGTGTATATTTTAGCACAAAATGCTAATTTTGTCTAGACTCTGAGATGGTACCGACCTCTTCAAGAGTGGCAATATCGATGTTCATTGGGTAAGTATCTGGATTGGTGCAGTCATAGCCTGCATATTCTGGCAAAAACCTATTCACGTAGTTTTTGACGGCTTGGTGACCGCAGTTGAATTTGTCGCCAATTTTCGTGTATGACATGCCAGCATCCATGTATTTACGAATGCGGTTTTTCTGGCCGTTTAATCTGTAAGCGGTTTTTGGGCAGGTGCCAGGCTTACGGCCGAGCTGCTTTCCTTCTGCTTTAAGGCGGTCCATTGCCTCCTTAGTTCTTTGCGAGATAAGATTTCTTTCAATTTCAGCTGAAAGACCAAATGCAAAGGCGAGAACTTTTGCTTGAATATCATCACCGAGACGATAACCATCCTTAATCGTCCAAACTTGGCATCCTTTTGTCATGCAGATGTTTAAGATTTCCATAATCATAAAAAGATTACGGCCGAGGCGGGAAAGTTCCGCGCAAATAATTAAATCACCTTTTTTAATCATATTCAAAAGTTTACCAAGTTCACGCTTGTCATAAGATTTGGTACCAGAGATTGTTTCCTCAATCCAACCATCAACTTTAAAGCCGTTTTTCTTACAAAAACGACGGATTTCAAATCGCTGGTTCTCGACAGTTTGCTTGTCGGTAGACACACGGATGTATCCGTAAATCATTAGAAAACAATCTCCCTTCTTTTGGAAGTATATTATCATAAAACAGAGAGAAAGTCAAACCAGCGATATCTATTCGTAGTCGTTACTGGCGAGGCTTTGATACCAAAGTAAGAGATCTTCGACAAGGCCTGGATCCATCGTATCTTTCAATCTTTCAAGCTCATCAATGAAGCCTTTTTCCTGGGACATCAGGCGAGCGACGCGGTATTTTTCCCATGCTTTTTGCTCATTTTCATCAAAAGAATTCTGGAAGTTGCGGCCTTTATAATGCAATAAAAGTTCGCTCATGCGTGGATCTTCAAATATTGGGTGATAGTCGGCAAGTTCATTGGCGTTGCGTTCGCGAACATCCTTCATTTTTAGCTTATCACCGTCCGGAATAAAACCTTCATAGAGTTGGCCGTCGACATCGTCACATTTTTCATAAGAATCTTTCTTTTTCTCGAGCCAATCTTTCATTCGCATCTTAAATTCGACACCATGTTTTTCGAGAGCTTTGAGATTTTTCTCCATTTCTTCTTTTGGAAGACCGATGCGCTCCCAGCCAGTTTTTCCTTCTTCGGATTCGGCATCAAGAACGCCAATTGGTGCAACACATGGGCAACGATTAAATGCAATTTCTTTTACAGCGACACCCCATGAAAAATCTTTTTCTTTTTTCTCGCGCTCCAAAAGTTCGTCGATATTTTGGCGAAGATCAAAAACGACTGCCGATTGACCATTACTGATTCCGGCAAGTGGCAAAACGACTGAAGTATGCCAAAAAGTCGATGGAATGCGGCCAGAAGTATAAACAAGTGGAGTTTTTCCACCCATCGCAAATTGACGCTGAACGAGTTTTTTATTGCGAAGTTTAAAGAGGTAATCGAAAAGTTTTGGCTGTTTTTCCTTCACCATCTTTGTCACGGAAATCAAAGCTTCGACATCAGAAAGAGCGTCGTGGGCATGTTCGTGCGGAAGGTTGTTTTCTTTCGTCAAATTCTCAAGGCGGTTGTTTGGCTTACCATCTTCATTAAAGGGCCAATTGATTCCCTCTGGGCGAAGAGCGCGCACCATGCGCACAACGTCAAGAAGGTCCCAGCGACTACGGCCATCTTTCCATTGCCATTCGTATGGATCATAAAAATTGCGATAGAAAGTGTAGCGCATATGTTCGTCATCGAAATGAATTGAGTTGTAACCGATTTCAATTGTGCCGGGAGTGAAAATTTCTTCAGTGACGAATTTACAAAATTCCGGCTCAGTTAGGCCATCGAGTTGCGTCATCTGGGGAGTAATTCCGGTCACGGCAATAGCACTAGGACTTGGAAGTGTGTCGTCAGCAAGTTTAACGAGAATATTAATCGGATCGCCAATTTGGTTGAATTCGGTATCAGTGCGGATGCCAGCAAATTGCATGATGCGGTCGATTTTCGGATCAAGACCAGAAGTTTCGAGATCATAAAAGAAATAAGTAGTGTCTTCCATATCTTTATTTTATCATATTTGCATGAAAAAGCCCCGCTAGGTTTGCGGGGCAATTTCGGGGGTTTGTTATGCAGATTTTTGACGAGCTTCTCTTGAAGCCGCGTAAAATTCGTCATCAAAGAAATTATTTAGAGCGAGCTCAACCAAATGGGCATTGTCGTATTTTACATAAACGACAAAGAATTCAGTTTTTTCGCCAGTTTCTTTATTATCTAAGATGAAATAATTTTTTACGCGACAATCCGGTAAGAGTGCGTTTTTAAGGCGCTCGTCATCACCGGCCAAGCGGATTGCGTCGTCATACTCAGGATTTCCAACATCAGTTTTTGATGTGATAACAACGTATTTGAAATTTGTTTCACGATTCGATGTTGTGGCTGTGTAGCCGACTGCATTTTTGCTTACTTCGATTACGCGTTCGCGTAGAATTTCATAAGCCTCAAGTCCACGAATTGCATAGCCGATACCTTTGATACCGGTCAGCTTGCAATTCCAGATTGCGAGGCTTAAAAACTGATCGAAGCTGTAGATGGGATAGGTTACCAAAACACAAGCGATAGCCATCATGCCGATAAGTGCCCAACTCTGTGCCGGACTAAGTGGTAAAAAATTATTCATACGTAATCCCTCCTAATGTGCAAATGGTTTAATTTTTGTGATTTGCCGAATTGGCCTCACAACCATATGACTCTATTATAGCACAAAAAGGCGAAAAAGTCAATAAGCAATAGCGCAATCACCCCTGTTTTATTTTAAGAAATATTGGTTCCCACCGAGAATATCGTAGGTATAAAGCTCATAATTGCTGAGGGTGGTAGATTGGAATGGATCAGAATTGCTGAAATAAGTGTGCGCAAGAATTGGGGCCTCGGAACAAACGTCGGAAGCAAGTTTCAAATATGGGGCTTTTTCAAGATTTAACAGAGAGAAAGTGGTCGGCATGAGGCAGTTTGGTGTGGTGGTTTCAAGATGTTCCTCGGCATCATTTTCGAGCTCAAAATTAGCCCAAACGAAGTATGGTGTGTGATATGAAAGTTGGCTGACTTCTTCGTTTTTAGCAGAGTTCACGCGACTGAACACGCCTGGTGAGTGATCGCCATAGAACAAAACGACGGTTTTTTCATCCGATTTTTCGAGACTATCAAGAAATTCACCGAGATAGTAATCGGAGTTATGAAGCGACTCAAGATAGGTTTCAACTTGGCCTTTTTCATAATCCGAGAATGGATTTTTATCTTCGCAGGCTTCCGGCTTATCGCCAAGAAGGTAGCTTTTTGTCGTATAGCCATTATCATAGCCAGCGTGATTCTGCATTGTAATAAGAGAAACGAGAGTTTTTTCTTCGTTTTTCTCAAGTGTTTTTAGGACTTCTTTATAAGCCGAGCGATCGTTTATATATTCGCGTTCATCATCTTTTTCTTTAAAGCTAATAGTTTCTTCGTCAATAAATTCGTCAAAGCCTTCTTTTTTCAAAGCAATATTGCGCTTATACATACCAGAATTAAACGGATGAATTGCGATGGTTTTATATCCGGCAGTCTTCGCAATCGAAGCAATTGATGGGACGGAATCGACTCGCGGCATCAAGTCAACAAACGGAGTTGTATTCACAAAGTAAGTCGACATCGAAGTATCAACCTCAAATTCAATATTGGCAGTTCCTCCGCCATAATCAATCGTATACATTTTACCAGTAGCGTGGTTTTTCGAGGTTTTATCCGTCTCAATTAGCTTACGAATTGTCGGAATAACGTCGTCTGTTACCGGAACACCCATGGAATTTTTGCTCAATTTTTTATTTGCTTCAATTGGATAATATTTGGCTATTTCATTTGGATCATAGAATGATTCGTTCAAAACCACAACGATATTATAATCGGTGTTTTCGAGAGTGTTTTTCTCGGTTTTTTCGCTTGAATAGCTAGTTTTAATTTCGGTCATTTTTTCTTCCGAATAGCCGTTTGGTGGAGTGAGCTTAAACTTCGACCAGTTATACATAAAGCCGAGGATGAAGCCATTTTCTTCATAGTTCCACATTTGGTTCCATGCGATAAAAGTTGAACCCAGGAAAGTTTCTTCATATTTATCACCACCATGAATGCGAGCAAAATCGGTATATTTCACAAAACCGACAACGCCAACTACAAAAATCGCAAAGCGGAACCAGTGAAGCCTTCTTTTAGTTTTAAAGTAGTGCTTTGTTAAATGGTTTAAAATCAACATTAAAACAATCACGAGGACGACGGCGAGAATTGTGCGGACGAGCGAACCAAAGTCGATAAATTTAGTGATGGTGCCGGTTTGGTCGGCGAGCATAAAATCTTCTGGAAGGAGCGGCTGGCCGCGGAATGGAAGCAGATTCTTCAATATCTCTAACTCAAACGCAAGAAAAACGTCGCCTCCATAGGGGCGCGCTGCATACTCTGCCGCAATGCTGTCCAGGTGTAGAATCCTTCGGATGCTGCGGAAGCCGT
>CAZCZD010000004.1:750-32115 GCA_964503305.1 uncultured Candidatus Saccharibacteria bacterium | reverse complement strand
GAAGGTGCGGCTGGCCGCGGAAAGTTTGTTTTTGGGTTTTGATATAAGCGATAATAATAAAGAAAGCGAAAGTAATGCCGGCGCCAGTCCATGGAGTTTTAAATGGTGCGGAAACAACAAGTTCGAGGAAGAAAACTAGTAGTGCATTATAAATGAAAACTGGGAATTTTTCAGAAACAAAAGTCCAAGTTCGAGCAGTGTTATTGCCAAAAAAGCGCCATTCTAAGAAAAAAGTTATCAAAATTGCGGCAACAGAAAGAATCAGTAAACGGACAATAATGTGCTTTGCATTTTTTGACAAAAACCTCTTCATACTTCTATTTTAACAAATTTATTACGCTTATGTTATAATTAAGTTATGAAAATGGCCCGCAAGAGAAGTGGCATAATGTCAAAGATCGCATTTTTTGTGATTATTGTCGGACTTTTAGTTGCGGTTGCGGCCGTCATTTTTTCAAATCTTTATAAAAACACTTTCTTTGCCGAACAGAAATTCCAAGAAATCACAAAACATTACTACGAAGACAATGTTTATGAGACGATTTTAGTTGAAAATAACGGCGAAAGCCTCGAAAATATCTTTAAAAAATATCCAAGTGGAATTTATGTAAAATTGCGTCAAGCTTTGAGCTGGGAATTTCTCGAAAATAACATGAATTATCGCTCATATTTCGAGACTGACGCATTCTCTTGCGACACTAATACTTCGACTGCAAAATTCACGCCACGCGCACCATACGGTAAAAAAGACTACGACGTTGAATTTAACTTAAAATGCAATAAGAGCTAACTTGTGATATAATCTTAAAGTAAGCCCGGGTGGTGGAACTGGTAGACACGTATGCCTTAGGAGCATATGCCTCGTGCGTGCAGGTTCAAGTCCTGTCCCGGGCACCACGGTAGAAGCAAAGCAAGCAAAAAGCTTGCTTTTTTAGTATCCTTTAGTGATTTCGCAGGTGAAGTCAATGTTGTTTTGAAGAGTCTTGTAATAGTCGAGGTTGCGGGTTGGTTCTTCGGTTTCAGTCTCAGTTTCAGGCTTTTCGGTTGCGCCGTAAGTGCGATCACTATATGCATCGGAAGCGAGCCAATCATTAATATCTTCAGATTTAATTTCCATGCCGTGAATAACGGTGAATTTATCAAGAGCGATATAATGTTTCAACATTTGTTCAGCAGTCTTTTTATCGGTCATTCCTTCAGTTTCCGATTCGCTTTCTTCGGTTCCCGGTTCTTCAGTCTCAGTATTAGTTTTCTCGTTATCTTTACCTGCTCTTCCCTCTTCGGTCAAACCAAAATCACGCATGAATTGGTCACGATAGAGCGTTGCGATTTGGAGATTTCCGTAAGTGTATGAGAAATTCGTGACAAGGCCATCGAGAACATCATCTTTAAAGTAGAAAATATTCTCGTAAGTTCCAGAAGTTGCGCCATAGGAATCATATTCCTCGTGAGCGAGCTGACGCTTACAGGAAAGTGTTGAATAGTCGTGGTCTCCATCATCTTCGCCAATAGTCGTGGTGGTTGTTACGGTTGGAGTAGGTTTACTACTACCGAGCATCATAAATACACCAACACCAATACCAATCACAGCGATAGCTGCGATGGCGATGATGAGAATTGTATTTTTCGAAAGTTTCGTATTCTTATTCTGCTTTGCGGCAACTTTTGCAGCCTTTGCAGCTTCGGCGCGCTGGATATCAACATAAGATTTCGCTGAACCGATTGAACCTGGGACTGGAGGAGCGGCCACGATTGGCTCGTCATCTTCTTCATCTTTAGTAGTTTTAGCAGCAGCTTCAGCGGCAGCAGCCTCTGGATCATTAAAATCAGCAACTTCTTGGCCGGTCGATTTTTCTCCCATTTCAGTATTTGCAAGTTGGTCAATATTTTGGTCTTCCATTGGGTTTTCTGGCTGCGTCGAACCTGCGCCAGCAGCTAAATCTTGAGATGGTTGTTCAAGTGGTTGACCAATCATCACTTCATCTTGGGTAGCAGCGAGGTTTCCATCGGCACCATTTTGGACGGCGGAAACAGTAGAAACTTCACCCATTTGGAAATCAGCGGAAGGAGCAAGCGAAACTGGGCCTTCTTCAACCGGAGCTTCAGCAGGGGCCTCAATTGGTGCTGGAGCTGCGACGGTTTGCAAAGTTGGCTCCGGGGCGACATCAGAAGCAGTAGGATCAGTCGTTGTCACGACCGACTCAGCACCGGCCATTGCAGCATTCGCAATATCAGCAGCAGGATTACCCTCTACCATAGAGTTTGCTTCAGCAGCTGCAGCAGCGGCGAGTTCATCTGGGTTTATTCCAGGGACAAGATTATTCGCTTCTTCCATACGTTTATTATATCGCTTATGTCTATTTTTTACAAGAAAAAACACATCTCCCCCGAAAGGGAAATGTGTCAATTTCTAGGTGAGATAATTAGTCTTCGCCAGCAAGCTTCTTTGAAGCGTCTGCAGCAGCAAAACCGACGACACTACCGAGCATAGGAACGATAATGAAGGTAAGAGCTGCGAGAGCGATATCACCGAACAAGCTACCAACATCATTTGCAGTTGTTGGGAAGATTTGTTCCATGATTGCGATTGCTGGGTTGAGTTCGAAGTTTGGATTAAGTCCGCCATCGTACAATGCAGCGTATCTCATTGAGATAACGACACAGACGAGTGTAGCAAGAGCTAAACCACCAGCAACGAGAGCTGCATAGGTGAATGCGCCTTTTGAAGTTTTGTAGCTTTGTGCGCGGCAGAAGAAGTAACCAACAATGCTTGCACCGAGGAATTCGATGAAGATGTTTGGCCAAAGAGTCTTATCTGCAACGAGTGGAGCAATGGTTGGAAGATCCATTGCAGACTCAGCGCCATAGCCCTTCAATCCAGAGAGGATGATGAGACCAAGCCAAGCACCGACAACTTGTGCGACGATGTAGAGAACGCCACGGATTGCGGAAACACGGCGAGAAGCCATCATACCGACGGTTACTGCTGGGTTAAGGTGTGCGCCAGAGAAGGCGTAGACAGCCATAGTAATGCCAATTCCACCAATTAAGACATAAAGTGGTTGGGTTACACCAACGAGCGAGAGCATAAGAATGGTGAGAAGCATTGTACCGACGAGTTCGCCAGCGACTGCGCCCCAGATTCTTGGGCTCTTAAAGATTGTTAAAATGTTCTCATCCTTATCGCACTTTTTAGCGAAGAAGCCCTTGAATGGGTTTCCGCCTTTAGCAAGAGCGGCTGCGGATGTTGTAGCTGTTTCTGCTTTTACGGTCTTTTCTGACTTGGTTGCAACAGCTTTGGCTTTTGAAGTCGACTTCTTAGCGGTCGTCTTCTTTGACTTTGTGTTAGCCATTTTACCTCCTTAAAGTAATATTAAATTCATTATAGCACAATTTTATGTTAAAATAGAAATATTGCAAAAAGCCTTATGGTTTTTAAGATACGTTTAAGATAGGAGGTAAATATGGGAGTAATTGTCCATAAAGAGACTGAGCGAAAAACAGAGCTTAGCGACCGTATCGCCGCTGATCTTCGCACTCGCGCTAAGATGGAGTCTCAAGACGATCCAGATTTAGTCGAAGATTCAGATTATGTTCGCGACTACAAGAAAACCGGAAATTTCTCATGGATTTGGGTGGTTTTAGTGATTGGTGCATTAATATCAGCTGTTCTTATTATCACAGTCTAACCAAGAAAAAGCGCCTCAAAATCGGGGCGCTTTTTTAAAGCGAGTATTTTTTATCTGTTATTTTAAACTAGTGGCGTTTTTCTTTGCGATTCTTTTTCGCAATGATAAGTACACCGAAGAATGCACAGACGAAGAGGAGTGCGAGGCCAGTAGAGACTGCGTCTTCTTTTGAAAGGCCAAGTGCACCGAAGACTAAACCAGTATCTGGGACTTCTGGAGCTTCAGCTGGTTTATACTCAATCGTATGTTCCTTTGAAGCGTCAATAATAGTGCCTTCTTCATCATATGGAGTTGCAACGATACGATATGCACCTTCAGGAGAGCCGTAGCTTGCTAGTGGGAGAGTTACGTCAGTATCACCTTCTGGATCCAAAATTGCCTCGATTGGAGTTTCAAAGATTGCGTTTCCGTCTTCATCGAAGATTTGGATAAGGCTCTTGTAGACGCCAGGGCTTCTCAAGATAGTAATAATTGGATTGTTGGTCTCTTCTTCATAACCTTTGATGACGAAGTCGAATGAGATCATTTTGAAGGTTGCCATGTCAGTTGCTGAGCCAGAACCAATAGCTTTTGCCTTCAAGATATAATCACCATATTTACCGCCGTAGTTTTCGATATTGACTTCATATTCATGAGCGCCAGTACCGCCACCGGTCGTAGTAATGTCTCTCGCTGGGAGGTCATAAGAAGTTCTCGTACCGTCTTCTGCAACGAAAATAAGTTCGTATTCAAGACGTGTTGAATCAGTGTAGTTTACTTTTACTGGGAAAGTTTTGCCAATAAAGGTTGCACCGTCAAGAGGGTTGACGATGTCGATTGTTGGAACTTCGCCTTCAACAGTAAGTTTTACTTGGACATCCGCTGATGTTTTTGCATCTTCATAGTCTAGCGGAATAAGACTATTTGCCATTGCTGGAACGGCAAAAATACTCACTGAGAGCGCAGCAGCGACTCCTAATGAGCCAATGATTTTCGCATGTTTTTTCATTTCACACTCGCTTTATTTTTTATTTTTATTTTGGATGCCAAAGCTCCGAACTAAATTTCGCAGTTTCAGTTCGGAGCTCCTTGCTTTGGTTTTGTTCTCTTGTATTTCGCGATTATACAATTAAACGCGACTTTTGAGCATGGCGCTTCCTAATAAGGATTATAAGCCATGCAATAATGATTGTCAATAGCACAAGCATTATAATTATGATGAAGATTGGGAGGACGAGGACAATCTTTTCTTCTTCGATTTTTTGATCAAGAGCCGTAATGGTTGTCTTTACTTTAAAGATGCCGAACATTGGTGTATCTTCCCATTCAAGGACAGCGTGACGATCCGGTGAATCTGGGATGATTTGGTATGGAGCATCGATTTCAGCAACGGTTCCACCGATAATTTTATCGATTTTCATTGCGATTTTTGCACTAAAATCAGTATTACCGCTGTTTGCAATATCTACTTCAGCACTAATCTTGCCTGAGTTTAAGATTGACTTCATTGTGAAGTTTTTGAGTTCAGCTTTTTCGACAGTTTCACCACTAGTTGTGCCGTAAAGAATCATGCCGACACGAGAAACAGTGCGAACGCCAGTAGCTGAGATACTATCTTCTGGGATAGATTCGGCAAAGATGGTTGCATATTGACCACCAGCTGGGATATCTTTAGGAACATTGATTTTATATTCGATTTCTTGGCGACCGTTTGGCTCGAGTTCGAAGGTAACTTCGTTTTTCCAAACCTTCTCAGAATCTTTCTTTGCAGAAGTGTTTTGGTTGAAAGAAATCCAACGTGAAATTTGAGTACGGTTAGTTTCCTTCTCGAAGTTTACTTCATAAGCCTCGTTTGCGATAGTATATGGAGTAGCATAAACGCGGAATTTGAATTTCTTTGAGCCAATATTATCAACGTTAACTTTGTCAGTAAGTTCAGCTTTTGGATCAAGCTGGAAACGTTTTGCGACTGGGGAGATTTGGAGCCAGATTGCTGGTTTTTCTCCACCTTCATCTGCAAAAACGCTTGTAACTGGTGCGACAGCCGATGCGACCAACGCTAAGACTACAGCGAGAGTCTTAATTAAATGTTTTTTCATTTTTTCCTCCTATTCCCCACTTCCTTTATTAACCTGTTTAGCAACTTGACGAGAGCGATTACGTGAAACGAGCCAGAAGATGACTGCACCGATAAAGACAATTACAAGAACGATTAACCAGAGCGGACAAACGAGAACGATTCTTTCGAGCTCTTCAGTATTGCCATTATAAGTAATCGCAAGTTTTACTTTGAAGAGACCGAAGCTTGGAGTACCTTCCCAGTCGATTTGGGTAAAGCGACGAGTTTCAGGAAGAGTGGCAAGTACTGTTGGTTTTTCTTCATTTGTGTAGATTGCTTCATTTGAGAAGATTGGGTAAACTTCCATTATGTATTTAACATTAAGGTCAAGATTACCGCAGTTCTCGACGCGGCCAGAAGCCATGATTGGTGGGGCCAAGAGAAGACTTGGGATGTTTTTATCGACGATTTTACCACAAGCATTTGTTTCGCCATCGATATTAGAGAAGAGGATAAGTGCGACACGTCCAGAAGCAGAAACTACTTTAGTGTTATCAATTGCATCATTAGTTTCAACCATAATGGCTGCGTTTTGGGAGCCACCAGCAGTTCCGTCAGGGACCTTAACGCGGAATGTGACAGTTTCACTGGTTTGAGGAGCTAAGGAACCTTCTTTTTTGCTGAACGTAACCCATTCTGAGAGATAAGTGTAGTGGTTTGAGATGTCGTAAGCCTGTTCGCCATTTTCACCTCTTTCGTAATATGGAGTTACATAAACGCGATAGCTTAATTTTTCAGTACCAATATTCTTAACTTTAAATTCAGATTCATAGGTTTTTCCAGGCTCAAGTTTTCCTAAAGAAATATCCCCCGGTGAGACTAAAAGATTTTGCTTGTATTCTGCGGCGTAAGCAGGAGCTGTACCGGAGAGAACGGAAATGCCTAGCATCAACGTAGCAGCAAAAGCTGTAAAAACTGATTTAACATGACAATGTGTCACCTATGACCTCCTTTTTATCTTATTCCAATTATACACGAGTGGAATGAAGATATCAAGATTTTATTAAGGCTTTTTCTCTGAAATATTTCTAAATAAAATCTTATTAAGCCACTTAAATACAGGCGCAACTTCTTCAAGATCAAGAAGATAGCTTGCAGCAAGATAAACCGCGCCAGAAACGAGCGAAATTGCCATAAATTTCGGGAAAGTAATGAAGAAAGAATTGTCGGTTGCGAGAAGTGGAAGAAGCTTTGTCATAACGTAAGCGGTCACACCTGTTACGAAAGACGCTAGAAGCATACGCCAGGTTCCGGACCAAAATGTTTTATTGAAGAGCTTTCGATTTGAACGTCTATTTAAAATTCCGAGAAGAATAAACATCTCAACTACCGCACCAATACTCTGTGCCCAGCCGAGGCCGTCCGGACCATAACCCCAAGCAGTGAAGAGGATTGAAAGAATCATTGAGAGACCAATTGCAAAAATACTAACAATGAATGGAGTCTTGGTGTCTTGACGAGCATAGAAACCACGGGAAGCAATGTGAAAGACGGATTGCGCGAAGATAGCAAGAACGAGAGCACCAAGAATCGAAGCAATCATTGAATCGCCACCATTTTTAATAAAGTTAACAACATAGCCACGAGCGAAGTAAGCGACGACTGAAACCGGGAGTGAAATCCAGACAATCATACGAAGAGCTTTTCTGAAGGTGTCGTTATATTCATCAATGTTGTCTTCACCAACTTCCTCAGTCATTTTCGGGAAGAATGCAGTCGAAATTGCAACACCAATCAAGTTCACTGGCATAGTATGGAGAGTATTAGCTTGTTGATAGGAACGGAGTGCGCCGGCACCCATACGTGAGGAAAGGTTCGTGTTAACAATTCCAGAAACATAGTCAATTCCCTGGTCGAGCGAGCGAGCTGGAAGAAGACGGAGAACAGAACGGAAACCGTGATTTTTCCAATAAATTTTAAACTCGTAGTCGAAGCCGAGACCAAAGAGGCCGATAAGTGAAACAATGACTTGAAGAACAGCACCAAAGACCACGCCAAGTGCAACACCCATAATTCCACCTTCGAAAAGTTGGACGCCAAAGATGTTAATTCCATTCGTAAAGAAAGCAATACCAAAGAGGATGCCAACATTATAAAGAGCTGGGGCGAGCGAATAGAATACGAAGCGACCAACCGCTTGCTGCATTGACGAAAGGACGGTTGCGATTGAGAAGAGGAATGGATTAATTGCAATCACACGCATCATGTTAATCGCAAGAATTGTACCCGATTCATCAAGCCCAGGACCGACAACGTAGCGAATCAATGGATCGGCAAAAATCATAATAAGAACCGAAGCGACAAGCGTGATAAGCGCAAAGAGATTGAGCACTGAAGTCGAAAGCTCCCACGCTGATTTCTTGTTACCAGATGCAAGACGTTGGTTGAAGACCGGGATAAATGAAACTGCAAGCGCGCCAGAAGTCAAAATGAAGAACATGAAATCTGGCACAGTGAAGGCAGCAGTATAGGCATCGATACCAGTTGGATAGGTATCAAGATAGAGTGAGTTTAAAAGACGGTCGCGGAAAATTCCAAGAAGCGCTGAAATGAGCGTTGAAGCAGAAAGCAAAACTGCAGCAAATTTGATGCTAAGTTTGCTATTTGCTAACGCTACAACAGAGCGAAATTGGAATTTTTTCATTAATGGAGTTTAGCCCCTTCTGGGAGAGTAGTTCCCTTAAGAAGTTCTGGCAAATCTTCCTCTTCGAGAGTTTCTTTTTCAAGAAGAGCATTTGCGAGACGATCAAGCGCTTCTTTGTTTGCAAGAAGAACGAGCTCAGCACGTTTTGCAGCTTCGTCAGAAAGATTCTTGATTTCTTTATCAATAAGTTCGGCAGTCTTTTCAGAATATGGCTTACCGGTAGAGATAGTGTAGTAGCCAGTTGATTCTTCTGGGAAGACGAGGTTCCTAGTTTCGTCACCCATACCTTCCTCGACAATCATTTCTTTTGCGAGACTTGCAACATTTTTAAGATCCGAGCTTGCGCCAGTCGTAACGTCGTCTTTGCCAAAGATAATTTTTTCAGCAATACGACCACCCATTGCACGAGCGAGGACATCTTTGAGTTCATAGATATTCTTGTAGCTTCGATCTTCTGGTGGGAGGAACCAAGTTACTCCGCCAGTGTGGCCACGAGGGATTATTGTGACTTTATGTACTGGATCGGAATCTGGAAGAACATGTCCAACCACAGCGTGACCAGCTTCGTGGTATGCTGTAAGTTTCTTTTCATGTTCGTTCATAACTTTCGATTGGCGTTTTGGACCGATTGCAACGCGTTCAAATGCTTCAGTTACATCATTTGCGGAAATAGTCTTATGGCCTTCGCGAGCAGCAGTAATTGCAGCTTCGTTTGCGATATTTGCAAGGTCAGCACCACTTGAGCCAGCAGTTTTTGCAGCGAGCGAATCGAGATTTACATCATCATCAATTGGTTTGTTTTTGAAGTGAACCTTCAAAATTGCAAGACGATCTTTCCTTTCCGGGAGAGTAACATCGACGTGACGATCGAAGCGACCAGGGCGAAGAAGTGCTTTATCAAGCATATCAACACGGTTGGTTGCAGCCATCACAATAACGCCAGATTCATTATCAAAACCATCCATTTCAACAAGAATTTGGTTCAAAGTTTGTTCGTCTTCGCGACCAGCGCCACCACGTGCATCACGTTTGTGTGCAACGGCATCAATTTCATCAATAAAGATAATCGAAGGCGCATTCTTTTTTGCCTTACTAAACAAATCACGGACACGGCTTGCACCGACACCGACGAACATTTCTGCAAATTCTGAGCCAGAAATTGAGAAGAAAGGAACGTTTGCTTCGCCAGCAACAGCACGCGCCATCAAAGTCTTACCGGTACCAGGATCACCGGCGAGAAGTACGCCACGTGGAATCTTTGCACCAAGTGTTTCATATTTCTTTGGGTTCTTCAAGAAATCTACAATTTCTTCAAGGTCTTGCTTTGCAGCTTCGTTGCCAGCAACATCTTTAAAGGTGACTTTTTTCTTGTCTGGGCCATAAAGTTTTGCCTTTGCTTTTCCGAAGCCCATATTTTCTTTGTTCATGCTTTGAGCTTGGCGCATCATATAACTAAAGAAGATGATAATTGCGAGGATTGGGATTCCAAGAGTCAAAACATTAAAGATAATGTCGCCATAATTAACTGGTTCTTCATATTCAATAGTTGGGAATTTTTCTTGGCATTTCTTAAGTTCGTCGCCAGAAAGTTTCTCACAATTATTTTTTAAGCCTTGTTCATAAAGTGTGCCAGAGCCGTCTTTTCTTGAGTGTTCGGTTGGATAATCTTTGTCCTTCAATGTGATATTTAAATCATTTCCAGAAACAGTGATTTTTTTAATGTTTCCGTTTTCGTCATTTGCACGAGCAATCACATCCGATAGAGCAACTTCGTCAACTTTCACTCCAGTCGAAAGACTGTTTACTACTGCGTATGCAAACAGAAAAACGATCACGAAGAAGAAAAAGCTACGAAATGTATTCGATGACTTTTTATTAAGTTTTTTTGAATTTTTATTCATTTTACTTTCAACCATATCACTCCTAAATCAGTATAATATCTATTTTACCATAATTACGATGTTTTACCTTGGATTTCTTCAGCAAAATGCCTTACTGCCGGATGCTGAGATTTTAGAGCTTCCTTCGTATTCAAATATTCTGCAAGGCCAGGTAATAAATTCTCTTTATCGACACTTACAAGATAGCCAATTGACTCTTCGAGAATAAAATTTCCAACTTCATCATTCATCTTAAATTCACCAAAGTGTACAATCGGCCACATTCCGCCAACACGGAGTGAGAAATGAGCATTCACTTTTTGTTGCATCATTTTTTCTTCCTTATCGCTGAGGCGTTTCCAGTAAGTATTAATGATATGCGAAGCAATCCAGAACATTTTGTCGGTTCCGGTACCATTTATATCATCATCTGGGCATCTGTCGATTATCTTCCACACAACCTTTTCAATGTCTTTGAAGCCCCAATCGAAAAGGTGCCAGAAATAGTTCGTTAGATAATATGAGATATTGTCGGCGTTAACGCGGAGATCCGCCGTGCCCATATCCATAATTTTTTCATGAATTTCTTTACGAGTTTCCGGTTCAAAGTTGATAATTGCCGGATAATCAAAAAGATGTTTAATGCCACCGTCGGCAGATGGAGAAAATTCGGTATTATCAGATTTGCCATTTCGAATTTTCATAAATTTTTCAGAAATTTTTTGCTTCTCATCAAGGATTTCATCGAGTTTTTTGAAGAGATCTTTATGTGCTCCAGAAACAAAACGTTTCATAAAACGATGGAGACGTGTCCAGCCAATTTTTTCAACAATATATTTTAAGCGGTACTTTTGGATTGCTTCGATTCCGAATGGCGCATATTCATCAGCTTTATAATCTTCAACATTCTCACCGCGACGGAATTTCAAATATGAAATTGCATCGTTATATTCCGTTACCGTAATGTCAAACCATGGCATGCCATTTTCAAAACGTTCCGATTCGCTAGCATAGACTTTTAGGAAAGATTTTTCTTCTTCGGTTAACTTTTCAGAATCGTTTTCAACTATTTCACGAATGTCATTGATTCCTACTGGGGATTTGGCAAATGCGCCAATAATATGCGAATATACACCCATATTTGAGACTTGGATTTTATGACGTTTTTCACCAACATAAATAAGCGTGAAATTGTCATCATCACGCTCAAAAATTGCACCATTTTTCTTAAATGCGTGATTGCCGTAGCCGGCGTATTGATAAATAAGAAGACCGTTTTTTGAGCCATATTTAAATAATTCGTCGCAATTATTATATGATTCAATCTCAGATACTTTACTGGAATCAAAAGTATAGTGTTTTAATTTTCCGGAATCCATGACGAAAATATTGACGATTCCTGCAGCACCCATCGCACCCTGCGCCGCAATTTCGGCAAAAATAAGACTATCAGCATCAATCATCAATTTATTATTGATTACAAAATTCGTTTTCGACATACTCCTCCTTCAATTTCATTATATAAAAAAGTGCCCCTGTTATCAAGGGGCACAATTTTAGTTCTTCGTAAAATCTCAAGCTAAATTAGTTGTTGAGACAGAAGGTACCACCACCTTCCTTCTTGTAAAGAATAGCAACTTTACGAGCACCGGTTGAGTAGTATGCAACTTCACCGCGGCAGGTTGCGTTAGTGAGGACTGCGATTGAGTGACCGACAGTACCATCTTTTGCGTTAGTGGTTGCAGATGATTCGCCGCTAAGTGTACCGAGAGCTTGGTTGTCGAAGGTAACTTCAGCTCTTTGACCATTATCACATGGTTGGTCTGTGGTGTGTGCGTTTTTGTCGCTAAAGCATGATTGAACCCAGAGTGAGTAGAAACCACCATCAGGATCAGCGAAGACATCTTGTGCACCACCAGAGTTTACAATGAGATACTGATCATAGAAATAGCCCCAGGTGCCAACTTTTGGTTTATTAGTACCGGTAATTTGAGTTTCGTGACCAGCGACATATGTTTGAGTTGCTGTTCCCATTGATGGAATTGCGCCACGGTTGTTTGCCTGATATTGGTTCAAAGCTGTTTGGACACGAGCGATATCGTTTGAACGCTGTGTGTCACGCCGTGAACGCTGGAGCGATGGAAGGGCGATGAAGACCATCATGAAGATAAGACCTGCAATCGCGAGCACGAGGACCACCTCAATGATCGTGAAACCCTTCTTATTTGTATTTAATTTTTTCATTTGATCCTTTCTTAATTATCCGCCTTCCGCGCACTCAGGACACGCGAATAGGTATAATTCTTATGTTTATTTTATACACATTTTATCAGCTTGTCAACAAGTTGTTGCCATTCTTCATGGGATAAATCGGATGGACGTGCGTTTTTGTCAAATTCCAATTCTTCAAAGGTTTTTTCAAGCTTCGTTTTATCGTATGGAAGGTTTTTTAGAAGCTTTTTTCTTGGCGCTTTAAAACCTTGTTTTGCAAAGCGTAAGACTTCATCGCCAACGAGTGGTTTTTCACGTGGCGTTAAGATGATTGTTGCAGAGTCAACTTTTGGTGGCGGAGTGAAATATCCTTTCGGAACTACAATTCCCGGTTCAACTTCAGCAAAATTCTGGACGGCGAGCGAGAGATAAGTATGCTTTCCCGGATCGGCAAGAATACGCTCAGCAACCTCTTTTTGAATCAAAAGTGCGATTTTCTTTGGTTTATTTTTTGCAGTCAAAAGTTTTTCAATAATTGGACTTGTAATGTAATATGGAATATTCCCTGCTACGACATAATCTTCTTCAATCTCGTCGAGGTCATATTTTAATATATCTTCATTTTTTACTTCTAGGTTTTTTCCCGGGAAAGAGTTTGGAAGGTTTTTTGCAAGTTTTGGATCAAATTCAATTGCAAGAACTTTCGGAAAACGTTTCAAAAGCGAACTCGTTAAAGTACCGAGTCCAGGGCCAATTTCAAGACAAAGCGGCTGAGCTTCGGCGTCAATCATCGCTTCGTCTGCGATTTCATTTAACATTACGCGATCTTTTAGCCAATGCTGTCCAAGTGATTTATTGTTTTGTAAAGCCATAATTAATACCAGTTTGATGTCTTATTTTTTACGTTACCACATTTTCCTCTGCAACCCCAGAAGCTCCATGCGTTTTGCCAGCTGCCATAGCGTCCTTTGACATATTTAATCATCCATTTAATTTGGGTGATTGGATTTGTTTCCCAGTCACTACCCACTTCAGCCATTTTGTTGCCAGGTAAAGATTGTGGAATGCCGTAGGCTCCAGAACTTTTATTTCTTGCGTTGTAACGACACTTCGATTCATGCCAAATCAATGTGTAGGCAACATCCATATCACTTTCAGAAATCCCAGCAGCACGCATCCAAGCTTCGCAGGTTGCGCGGTCTGGATTTGTGACAAATTCAGGAATTTTTTCAGGAGTTTTTTCCTTCACTTTTTCGATACCGAGAATTTTCTCGCGAGAGACAGATAACAATTCTTTTTTACCAATTTCAGTTTCAGAAGAATCGCCATGAATAATTTCGTAAGTTTCAACAAGGCCAGTTTCAAGAATATTTTCTTGAGTTTTCATTTTGATTTTGTCGCCTTTGTAAATTGTAAAGCCAGCCTGAGCTGCAAGCGATTTAGTGTCGTAAGTTGCGGTCATGAGATATTTTTTCGAAGCGCCGTCAATCATAATGACTGGACGAGCACGATAAATGTAAATGTCGAAGTTCTTCCCGCCTTCGATATTAATTTCTTCGAGACGTTCAGGCTCCGTGCGATCACTTCCATCAAGTTCGATTTTGGCGCGAGAAATCGCTTCTTCAACTGTCTTTGCGTTGGTTTTAATTGTCAAAGTCGAACCGTTCTCATGGAAGGTGACAAAATGCATAGTTTCGGAACTATTGTTCCCGGAATCTTTTGCAAACGCTCCAGCGATTTTTGTTCGAGAAAAATTCGCTGCAAACAAGAACCCAAAAAGCACGCCAATGGCGGCAAAAGTTAGGATTTTTGAAACCCTAGGAGATGAAAAAGTATGAGTTCGCAGTTTCATACATAACCATTATATCACAATTTTTACGTGATATAATAGATATTATGTTTACGGAAGGTCTAAATAAAGAACAGGCACGTGCAGTCGAGACTTTGGAAGGTCCAGTCTTAATTTTGGCTGGTGCTGGTTCCGGTAAAACCAAAACTTTGACGCATCGTATTGCCAACCTTCTTTCACACGGTTTTTCAGAACGCGAAATTTTAGCCGTGACATTTACGAATAAAGCCGCAAAAGAAATGCGCGAACGACTTTGGAATCTTTTGTATCCAGAAAAACGCGACGAAGTTCCGCGTGAATTTATGCCATACATGGGGACTTTCCACTCGATTTGTGTGAAGATTTTGCGCATTGAACATGAAAGTTTAAACCTCGATAAGAACTTCGTGATTTATGACATGGATGACCAGATTTCGCTCATTAAACGCGCGTTTAAGGAACTTGGGATTGAAGATAAATACTTGAAACCAAAAGCTGTTCAGTCAATTATTTCTTCGATTAAAAACTCTGGGGAGACGATCGAAGATTATGAAGCGGAGGCAGTTTATCCAAACCAGAAGAATACCGCAAAAGTTTTTCGTCTTTACGAAAAAATGAAGGCTGAATCAAATGCACTGGATTTTGACGATTTGTTAATTCGTGTGGCAGATTTATTTGATCGAAATATTCTGGTACGCGAAAAATGGCAGAAAAAATTTAAGCACATCTTAATTGACGAGTATCAGGACACAAACAAGATTCAATATAGGCTTGTTAAAGCACTTGTTTCGGATGAGAAAAATATTTGCGTAGTTGGCGACGACTGGCAGTCGATTTATTCTTGGCGTGGCGCAGATTTTACGAATATTTTGAATTTTGAACGTGATTTCCCGGGCGCAACCGTCGTCAAACTTGAACAAAATTATCGTTCAACTGGAAATATTTTGAAGGCTTCGCAGAAAGTCATCAACAAGAATAAAACCCGCACCGAAAAAACGCTTTTCACGGAAGCGGGTGATGGCGAGCCAGTTGACATTAAAAACTTCCAAGATGAAAATGCTGAAGCAAAATTTGTAGCTTTCCAAATCGCCACGATGGCGAGAAGCCACGACTTCTCAGATTTTGCAGTTTTGTATCGCACCAACGCACAATCATATAATTTCGAGAAAGCGTTCTTAGACATGCGTGTGCCATACAAAATTATTGGCGGTGTGCGTTTCTATGATCGCAAAGAGATTAAGGACGTGCTCGCAATTCTGAAAATTTTAGTAAACCCAAAAGATTATGTTTCCTTCGAGCGCGTTTGTAAAAACGTTCTTTCTGGGGTGGGCGCAGTTTCGATTTCAAAATTAATTTCCGCGATGGAAGGAATATCCGGCGATCCATTTCGTGAGAACGATTTGTCAGTCGCAGTTTCTGGAAAGGCAAAACTTGGAATTGAAAAACTTACAACATTCATTCGTTCAATTGACATAGAATCCGAACCGAGCGAAATCGTCTTGTCAACCATCCAAAAATTTGGATTAATTGAAAAAGTCCAAGACGGAACTCCAGCAGGCGATGAGCGCGCTTTAAACTTGAATGCAATGGTAAGCAACGCTGCGGAATTTGAAACACTCGATGAATTTTTGGCCGAGGCAGTTTTGATGTCGTCGGCTGATGAAGAAAATACAAAGAATTCCGTTACACTTATGACACTTCACGCAGCAAAAGGTCTCGAATTTCCAGTCGTATTTATCGTTGGCATGGAAGAAGGACTTTTCCCTTCGCTTCGTGATGATTCGGAAGCTTCAATCGAAGAGGAACGAAGACTTGCCTACGTAGGAATGACGCGCGCAAAAGAAAAACTTTTCTTAACTTATGCATCATCACGTTTTTCAATGGGACAAAGAAGTTACAACCTTCCATCGAGGTTTTTGACTGAGCTTGGATACAACCCATATCAAGGCCAAGGTGGTCAATATGAAAATGAGACTTTTGATGCGGTTGACGATGAATTTGACCCATATGCACCACATCCGAAAAAAGTTTCAAATCCGTTTGCAAAATATCACAGACCACCGCGCAAACAATTTGATCCATGGAAAGACGACATCGAATACGATGATGTTGATCCCTTTCCTGGTGATTTCTAATTAAATGCCAGCAAGTGGTTGAATATCTGCGCCGAGATGATTAAGGCGGCGAGCAAAATCTTGATAACCACGAGAAATTGAATAAATATTACGCAAGATTGAAGTACCTGGAGCGGCAAGCATTGCGATAAGAATCACAACAGCTGGGCGAAGAGCTGGAGGCGCAACGAGTTCAGCTGGGCGCCAATTGGTTGGGCCTTCAACATAGACACGGTGAGCATCGAGGAGCTCGACTTTCGCATTCAAGTTCGAGAGATAGCTAGTGTAGATTGCGCGGTTTTCAAAAACCCAGTCGTGAATCAAGCTACGACCTTCAGCCACAGCGGCAATCACTCCAAAGAATGGAAGGTTGTCGATATTAAGACCTGGGAATGGCATTGGATGAATTTTGTCCATCGGAGCCTTGAGTTGAGATTTTTTAATCGTTAAATCAACAAGGCGAGTTTTTTCGTTTTTCGATTTATATTCTTCAGAAATTTCAATTTTTGCATGCATTGATTTCAAAACTTCAAGCTCGATTTCAAGGAATTCGATTGGTGCACGAGTGATTTTGATTTCAGATTTCGTAACAAGTGCAGCTGCAATAAAGCTCATACATTCAATTGGATCTTCGCTTGGCCAATACTCAATGTCTTTATCGATTTTTTCAACGCCGGTTACTTCGAGCGTAGTTGAGCCAATGCCTTTGATTTTAACGCCAAGTTTTTCAAGGAAGAAACAAACGTCCTGAACCATATAGTTTGGCGATGCACCGATAATTGTAGTTTTTCCAGGATAAAGCGCAGCCGCCATTAAAACGTTTTCAGTAACAGTGTCGCCGCGTTCAATAAGAACGATTTTCTTTGGCTTTTTCGAAGTTAATTCTTTTTGGTCAACGGTTGCTTCATAAAAACCAGTTTTTGATTTTGCATCGATTTCAAGACCATAAGAGCTGAGTGCACGAAGATGTGGATCAACGGTTCTAGTTCCAAGCGAACAACCTCCAGCGTATGGAAGCTCAAATTTTTTAAATTTATGGAGAAGTGGGCCCATAAACATGATAATCGAACGGGTGCGACGAGCAGCATCGACGTCGAGATTTTTCAAATTCAATTCTTTTGGTGATATAATTTCAAGATCTTTTCGGCGGTTCACCCAGCGACATTTTACGCCAATCGATTCGAGGACTTCGATAATACGGAAAACTTCTTCAATTCTTGCAACGTGATGTAAGACGGTTTTTCCAGAGTTCAAGAGAGCAGCACAAAGCAAGCCAACTGCAGCGTTTTTTGATGTGTTAATCGTGATTTCACCGCTCAAAGTACGGCCGCCATTAATGCGGTAGCTCTGAGATGATGAGTCATTTATAGAGAGAATTTGGCCGCCGAGTTCGTTTGAAACTTTTTTCACCATTTCAAGTGAAATATTTTGGTCTCCTTTTTCAATGCGATGAATCGCAGATTGGCTCGTTCCAATTTTCTTGGCGAGCTCAGATTGCGTTAATCCCTTTTCCTTGCGCATCCCCTCAATTACGCGACCGATTTCTTGCTGATAAGTTAACTCTTTTTTCATAAAAAATCCTTTAGATAATTATATCATGGGATGAATAAATAGTAAATTATTTCTTCAAGGATTCAATGACACAAATGAGTTCGCCGAAAGCAACATAGAGAAGGAAGCCTGCAACAACAGCGAGGACGCCCGGAAGCATTTCAACAAGGCTATCGCCAACAAAATAGGCGACAGCCGCAGCTGGAACGATAATAAGCCCAGACAAAGTTTGAAGTTTAATGATGTCTTTGGCCTTCATTTTTGCGCGTTGCATAATCGAGAAATCACCAATTTCTTGTGGGATTTCGTGTGCAATGGTTGCAAGGCAAGCAGAAATACCAGTTGAGAAAGATGCAAGGAAACTTGTACCGAGCACAATTCCATCTGCGACTGCGTGGATTGAGTCAACAGCGAGCATAGTATAAGCTTGGGCCTTGCCCTTAAATTCTTTGTCGCCATGCGTCTCAATCTCATGTTTTTTGTGATCATGATGATGAATGTCGTTATGATGGTGGAACTTTCCAAGGACTTTTCCAATAATCGCGCAAACAATAAAACCGGCACTAACGAGAATAATAACAGTCTTAAGCTCGAGTTCTTCCTCTTCGAGGATTTCCGGGATGAGATCACCGAAAACAGCATACACAAGAACGACAAAAGCAATTACTGGGCCAAATTTTTGGATAGTTTTAACAAGCTTGTTTTTTCCAAGAATAAGGAAGTAGCCACCGACAAGACTTAAAATTGCGGTGATAATAAGTGAGATGAGCATTAAAAAGAAATTCATAAGTACATTATAGCACTATTGAACATTTATTATTAATGGTGGGCTGGCCGCTCTGAATTCGCTAGTGCTCATTATTTCTTTGAAATAAAAAATAAGACAGCATTGCTGTCTTGGATTTTGTGGTGGGCGATAGAGGAGTCGAACCTCTGACCTCGTCTACGTCAAAGACGCGCTCTAGCCAACTGAGCTAACCGCCCGTAAGACTATCATATCACAAACTTGGAAGTTTTGCAAGAGAATCTTCCGGGCGGGCTTCTTCTAAAAATGTCTGTAAATATTCTTAGATTGCTTCTCGCAACCTAATACGTTCCGATTAAAATCACACAGATGATCTTTGTCGAGAATTGGAATGAAATAAAAGTTTCGTTTCGCATTGAATTTCAATGAGCGCGAAAGAAGATATAGGATTTTCCCGTCAATTAGAACATACCGATTACGGAAAATATTCGATTCAATAAACTTAAAGCCTGCTTTAAAACTCTGTCTGCGACGGACGTTTTTTATATTCGTCATAAGTCGATTTCTTGAGATAATTTCGACTTTTACATCCGTCTTCTTCTCGTTTAAAAGCGAGAGTGTTTCTTCGTCAACAAAATCGTCGACAAGAAGGATAGATTCATTTGCATCTTTGATTTTATTCAAGATATTGCACATAAAATGCATCCTCACTAATAGTTGATAGAATATTTTTTGTCATTTTTAGCTCCTTTTTAAAAAAATTAATATTTTTTAAAACTGGAAAAACAGAGGTGTTAAACTCTGCTTCCTCGGTTTTATGCACCGAATTATATACCTGTTTTTTATTTTTGCAAGCATAAGAAAAATCAACAGATGACAGCTTTAAATATAAGTATATTTTTTATCTACAATACAGAGGAAAAATGTCATTTTGTTCACTTTTTCATCTGTTAATATGGTGCAAAATGACATTTTTATTATCAATATAACAGGACCGAATAAAAGTACATTCCCCGCACATCTCTGATAAAAGAACTTATGCTTGCACTTTCAAAAATCTTTGATATCATGCGGCTCAAATCGAAAGATTTTGGGTCTCCAGAGCATATTACCCTTAATGCTAGCACCGCCTTATTTTCGTAAATACCTAGAATAGTTAGTCCCCTTTCTTAACCCTTTTCATTTACATCGCGTATAAGATTTCTCTCCACCTTAAAAACACGAAAATAAGGTTCCACCTTCTGTTGGGATGGTCGCTTCCTCCACACATAGAGACCATCCCCCAAAAATTAGTACTTCGTTGCAAGTTTCAACAAGTAGAAGCGTTCAAGATTGCCATTTCTGCCAGCGAAATCATTGTCGCGCTTCTTCACGATGATAAAACCTTGAGTTTTAAGCCAGGATTCAAAATCACGAATAAGATCTCGCCTAATTTTCTCGTTTTTAACGATTCCCCGCTTCAATTCAAAAGGTTTTGCTTCGAATTGTGGTTTCAACATCACAAGAAAATCAGTATCGAGCGATGCGATATTATATTTTGCATGAAGCAAAACTTTACGTAGACTTACAAAAGAAACGTCCGCAAGGATTACATCGAGATGAGTTTTGTTCTTATGTGGTTTTTCTGATGTTTCAAAATAATCACACAAACCCAAAACTTTGCGATTCACATCAAAAATATCAGTTTTTTCGCGCAAATCAATTCTTGGATCAAAGCGAAGAGGAGCCTTCATTTGATTTGTGCCTTTTTCAATCGCAATAACATGACTTGCGCCGGATTTTAGCGCAAGCTCTGTGAACCCGCCCGTGCTCGAACCGATATCGAGCACGGTTTTTTTGCGAAAATCATAAGAAAACTCGCGAGCGGCGCCCGCAAGTTTTCCTTCAGCTCTCGATACAGGAGCGTTAATTATTTTCTCCTCTCACGATAAGCGTAAGTATCAGTATCGACAGAAACGATATCACCAACCTTGATGAATGCTGGAACCTTGATCACGACTCCAGTTTCAAGTGTTGCATCCTTCATAACTGAGGTTGAAGTATCACCTTTTACTGCAGTTTCAGTGTAGGTAACTTCAAGCCAGAGGTTCTTTGGAAGAACAAGGTTGATTGCGGTGCCGTTATAGAATTGGATATCCATTTCGTCACCATCTTTCATGAAATCTTTCATATCACCGACCATATCAGCTGCGAGCTCATATTGTTCGAATGATTCTGGATCCATGAAATAGAATTTTTCATCGTCTTTGTAAAGGTATTGAACGTGTTTGTTCGTGACTTCTGCTGGCTCAATTTTTTCCTGACCTTTGAAGGTTTTTGGAAGAAGTGCGCCAGTGATAAGGTTTTTAACCTTAACGTTCACGATTGAACCACCGCGGCCCATAACCTTTTGGGAGTACTCAACCACCTTGTACGGTTGCCCGTCAAGTGTGATCAGCACATTTTTCTTCAAATCTGTTGGTCCGTACATATTTTTCCTCTCCGTTAATTAATTATTCAGCGACAAATGGCAAAAGTGCAAGATGTCGTGCGCGCTTAATAGCGACTGCGAGTTGGCGTTGTTGTTTAGCCGAGAGACCAGTCTTTGAGATTGGCTCAATGCGGCCATAAGCGTCAACATAGCGTTGCAAAGTCTTTACATCGCGATAATCGAAGTAAAGATTTGGATCGTTTTTAACCCTTCTCATTTATTCTCCTTAATATTATTAGAATGGAACATCGCTAAGATCAATTGGTTCATCAGGAACGTCGTCCGGAACGATGTCGTCTGGAGCTTCTTCCTGCGCGTTTGAGTAGTCAACGTTTGAATCACGGCCACCGAGGAAATTGAAGTCCTCGACGACGATTTCGGTTGTTGAGCGTTTCGAACCATCTTTAGCTTCGTAGCTTCTCTGTTCGAGACGGCCAGAAACCATGATTCCGGTTCCTTTTTTAGCATACTGAGAAATAAGTTCAGCAGCTTTTCCCCAAGCGGTACAGTTAATGAACGAAACTGATTCTTTGTTCTCACCATCACTGCCTTTGAAGTTGCGGTTTACTGCAACACTAAAAGAACAGACTTGGGAACCACTCGAGACAGCCCTGAGTTCTGGGTCTCTTGTGACGTTACCCATGATGATTGCTTTACTAAAACCCCGCGCCATAAATAAACTCCTCTCTTAATTATTCTTCTGATTTTTCAGCGTTTTCTTCTTCAGCTTCAGTTGATTTCTTGCGTGCAGCATATTTTGCCTTGCGAGGATCAACGGTGCAAAGAAGATAACGAATTACTTCATCAGTAATATTCAAAGTTGACGAAATCTTTGCAGGAGCTTCTGCTGGAAGCTCGAGTTCGTAGTAGTAATAAACAGCAAATTCGTTACCCTTGATAGAGTACATCATGCGTTTCTTACCTTCGTTCGTCTCTTTGACGATTTTGCCGCCTGCGGTTTCGATGATCTTGTTGACCTTGTCAACTGCAGGAGTCAAGTTCATCTCTAAATCAGGATGAAACATGACAGTAAGTTGGTACTGTTTCACTTTTACTCCTTTGGTTAAAGCAAACACACTCAAAATGGTTGTTTGCTGAGCTAATATTACCTGTTATTATAGCACAGGTTGTGGAAAAGTTCAAGAAATTTTTTAGTGGTTTGCCATTTCATCGAACTCGTCGAGCGAAGAGATAAGGACATCACGTGGCTTGTTGCCGTTTGCTGGCCCAATCACGCCAATTTCTTCAAACCAGATTGCAAGACCAGACACGAAGCCGTGACCTTTTCCGAGGTAAGTCTGAAGCATAGCGGTCGAAAACTTGCCTTTTTGGATTGAAAGTTCAACAGCTTTTCGAACGATTGGATCATTTGGATCGTATTTTCGGCCAAGGTCGCCAATTGAACCACCACCAGATGGGCCAACTGAAACGCATTGAGAAATAACTTCGTCATTATACTCTGGAGCACGTTGTTCACGAAGGAAGTTAGTGAGTTTTTCAATCTCAGCATCAGAAGCAAATGCACCCTGAATACGACGAGGTTTGCCCATCATTTCAGTTGTAAGCATCAACATATCACCAGCACCAAGAAGTTTTTCTGCACCGCCCATATCGAGCATAATGCGGGAATCTTGGTTGTTGTTGACGGCAAAAGCAATACGACCTGGAACGTTTGATTTAATTAAACCAGTAATAACTTTCACAACTGGACGCTGAGTTGCGAGCACGAGGTGCATACCAGCAGCACGACCTTTCTGCGCAATACGGACAATTGGTTGTTCGAGGTCTTTGCCAGCTTGCATCATAAGGTCTGCCATCTCATCGATAATGATGACGATATATGGCATCTTTGCACCTTCTTGTTGTTGTTCATTGCCGTCAGAATCTTTCACAGCAGCAGTCTTGTTCATGATTTTTGCATTGTAATCTTCAATGTTTTTAACATGCTCCTCTGCCATTTGCGAGTAACGGCGCTCCATCTCATTCACAGCCCATTTCATTGCCGAAAGAGCCTTGTCGGTCGAGTTAATAATTGGAGTTAAGAGATGCGGAATACCATCATATTGGACCATTTCAACCTGTTTTGGATCGACGATGATAAGTTTCAAATCACTTGGAGCATTACGATAAAGAAGTGACGAGATGAGAATATTTGTCATCACAGACTTACCAGAACCAGTTGTACCAGCGATGAGAAGGTGTGGCATTTTTGCAAGGTTTGCCATTACTGGACTACCGGAAATATCTTTACCAACTACGAAAGTAAGTGGTTTATCAGCACGTTTCCAAGCTGGGCTCTCAAGAAGACTACGAAGCGTCACGCCTTCAGAGCGAGCATTCGGAAGTTCGACACCAACAAGGTTGGTTCCAGGGATTGGAGCTTCGATACGAATTTTATCAACAGCAAGGTTCATTGCAAGCTCTTTATCACGAGCAGTGATTTTTGAAAGGTTAATACCTGCAGGTGGACGAAGAGTGTATTGTGTCACGCGTGGACCAATATTTGCGCCGTCGATTTCAACATTAATGCCGAATTGTTCGTAAGTTTGGCGAATAATTGCAGCATTCTTTTGAATGTCGCCACCATCTGGTGGATTAGTCTTCTTCGAAAGAAGTTCAGTGCTAGGCATCTTCCAGTTTGGATCAGAAACAGCAACAAGTGCACGTTCTGGTTCTTTTGGTTCTGGTTTTGGTTCGTTCTTCGGACGGCTAATGTTCAGTTTCTTATTTTCAGCATCAGCTTTTGCGACAGCTGCGGAAATTCCGCCGTGAACCTTCAAATTACTAAGGCCGGCTTCAGCATTGGCACGGCGAGCAATCGATGCATTTTCTTGATCTTCGTCTTTGCGAGTACTTCTAAACATACCGAAAATCCAGCGGAAAACCGAGGCTGGGGAGATTGCAAGGATGAAAATTCCAGTGAGGAAAATCAAAACAGCATAAATAAAGACAACAACGCCCTTATCAAGAATTTGAGTTGCAATACTATTTAAGCCTTCACCAACGATGCCACCAGTTGGATTTGGCTGTTTAAAGGTTGGAATTCCAAAAATTCCGGAAAGCCAAGCCACTAAAAGGAAGCTTGCAAACCAAGTAGCAATTGGGAGACGATTCCCTTCGGCGCGGAAAATCATTACTGAAAGATAAACCAGGAGCACAGGAATGAAATAGGTCGCATAGCCAATTACATAGATTGCGCCTTCGTGGATTTTATTGAGGACTGTCCCGCCGGAACCAAACCAAGTCATCACGAGGACGACAGCGAGAGCTAAAAGAACAACTGCGCCAACTTGACGCCAGAATCCACCCGGCAACTCGTGTTCAGGAGCTGCTTCTCTTGAAGATTTACGTTTTTTTCGTTTTGCCATGCCTATATTATACCATAAACGGTATTATTTGCCGACTTTAAATAGATAATATGCACCGACCTGCTTTTCGTGCTTATAGCCTGGAAGTTCAAAGCCATTACTGATAACAAAAAGTGATTTCTCGAGGCGTTTACTCTCATTTTCGATTTTTTGTGTAATCTTTTTAATATCACGCGAATCGCCAAAAACATAAATAACAGTCGTTTCTTTCGGAAAGTCATAATTATAAAAGTTTTTAGTGATGATTTTTGCATTTTTTACTTTTCGAAGACGAAATTTCGCAATAAGAGCCAAAAACGGATTAAGTTCGATGCCGACAGATTTTGCGCCGAAACTTGCTGCAATTTTCTGGACAATACCATCGCCCGCACCTAAATCAATCAGATAATCTTTTTTTGATAGCTTATAGAGTTCAGTGAAGGCTTTTTTAATTTCAGATTTCAAACTTGGGACATACGGTGCGCCAAAAAATGCGGTGAAACCGAGAATTAGGATTAAAATAGCAAATATCGGTAAAATCATGTTGTTCTCTCTATTTTCATTATAGCACCCTCTCTGTTTTTGTGGTATAATAACAGGGCATTTGCCCGCGTAAAAGATGTCAAAGCAAGCTTTGTCGCCTTTTACTCATTTGCCCGCGTAGCTCAGTGGATTAGAGCACTTGTCTTCGGAACAAGGTGTCGGGGGTTCGAGTCCCTTCGCGGGTACCATTTAGAATAAAAGAAGCGCCTGACTCATGTCAGACGCTTTTTGACTATTTTTCTTCTTCCTTTTTGAAGTATGCGCAGTAGTCGCGATAAAGCTGCGGGATTCGCCAGATTCCCCAGTTTGCTTTGGCTGGTGCATAGATGCCGCCGTTTAAGGCATCGCGCAGGCAACGCTCAAGCTCCTCGATATGGCTTCGCCAAATTTTACTTGTGCTGTATTCGTATTCTTTTGTGTCGAGAATCAGGTTCTTTTCGGCATTAATACAAGCTTGGAGTTTTTTATTGTGCGGGCGCCAAATTTCGAGAAATACAAGAGTTGCATACGCGAGTTCGAGATCGACATTTCGCATCAAACACAGCCCATGCCATCCAGGCTCGCTCGGCTTCTTAGCTTCCGGCGGGAGAATTCGAATTACCACGTCAAATACTTCGTCGCCATCCAATACGAGATTGAAATGCTTTTCCTTGTATTCCGCGATTACATTTTCGATTCCAGCAAATTTGAAGTTTAAAGCCACCACTGAAATATTTCGCCTAGTGTCAAAAAATTTCATTTCGAAATTTCCGCGTGAAACTTCCGGCCAGCTGAAACGTTCATCCTCGTGGGACTGAAGAACTGCATGCAAGAGCGCTGTGAGTCTTTTTTCGTCATTCGTGGACAGAAATCTCGAGGCTTCGGTCACAATCAATCCGCTTGGCGGATGAAGGTGACTCAAGTTTACTTCTGGATAGAAATCCATAAAACCACCTACTTTCTAAAATAGTCTTAAAGTACAAAAGTGAGCTTTTCGCTCACCTAATATTATTATATCACACATGGTATAATATAAAATATGGATGCGTTCTATACCGACGATTTTTTGGCGGAGACTATGGGCCTTTATTTTCCAGATTTTGAGAAAGAAAAAATTCGCATTCTCGAACCGTCGGTTGGAACTGGAAATTTGCTTTCTGAAATTTTTAAAAAATATCAAAATAAAAATGTGACGATTGACGTTTTCGATATTGATAAAAGTGTTTTGAAAAATCTAAAAAAATCTCTAAAAAACATTCCGGAAAATTTTAAAATTAATTATTTTTGTGAAAATTTTTTAGAGCATAATTTTCGCTCAAATTACGATTTAGTCGTTGCAAACCCGCCGTTTAGTTTGGCACGCGATTTTCTTGAAAAATGTTTAACGATTGGTGAAAAAATTTCTATCATCATGCCAAAAACTTTTCTTTCTAGCACGAAGTTTGCGCGCACACGCGAATTTATCGAAAATATTGAAATTGAAAATATTATTGATTTCGGCGAACGCGGTTTTTGTGATGCAAAAATCGAAACAATTTGTTTGTTCCTAGATACAAAAAGCACGCCAAACGAAAGACAAAAATATATTACTGACAAAAAGTTTCCTTATTGGTTAATTTATCGTGATGAGATATTTGACGGTTTGGCCGATAAAATGGAGTTCGATATTTTTAAAGAATATCGCGACCGCGATTTAAAAAATGAATTATTAAGCAAAGAAAGAACTAATGAAAAGAATATTTGGGTTTTGCGCTCAAGGAACGTAACGGAAAACGACTTAAAGCATATTGATGGATATGACCGTTATATTTCGAAGAAAGATTTGGAAGGAACAAAAGCTATCAAGTTTCTTAATCGCGAAGTTTTTCTTGCGCCAATTTTAACGGAAAAAATTCGCGTTATAAAAAAGCCAAAGAACGTCGTCTGCAATGGCTCGGTTGCATTTTTAGTTCCAAAAGATGGTGTAAAAATTTCTGAAAAAGATTTAGAATATTTTAAAAGCGAAGAGTTTAGAAAATTTTATGACATCGCCACGAACAAATCGACGCGCACGAAAAACATCGATAAAAACTCGGTCTACTTTTTTGGGAGAAAAAAATGAAAAATAAAAATGATTTTGCAGCATTAAAATCTATTTTAATCATCTTCCCTATTTTTGTAATCTCAATTCTTTGGGTAGGCGGGACGATGCTACATTGGTTTGATAAAGTTGAAGCGCCGACTGGAATTCGCGTTGAAGTTGACAATGAAATCGGTCCGAGTGACTTTAATAAAACTGAAGAAAAAGACGGTAAGCTTTATATTACTTTGCAAGATAAAAAATACTCCACTTCCACCGACAGCCATCTCGAAGGTAGTGATGTCTATGTCCGTTTTTATACAGAAAATGTTGCAGCATCAAAGAGCCCCGCAAAACTAAAGTGGGCAATCGAAATTACGAATAGTAATAACGATATGCAGACATTCGAGCGAGATACACTTCCGGCCGGGACGGAATTACACATTTTCGATCCAAGCTTTTCACTTAGATATGGCGAAAATAAAGTAAAAATTACTGCTACAAATCGCGCCGGTTCATTCTCGCGCGAAATCGTAATAAATAAAGTCAGCGTCGAAAACGAGTGTGAAAAAAGCGAAAATAAAGATGCCGAAATTTGCAAAAATGTGCGCGAAGCAAAAGAATCTGACGCAAAGAAAAGAGCAGAGCAAGAAAAGAAAGATGAGGAATTAAGAAAAAGTTGGCAGAAAAATACAAACAGTTCCAATAATACAAACAACGGAACATCTATAAAAAAGAACAGTTGTGTTCACTACGAATATGGAAAGTGTTGGGATGAACTCGAAGATCGCGCATACGAAGATGGTTATCGCGATGCAATGAATGGCAACCATTCATATTACACGCCGGGTTGCACGGGCCAATGTGAAGATATCTATGAAGACGCATATTATGACGGCTACGAAGATGGCCGTTATGGATTATAGTAATTAAACTTCAGCGACGATTGCGGTGCGGTCGTCGTTTTTGCGAGCTTGATGGACAAGAGCTTGAGCTGCATAGGCGGTACTGCCGGCATTCATGACGGTTTGACCAAGTTCATCTTCACTCATTAAATCAGTTCCCTTGTCGCCAGTAATACCATCAGAACAAAGAACGAGTTTGTCGCCAGCAGAAAGTTCACGATATCCAGCTTGAACACAGACTCTGCCACTGCTCTTTTGATTTCCAAGTGCATTCGTCACAACGTTTTCATAACCTTCGTCTTTAGTAACGAGAGTTGCGCGACCATTTTTATCGACAATATAAAGCCTTGAGTCACCAACTTGAGCATAAATGACACCTTTGCCGCCATCCGGACGTTTAACGACTTTCGCAAGCGTACCCGTTGAATATCCAGCGGCCGAATCATTCACGATGCGACGTGATGCTTCGTCAAGCCAATCTGCAAGCTCGTCTGGCGTTTTTGGTTGGCCATTTTTTGACATTAAATCTGAAATCGTTTCAGCGCCGATATTTGATGCGCGACGGCCGCCTTCATGTCCACCAGCGCCATCAAAGACGCCAAAGAAACCATCTTCCTCGTCAATAAAGCTTGAATCTTCACAGCTCATATCATTTGGAAGCCTTTGTCCCATTTCAGCGCGCATGCCGCCTCTAACTTGGGCGCGAGAGATTTGATAATAACTGCCAGCTTTAACTAAACGTTCGTGGTTAGTTTCGCGTTCTGGGTTGTTATTTGTTTCTACTACTGGTTTTCCAAAAATACGTTCAGATTCGGAAGTTAATTCTTTAATACGTTCATAATATTCATATTTTTTACCAAAGAGAGTTTTCTCAACTTCATGCATTGCACTTTCGTATTCCTCGACTTTTTGTGGTGAGTTATGCGCTGCAAGAAACTCCATAAACGGAGCCATCCTCTCTTCGAATTCGATTGGATTTTGAAAACTAAGAGAAGCCTGAGAAAGATCGGAAATACTTGTATCTTGATAGTGTCCGTCAACATTGTAGCCATTTGCAAAAGCAAGAATTTTCAGTTGATGTTTGTCACCACGCATTACTTCAAGCTTCTGTGCAGCAACATCAGGCATAAAAGCGCCACGTCGATCAGTCAAAGGGCCTTTGATACCATTAAGGATTGCTTCATAATCTTTCTTTCCGATTTGGCCCATCGCGATTTTAGCAAGCACGATATTTTCATCATGTGGCCCAGCTTCGCGTGGCTCGCCAGCAATTGCAGACACATCAGGATTTCCTTCACCAGGAAGTAAAGCTTGAATAAGTTTAGCTCTTTGTCTCTTTGCGTTTGCAACTTCTTTTTCGGAATTAAAAATAACGGTTTCGGCCGGAGCAGACTCTCCGTCCATATTTTCCCATCCAGTTTTATCGATTCTAGTTTCTTGATTTAAATCTTTTCTTAATCTGTCAAAAAGTCCCATATTTTTATCATACTACAATTTAGCATAAACGCATTAGAATGCGAGAACGACGATGAAGAAAAAGGCAATATAGAGCGATTCAAAAATGATATCGAAACTCCAGAAAATGTTCGAGAAGAAAATAAAAGTGAAGGTGCAAAGTGCGGCATAAACAAAGAAAGCCAGTGCGGTTTTAATTACAGCTTCATCGTGAAGGCTTTTCTTTTTCCCGGAATAAAAAGTATAGAGAGCAAAAGCACACATCGCGACAAACATAGTGCGCGAAGTAATAACATGAAGGAAGGATATTGGTGTGCGGCCAAAAATAATTGGCGATGGAATGATTTCATCAAACAAACCAATTGGAAAAAGCGACAATAAAATCAATGTGATCACAATATAAATCATCAAGATGCGTTGAATTTTGTCGCCGAGTTTTGGCTTTAAATATCGCCACATCGAGAGTGCAACAAATGTATTTACAATGAAAAATGCAATGGCAGACGGAAAAGAAAGCCCTACATATTTTGAGATTGAATAATCAATATGAATCCCCGCACGTCCAGTCAAATTATGGACAACAAGAATCGCGAAAAAGTTTATCCAGAAAAGAATCATCGCACGAACGACAACTTTTTTTGCTTTAAGTTTTTCGAGGTTATTCATCGCCAAGCTCACTCTTGATTTCATCCGCTGAGATTCTGACAGTGTCACCGCTTTTTACTTCACCTTTAAGACTCTTTTTTGCAACAATATTTTCAACAGTCTTCGAAACGACGCGCTTCATTGGACGTGCACCAAGCATTGGATCGTAGCCCGCATCAATGAGCAGTGCCTTTGCGTCATCATCAACCGACACTTCGATTTTTTGTGGAGCGAGAGTTTTATTTATGCCCTTAATAAGCAAGTCGACGATACGATTCAAGTCTTCTTTTGAAAGCGGCTTGAACAAACAAATTTCGTCGAAACGGTTCAAGAATTCTGGTTTGAATTCGCGCGTTTCAATCAAATAATTTGTGAGCTCGTCTTTTAATTTTTCGTAGTCGGACGAGCCAATATTTTCACGAATTTTATCAGCGCCAGCGTTCGAAGTACAAATCACAATCGCGTCCCTAAATGAGATTTCGCGGTTCTTTGTGTCGCGCAAAATTCCTTCATCAAGCATCTGAAGAAGTGTCGTCAAAACTTGTGGGCTGGCTTTTTCAATTTCATCGAGAAGCACAACCGAGAATGGATGTTTTTGGACTTGTGCGGTCAAACTCATTGCGTCAGTTGCGCCTTCTGCAATCAAACGATTCACATCAGAAGCTTCAACATATTCATTCATGTCGATACGAATGATATCGTTTTCGCCATTGAAATAGACGTCCGACAAAGCTTTCGCGAGCTCGGTTTTTCCGACGCCGGTTGGGCCAAGGAAGAGATAAGTTCCAATTGGTTTATTCTCGTTTCTAACACCAGCTGCCGCGCGACGAAGCGCGTCCGAAACAGCATGGACTGCTGGTTCTTGATCAATCATGCGTTCATGAATCAATGTTTCAAGATTCAACAAACGGTCACGTGATTCTTCGGTTGCAGAAGCAGATTGGAGCTTAATTCCCTGCGTCTTTTCAATTGCTTCCTGAACGGATTCGCCAAAGACAAGGCCGTCTTTTGCATAACGTGCAGCGTCTTCAAGCACGCGAGTTGCACGACCAGGCATTTCAACATCTTTAATGTAACGATTGCCAAGTCGATAGGCTTCTTTAAGCGCCCAATAAGTATACGTGACGCGATGTTTCCATTCGAGTGATGGGACTTGATCCTCCATCACTTTCATCGTTTCAAGTTCGTTTGCTGGAGTGATA
>CAZCZD010000004.1:0-740 GCA_964503305.1 uncultured Candidatus Saccharibacteria bacterium | reverse complement strand
CTTGCGGCTTGAGATTTCAAGGAATCTTTGCTCGTCCAAAGATAAAATCATGCGATGTCTGCCAGCTTCGATGACCGGCAAAAGTAAGTTTGAATTATCAACCGAACCAACACCTGTTTCAAAGAAGAGGTGTGCATTATTAAGGTAAAGAATAATATTTTTTGCAGAATATGCTTCATTCAAAATTTGAGCAACGAGACGTTCAATATCACCTTGTCCACTCGTTCCGCCAATTAGGGCAGCAGCATCGAGTTTGAAGATTTGGCGGTATTTCAAGTTGCCAGGTATCTTTGAATTTGCATCAAGAAGTTGTTCCGCGAAAGCATTCACAACTGCAGAGCGACCACAGCCATCCGGACCAATAAGCGCAACGTTTTAGCGTCCAGCATTACTAAAGATTTCGGTCATTTGCTTAATGGCTTCGCGATGTTCAGAACGGAAAAGTTGCGTTTTCACAGTTAAGCTTCGAGTTGCGGAAAGATTTTGGCCATAACGAGAAAGGAGCGGAGTAAAACCAAAAGTGAAGTCACGTGCAATACCGCCATCGCGGCGTTTTTTCTTCGAATCTTTTACGAGACCGTGGAGATAATTATACCAAGTAATGCCTTCTTTTAAATCATCGAGGCTGAGCCTCATGCGTGCGAGAATTTCTTCGCAGTTCGGATGCGTCATAATAATTGCAATCGCCAAAATTCCACCAGAAATTTGCTCAGCTTTTATTTCTTTGGCAATTATTCTTG
>CAZCZD010000003.1:0-48690 GCA_964503305.1 uncultured Candidatus Saccharibacteria bacterium | reverse complement strand
GTTGTTTCTTTGCGAGTTTATTAAAGAGGCTTGATTTGCCAACGTTTGGACGGCCGATTAAAGCGAGCTTGATTGGACGTTCTTTTTCGTCGTCTTTATTCTCGCCGGTTTTAACACCAAGTGCGTTTTTGATTGCAGATTTAAGGGCTTCAATTCCCTGGCCGGTAGTAGCGGAAGTTCTGAAGGTGTCATAATTTTTGATGCCAAGGCGGAGGAATTCATTTTCGTCGAGTGCTTCGCCGAGGTCGGATTTATTAAGAACTAAGAAAACTGGTTTTCTGGATTTAAGTGCGGTTCTTGCAATATCTTTATCGCGTTGTGATTGATATTTGCTTGAGTCAAGAGTGAGCAAAATTAAGTCGGCGACATCAACGGCATCTTGGATTTGGTCTTGAATTGATGCTTCGAAATCGTCCTCCGGGTTTTTAAGACCAGCAGTGTCAATCAACAAAAAGGCGTCGTCAATTTTTGCGCTGACGTTGTCGCGAGTCGTACCTTCTTCACGTGCGACGATGGCAATATTTTTGTGTGCCATGCGGTTTAAGAGGCTCGATTTTCCGGCATTAGTTTGGCCAATTAAGGCGACGATTTTTTGCTTGCTCATAGTGGAATAATTATAACATAAAAACTATGTTTTGAAAAGAGGAGATTAAAATGGTAGGCCTCGCGCTCTAAACAAAATACTCGACCTATGGTCGAGCTGAATTTTATGGTGATTCCGGCGGGAGTCGAACCCGCGATTTTCTGGATGAGAACCAGACGTCCTAGACCACTAGACGACGGAACCATATTGGACTTTTATTATATTATCATAAAATTTAGTCACAGTCAAACGAGTTGTCGTTATATTCTGAATCATCAAGAATTTCACTATCCAAAGTCACGATGTCGTCATCGACGGTTGAGGTGTCATTAATGTCTTGAGCGCCATCTTTGATTGGCACGCCGAGATTGTCCTCGTCGCCTTCATCTTCAACAAAATCCTCGCGGACTTCGTCGTCATATAAATCGTGAACTTCGTTGTCTTCCATATTTTTATTTTAACACAGACTTTAGTATGTAGATAATAATTGGTAAACAAATTACAGCTGGGAAAATATATCTGAAGAGCATGACCGGCGAGAGGGCTACAGTGATAATGAGTCCAAAAATCAGTAGAAGCGGAAGTAGATATTTATACTTTTTGCGATAAAGGCCGAACAAAATAGTGATGATTGTTAAATGGACGGTGAATGGTGCGCCCCAAAGAATGTGAAGGATTGGAATGTCACTCCAAATTTGTCCGTCAATAAAGAAATCGTAAAGCTTCTGGACTGGCGGAATGAGACTGATGTTTGCAATGCCGTAATGGCCGTAAGAATCATAATAACTATCAATATATTTATGCCACATAAATGTGCGATCTTGATTGTTATACGGTGCGCGCACGTGATATAACCCGAGCGTGAAAACGAGTGGTGCTTCAATATAATTCAGTGTGTATTTTTCGCCGATTCTTTTCCATAAGTCGAAAAATTTCATTGGATTTTTATCGATTTCGTCGGTCTTCATACAGTTTTTAGCTGGATCGGAAATTCCAGCAGAATAGTTATATTTACTCCAGTCCCATTTGGTTCCCATCCATGTGTCGCAATCATCTTTGAAATAAGTTTTTAATTCTTCTTTGAAATTTTCGTCGGAATTGAAATACATAGCACGTGCAATTTGCATGATTGGAATATTTAGAGTTTCACGGAAAAATGAATCTTTAGTTTTTATAACGTTATTTATAAAAAGATAATTATAGCCGAGGAAGAAAACGATTGGCAGTGAAATTGCAATGAAGAATTTTTTGCGGAATTCTTGGTTGTTTTTGAAAATGAAAAAGCTAAAAATAAAAACTGGAATTATAGCATATAGCCCGTTATTTCTGGTTGCGCATAAAAAGAAAATTAAAACAAATAAATATAGATATTTTTTCTTTCCAGAAAAATATTTTTCGTCTTCGGAAATTTTCAAAAATTCAAGCGCCAGCAAAAGAAAAATTCCACCAAAAATTGTGTCTTGGCCGGAGCGAATTAGAAGCGTTTGAATGAGCGGATTCAATGTAAAGAAAATTGTTAAAATAATTCCGAATGATTTTTTGTTTAATCTTTCAGAACAATAGAAAATAGTTTTTGTTAAAACGAGATTCAGGAAAACGAATTGTAAAATCACAAACGCGGCGTGGCCGAAAGCCTCGGAACCGAAAAATTTTCCAGCTGAAAGAAAAAGACCGAGAGTCACTGTGACGAGTGGCGAATAATGATTTGTGATTTCACTAGCTTGAAATGATTTATACATTTCAGAAGAATCGTAAGGATAGTGGCCTGGCAGGAATGTTAAAAATGTGATGGTTGAAACCAACATGAGCGGCACAAAAATCTGCCAATGTTTTAAATTGAATTTTTTGTCTTCTTTCCATTTGATTTTTATATCAAAAAGAAAATAAAAAATTAACGTTGCGACAATAATAATTGGAATGATAAAAAGAAAATCCAAAATCGAGTAGTCGACGGCGCGATCTTCGAAGGTTGCAGAAAGAAATTTTGTGCCAAAATAAAAAAGTAGGCTAAAAAAACTGCCAGTTATGAAGCTAAATAAAATGTGGCGATGGATTTTCTGCATCTTAGTTCTATTTTACTATATTTTTCATTCCAATTATGCTTTTTTAGTGTATAATAAATCTATATGGACGCAACCGCTGACGATTGGTTAACAGGTAGCGATGACGGAGAGGATACTTCTTCCGGTCTTTCTGATTTTCAAGATAGAATTTCTGATTGGGGTAACCGCATGCAAGAAAACGCGCGTGCGCGTCGTCAAGAAAATGCTAAACAACTTGGGCGTTTTGCTGAAAAAGGTGCGTCGGAAAAAGGCTCAGCGGCTGGTAATAAGGGCGCTGGCAATAATGGTTTTACTTCTGCAGTTAATAATGCAAAAGACGCTGAGAAAAAAGATGGTTTTGCAAACAATGTCCAAGGTAAAACTTTAGAAGAAGTTGCTTCAAAGTCGATGCCGGGCGGACGCATGATTGTAAACCAAGCAAAGAAACTTGGTCCACTCGGAACGATTTTAATTGTTGTGATGGCGGTGGTTGGAATTTTTGCCGGATCGCAAACTTTAGCACCGTTCGGTTTGATTGCAAATGGTCTCGATCAGTTTAACAACCTTAGAACGTCAATGAATAGACGTCAGACATATTTTAGGCGTTTTAAGCTTGATAGAACTCGTAATAAACCAATTACGAGAAGGGCGACAATTTTTAATCCAGAACATTTTAAAGTTTCAAAATCTTTGGAAAAGAAGTTGGCGAAGAATAATATTTTCTATGTTGATACTGATGATTTTGAATGTCGCTTCTTGGTTTACGAGGATCCGGAGACTGGAAAAAAGTACGCAGTTGCAGCCAATGATGATGACGTTGGAAAGCTGCCAAGTTCAGCTGAGATTGAAATAGATGGCAAGAAAGTCAACGTTGATTTTGATGAGCGCGTGCATATCGATGATGCGATAGAGATGTCCGAGCCTTTCTCGAGAGATCTTGATAAAGGTACGAGGACTTTGAAAGGTCATATTGCTGGTTGGTTTGACGATTTGTCCGACAAACTTCACCTGCGTATAGGTAGCTCAAGAAACAAATTTAAGGATACACCGGACGATGCGGATGAAGAAGATATTAAGAAGCGTGCACATACGGCCGAAGAGGGTGGTACTGATAAGGGTTTGAGTGAGAGTATTGCTGGTGAATCAGATGAAAGTGATACGGAAGAAAAAGTTCCAAAGAAAAAATGCTGCGATAAAGACGGCAAAGAATTTTGGGATGAGGATCCGGAGGCAATCGGAAAAGACCATGGTGTTGATAAGAAAAAGACAAAAACCATGGATGATGCTGATATCCAGGCAGAAGTTGATACTTCGCTGAAAGCAAAAGCCCGTCAGATTGTTGGCGGTATTGGAGTGGGTGCAAACGTTGCTTGTACGGCGCTAAAAGTATACGCCGCAATGAATGTTATTATTGCCGGTATTCATGTGGCGAATGTCCTTAACTATGTGACAGGTCTTTTTGAAGCAATTCAAAAAACTCAAACCGGAGACGCCGGAAAGAGTGAACTTGCAATGTACATGAACAGCCTTTCTGAGCGCGGCAATACGGTAGATAGTGAAGGCAATGTGGTGCGCGAAAATACCAATTCGCTTGAATCTACGGCATGGAATCAGTTCTTCTCTTCTGGCGAATTGGTCGTTCAGGCAAATGATCCGTTGGCAGAAAAATTCAATAAGGAATATGTCGCAGATAAGTCATTAAAGAGCGGCCTTGGAGGTCTTGGTGAAGGTATTGGCAGTGCGATTTCTGCGCTTGGTGGTGCAGCAGCAGCGTATCGTGCATGTCTTTATGTTGACATGACAGCAACGTCGTTAGGTCTCGTGATTGATGTTGTTCTCGCTTTCTTCACAGCTGGTATCGGTAATGTGATTAAGGAATTGTTTAAAGATTTGTTTAAACAAGCTGCATTGACGATACTCGTTACAACGATTACGAGTATCTTTATGTCGTTTATTCCGCATATCGCAAAGCTCATGGCAATGGATTTGATTGAAAATATGGCCGGTGAGGATGCAGCGTATGCAATTAACTCAGGATTTAATATGTATTCTGGTAGTCAAATGCAAATGAGTTCTGGTCTTCCGGCGACAGAGGAAAAACTGATGGCTCATTGGCGCGAACAACAGGAGGTGATAGCCGAGGAGGGCGCTTACGAACGAAGTCAACGCTCACCATTTGATCCAACGAGTAAATATACTTTCCTTGGTTCGATTGTTAATTCTCTGATGCCAATTGCAAACACGATGAGTTCGCCACTTACGACAATCTCAAAGACTATGAATACGGTCAGCTCTTATGCTGCAAACTTGTTGCCGACAGCAAAGGCGGATGGTGAAGTTAAATTCCAGACATCGCTTAATTATGATTGTCCAAATTTGAAACAAATTAATCTCGTTGGTGATGCATTCTGTAATCCATACTTTGTGACTGACTTTTCGACGATGGCGGCTGATCCTTCAGATGTGATTGACTATGTTTCTACCGAAGAAGATAAAAATGGTGAAAACGGAAACTTTATTTGGGATGGCTACGAGGAGGCAGAAGCCGCTGGTGAGCCATTTAATCCAGAAATTAATCCAAAAGGCGAGCTTGGTAAATGGGTTGTTGCTTGTGCGGTGCGCGACTCGCAATTCGGCACGGTTGATGACAATGTGATGAATGCTATCTCACTTATTCAAACCGGAAATAGCAATCTTGATACTGTTGTTAATACTGGTATTTCAATGATTCCGGTTATTGGAGATATTAAAGATATTTATGATAATGCAAATGAATCCGTGAACTTTGGTTGGGCAACTGGTGAAAAATGTATTGCTGACGAATATAAATATTACTCACGATATTCAGAAGACCAGAGAGTTCTTGAATCTGAAGGACTGATTGAACAGTCAGCGGTTGCAAAATTCCTTGATGATTACTATGAAAAGAATCCAATCGATAATTCTTATGAAGGTCAAATTGCAAGATATACTGGTATGACGAAGGAAAAAGTTGAAGAAACATTAGCATACGTAGAAGCATTTGAATGGCTTGCAGAATATAACCCAGAAAATTATGGTCCAGAAAAGTTTGAACCAAAGCCGGATGGAAGTTGGCAGTATGAATCGAATGAGATTGTCGCAAACGCAGAACAAGCTGTCGTCGGGAATTATATCGTCTTTGATGATTTAAGAACGAAAACAAAAATTGCATAAGAAAAACGCCCCGGGTAGGGGCGTTTTTGGGGTGGTGTTATAATGGTTGACTTGTGTAATTGAGTCCGCTGCCGTTTAACGGATCATCGGAATCATGATTAAGTTTCATGTACTGAACGACTGAGTCTACTAGGTTGATGACACCCATTCGCATGGTTGTGCCATTCTCATCTACGGTAACTACTTCGCCGAGTTTCTCGGGTGGGCATGAAATGATGTAATGTGGATTCTTGCGAAGTCTACCATCATTGTCGCAATATACATGTCCAATAGTTACTCCTGATTCAGCCATAACGGTTATTTCCCACTGCTCTCCATAGAATGAAGCGACATAAAGATTAATATTGCTGTCATCCTTCATTGGATAGCTGTCGGCATTTGTTGCATAGGCATCTTCAGCTCCATTTGCCTTGAGATATTCGACGATATCGAAGTAGCTAGTGCTCTTCCAGTAGTCTTGGTAGTTGCCAGTGCTGTAACCGTCGGGCTCATGTCCTGTGTTATCTTCGTAAGTTGGCTCTTCGGTGGTTGAGCCGTTTTCAGCTTCCTGAGTAATATTTGCGAGTTCTGCGTCAGATTTAATTCCTCCCTCAGTTTCCCCTTCTCCCACATAGTGGATATCAGGGTCCGACTTAGCGTCGGGGAGAGAGCTGCCGCAACCTGTTAACATTCCGAGTGCTATGATTAATGCCAAGAAAAAAGCGAAGTACTTTTTCATAATAACACCTCCTTAAGGTTCAATAGCTTTTTGTTTTCACCACCCCTTCGCTATATACTTATATTATACAACAAAAGAGAAAAAAATGCAAGATATGATATAATATGCTTATGGATAAAGCGAAAAAGAGCAAGAAGATTAAAAAATCTTCAAAAAAACGCAAAATTATTATCTTTATCATTCTTCTTTTATTGGTGGCTGGCGGTACGGTTGGTGCGCTTTGTCTTGCAAAGGGTAAGGGGGTTGGAGATATTATTGGTGCGGTTACTGATATGGTGCCTGAAGCTGAGCCGATTCGATATTATGATAACTTGACTGGTGAAGAAATTGAATCAGAGGATGAAAATAAGGGCCGAATCAACTGCATTCAGATTCCAAATGGCACCGATGCGCGTCCGCAAGTTGGTCTTCATGATGCGAAAATTGTCTATGAAGCAATTGCCGAGGGTGGAATTACTCGTTTTGCGGCGCTCTATCGTAATGCAAATGATGATGCAATTGGTCCGGTTCGTTCCCTTCGTATGTATTATCTCGAATGGGATATTCCGTATGATTGTACAATTATTCATGCTGGTGGTGTTAAGGCGGCGGTTCAACGCGCAGAAAAATATGCTCACCTTTCGGAATCTGCAACATATATGTGGCGTGATTACTCGGCTTACTATGCACCAAATAACCTTTTTACGAGCTCAGCATTACTTGAAAAATTCAACAGTAGCAAGAAGTATAATGAATCTGAGCCAAAAACTTTTGCAAGGATGACACCGAAAGAATCGGAAGCCGAGCTTGAAGAAATCAAGAATGACACGGAAGAAAAATATGAAACGGCAGATTCGATTTATGTCCATATTACGACCGCGCAAAACTACAACGTGAAATATACTTACGACAAAGAAACGAATTCATATCTCCGCGCATATGAAGGAAAATCCGGAAAACATATGTCATACACTTGTAAAAATACTGGTAAATCTGGAAATAAGATTAAGCCACAAAAAGATTGTGGTAAGGCAACTCAGCTTGCGCCAAAAGTGGTGGTGGTAATGAAAGTCCCAGAAGAACTAAACTCGGATAACCATTATCGCGAAGAGATTACGACGACCGGTTCTGGTGACGCCTGGGTATTCCAGAATGGAATTGTAGTTAAAGGAACTTGGAGTCGCAAAAAAGATAGTGATCAACTTGAATTTAAGGATAAAAGTGGCGAGACAATTAAACTCGCACCCGGACAAACTTGGATTACAGCTGTCGCGAAAAGCTACGGATATGTAAAATATTAAAAATAAGCCCCGTGGGGCTTATTTTTTAGTCGTTGGTAAGTGCAGTTCGAACCTGGTTCAAACGAGCGAGCACCTTTTCTCTTCCGAGGACGGAGAGGGTTTGATGAAGTGCTGGTGAGAATGGAGCGAACGATACTGCGATACGAACAAGGCTGAAGTATTCAGCTGGCTTCTTTCCCGATTTTGCAAGCAAGTCGTTCAACTCTTTTTGGAGGTTTTCTTCAGACCAATCGTCGACATCATTTAATCTTTCGATTGTCATTGTAAGAAGTTCAATCAATTCAGATTCAGAAAGATTCTTTAGGAACTTGTTTCCGGTGATAAGCTCAAGATTAATAATTGGATCTTCAAAGAAATAATTTGTCATAGTCTTGAGGTCAGAAAGAGTTTTCAAGCGGTCGTAGATAATTGAGAGAACTTTAATTTTATACTCATCGGATTCATTCTCGGCGAATTCTGGCCAGAATCCTTCGGTGCGAGGATAGAGCGCCTCAATTCCCTGTTCGTCAGCAATTTTACGAATCCATTGGCCGTTATACCAGAAGATTTTTACTTCGTCGAAGCGAGCGCCGGAGTTTTGGATGCGATCGATTGAGAAGGCTTTAATAAGTTCCTCTTTAGTGTAGATTTCTTTTTCGGTGCCGTCGTTCCAGCCGAGGCAAGCAAGGTAGTTGAGCATAGCTTCTGGAAGAATACCATCGTCGCGATATTCAGTGACGGACTTTGCGCCATCACGTTTTCCGAGCTTCTTGTTGCCTTGTGGGGCGAGAATATGTGGGAGGCTCAAGAAATATGGCCTGTCGAGCCCTAAGGCCTCGTATAAGGCGAGATAGTTTGGCATGCTTGAAAGATACTCAACGCCACGCATAATGTGCGTTACGCCCATCTCAGCGTCATCTACGATATGTGCAAAGTTGTAAGTTGGAAGTCCGTCTTTTTTAATGAGGATGATATCATCGCACACTTCAGGGCCGGTTTTCATGTCGCCCATCACTTCGTCGTGCCATTCATAATTTTTTGGAATGGTTTTGAAGCGGATTGGGTGACCTTCGCCCATAAGGGCAAGGTTCTCTTCTGGGGTTTTTTCAGCATTTTCTGGACGGTGATTGCGATAAAGATATGGGACTTTTGCTTGTTCGTCAGCTTTTCTATATTCGTCGATTTTCTCGCTTGGTGTGTCGTCGACATATGCGCGACCTTCTTTAATTAAGCGGGTTGCCCATTCAATATAGTGGGATTTTCTTTCGGTTTGGAAATATGGGCCATGCTCTCCGCCAACAATTGGACCTTCATCCCATTCGAGACCGAGCCATTTTAAAGTATCTTCGATGAGCTCGGTTGCGCCTTCGACGTAACGAGCTTGGTCTGTATCTTCGATACGAAGAATAAAAGTGCCGCCTTCTTGGCGTGCGACAAGATATGGATAAATTGCACTACGGACGTTGCCAATGTGAATATATCCGGTTGGACTTGGTGCGAAACGTGTAACTGTTTTTTTCATAATTAATATTCCTAACTTTTTATATTATACAATAAAATTACCCCATTTTAAAGGGGTATTTTATTGTGTGAGGCTCACTATTAGAGAGAGCTGACGATGTTCTTGATTTGCTTCTTGCTGAGGACGCCAGAATTGGCGGTGAGCTTGTAGAATGTTCCGTTCTTAACCCAAGCAGCATTGCTGTGGTTAACATAGATTGTGACGTTTTGTTCGCGGACGGTATCGTATGTGTCGCCGTAAGCACCTTTAACGTAGTTTGAAAGAAGTGCGTTTGAATCCCATGAGGTCTTTTCTTCAGCAAGTGTGAAACTTGTATCGTTTGGGCCTTTGAATTCGATAATGACAGAATTTTGGTCATTGGTGTAGACACCAGAAAGATTAAAATCGCGTGGAACGTAGCTTGGATAGCTTGCTTCGACACCAGTCTGGACGGCGGCTACTTTAACGGAAATATTTGGAAGATTTACTTTTACGACTGCGGCAAGTGCGATTACACAAGCAGTTGATGTTGCGAGAGCAAGAAGAATGCGTCCGCCTTTACATTTCTTGAGATGGCGAGTAACCTTCTCTTCTTTTCTCTTTTCCTTCTTCGACTTCTTAGCGTCAGCTTTCATTTCGTTAAGCATGACTTTTTCAGCGATTTTTTCTTCACGAAGTTCAGCTTTTGTTGCTGGTTTTGCTTTTCTTGCTTCCATTTCAGCAAGAGCCTTAGCGATTGCAGCATCTTTCAAGGCACGAGAAGAAACTTCAGCTTCCTTTTTCTTAGCGTTTTCAGCTTTTCTGGCGTCAATTGCGGCTTGATAAGGATTTGGTGCTGGTGGTTCATCTGGAACTTCTTCAACTTCGACTTTTTCTTCGGTCTCTGTTACTGGAGTTAAGATACTGATGTGTGAGATCTTTGATTCATTTTTCTCAGCTTCAATTTCCTCGGCGTTAATTGAGATTTTACGAGTTTTATGGTATTCAACACGAGGAGCTTTAGTTTCGATTTTTTCCTCGATTTTTTCTTCTGTTCCGTCGGTGATAACAAGTTTCGTCGGACGTTTAACGTAACGACGATTTAAGGTCGTAGATTTCTCAAGACCGCGGTGCGTGGCACGGCTAGTGATATTGACTTTAATTACTTCTGACTTGTTCATTTGTTTTAATAATAATAAATTCTATGACCTTTAAAAAGCTTATATATATTATAAACTAAACCGGTATGAAAAAGCAAGTGCTTTTAGAGACTTTTTACCAAAGTTTTTCTTGAACGAGAGCAAAGCCGTTGTCGGTTGTTACGATGTGATAGAAGAGGTGCTCGTTTTGAGAAATAAAGGCGTCGTAAGTGCTAACGGTGTTACCATAAATGATTGTGTTGTAGTTTGTGCCGTCGAAATCCCACTCGATGATGTCGCCGTTTTCATTGATGCGATAGAGGATGCTGTTATCGAGGAAGCGGACGTTTTTGTCGCCGTAGTCATAAGTGTGAATTTTTTCTAGCTCGATATCAAATACAGAAACTTTTGTTCCAGCCTTTGCGATGATAAATTCGCGGTTGTTTGAAGTGAAAGCTTCGTTTGGAGTATCTTCAAGCGAAGTGTCGATAATTAACTTCATATTATTCTTATTGTCGCTGAAGTCTTTTGCACGATAGACTGAGAGATGGCCGTCGATGGTGTAAAGTAAGTAACAAACGTTGTTATATTTTGAGAGGCTAAACGACACCATTGCGTCTTTTTTGCTATTAACTGCGAGTGTAGTTGGCGATTCTTCGCCGAGATTAATAAGTTTAATGTAACTTTTATTTTCACTAAATTTTGTGAGATAAATAGCTGATGAATCGAGAAGATTGAATTTTTCAATTTTTTCACTGACAACTAGTGAGACGACTTTTGCTGAAGTGTCGATTCGGACGAGATTATTCGAAACGTTTGCGACAACTTTGTCGCCAGCGTCGTTTTCAAATTTAGCATCAAGAATTTTGCCGCCAGTTTTTACTTTTGTAGTGTCTTTAGTATTGGCTTCGTAATCGGCATATTTTTCGGTTAAGTTGATACTGTTTTTAACATCTTTGAGATCAATGATTCCCCATTCATTGTCAACATTAATGAGGATTTTTTCACCATCTTTATTCCAACTAATGGAATTGATTTTCTTTTTAAAAGTTCCGTCGGTAGTGTTTGAGAAAATTCCTTTAATGTTAATAGTTTTGAATTTTGGACTGTTGGCATTAAAATCATTTGCAACAATCCATTCGGTTGAACTATTGGTGCTCAAAATTGCCGTAGTGCGATTTGGTGATACGTAGAAGAAATTGAGCTTCTCGAAGCTTTTTACGGTTTTTGTTTCGCGTTGGAGTTTAAATAATCGTGGATATTCAAGGCGGACGAGCCAACCTGGTGTGATTTCAATCTCTTTTTCCCAGCTAGTGTAGCCGTCCTTTTCAATGCGGACGGTATGTTTTCCGCCAGAGAGCATCTTGGACATATTTGTTTTTTGATATTGCTCTTTGCCGTCAATGATGACTTTTGCATCAGTTGGTTTAGTATGCACTGAAACGAGTCCGTTTTGTTCGACTGAAAAATCTGGGTTGATACGCCAACCAGCAACAGCAGCAATTAAAACAAAGGCAATAGTAAGCACGCAACAAGCAAGAAAGATATCGGTGATGATAACTTTAATGGCACGTCGTCTTCTGATTTTTTCAATATCGTACATAATTAATTTCCTGTAATTCCATTCCAAACGTTTTCAAAGAAGGTATTTTCATTCTTCGGCATTTCATTTGAATCTTCTGCTGGTGTTGGATCTGGAGTTGGGTTTTCGCCGTTGTTTTCTGGCTCAGTAGTTGGGCTGATTTGTTCGGCAAAAATCAAGAGACGGTAGCGTGAAGTTCCGAGTGGCCAACAGGTGATTAATGTTAACATTTTTTTGTCGCCATCATATTTTAAAGATGCGACGTCGTTTGGTTCGACGGTTTTTCTTCCCGTCATACGATAAGTATATCGCACTTTATTATAATCGATGTAAATTAAATCTCCTTCAACGAGACGTTCAAGCCCGGAGAAAATAAATTTGTATTGGTTTGAGCTATAAATGTCACCTGCAGAGTGGCCAGTAATAACGGTATTACCGACTTGGCCAGGATAGGAACTTGCGCCTGGAACCATAAAGTGGGCGACGCCGTTTTCCATAGCTTTGTTGATAGTGTGGGTGTCGTTTGAAATACCAAAATGGACTGGAACATCAATATTTAGTTTTGTGATAATAAGTTTATTAGTATCGGAAACGTTGGTGTTGACGGTTGGATCAATCGCAGCAATTCCCTCGTCTGAGACATTTCCTGGTGCGATATAAGCCATAATTGGCGCGAAGACTAAGCGGTTGTATTGTAGGAATAGGACGAATAATACGACAAAGATTCCGGCGAGAGCTGGAATGAATTTTTTGTGTTTCTTTTTTAACTTAAAGCGACTATCAGCCTTTTTTTGGACGGTCTCGCGAAGAGTACTTGCGATTATTTCGTTGTCGGTTGCTTCTGGGGCGAGTTTATCTGCACCAAGTAATTTTTCGTCGTTTTTCGCGCGTTCAGCTTTTAACTTTTCGGTTTCGATGTATTGTTTTGCAGCTTTTGCATAGTAATCATTGTAGTATTTCTGGTAATAATTTTGCCAAGCTGAATGGTATTTTTGGAGATCTTGATTAGATACGGTTGTGGCAACTGGCGCATTTTTGTAAGTGCCAGTGTTTTGAGCTTGTGTGGCTTGAGCAGCTCCAGATTGCTGATTTTGGACTTGAGATGAAAAAACAGAGCTCGAAGAATAGGCCGACAAGACCTTTTTTCGTGCAATCTCTGCGGCAGTCTGACGCTGTCGCTCATCAGAATATTGCCCACCGGTGTCTGGATTCATGTAATAATTATACCATATTAATGGATTTTTCATGAAAAACAAAACGTTTATGTGTTATAATATGCTTATGGATAAAAAGAGTGTTGTGAGAAAGAGGTTTAATTATCAAGCAAAGGCAAAATGCGCTTTACTCACGGGCGTTGTGCTTGGCCTTCTTATGATCTGCCTTAGTGCGGTTCAACTTTATGACTATCACCGCGAACGTGGTAGTAAAACAACTGAAGAATTGACTTCAGACTCGGAAAAATATTCTATTGATGCCGGCAAGCTTGAGGCTGAAAAGAATAAAGAATTTGAAGAAAATGGTCCATCCGAAAAATATCTTGAACTTTCTGAAAAATGGGCTGAAGAAGTTCAAAAGAAAACTAAAGCTGAACACAGCATGTATATGGATGAAACTGGCTATCATAATCCAAGAAATCTTTGGGAATTCGTCACAACAGTTCCACTGCTCTTTGTTGGTTTCCTTTGTCTTGTAGCTGGATTCGTAGCGAACTCAGTCATTAAAGAAAAAGGCAAAAAAGAATTGGCTGAAGAAAAGAAAAAAGCCGAGAAAGAAAAAGAAAAGAAAGAGGAAAAGAAATAAAATAAGGCGACTCGAAAGAGTCGCTTTTTTCTGGTAAGCCGGCCGCTCTAAATTCGCTTTGCTCATTATCGCTTGGCCGTCTTTCCATTGAATCGGATTTGCATTCGCAAATCTGATGCGAAGCATCAAAAAAATCGCAAAAGCGATTTTTTCCGATTCAATGGTGGGCGAAGTGGGAATCGAACCCACACGATATTGCTATCACTAGATTTTGAGTCTGGCGCGTCTACCAATTCCGCCATTCGCCCAACTTCTTCTATTTTATCATATTTTCAGATAAAATAAAGAGTTTGAAACTGAAAGGCTTATGTTATAATAAAAAGTAATTGGAGGAATTTTTGTGAAAAAAGCTAATAAAACTAAATCTAATAAGAAAAATTTATCGCCAATTCTTTCACTCGTCCTCGGTTTCGTTTTGGGTGGAGCTTTGATTGGTTTTGGAATATATAACAATATTAATTCGAACTATAACAGCTTCGAAATTCGTAGTGAAGAAGATTTGAAAAATGAAAGAAATACAAAAGATAATGAACTCAACGAACTTTTAAAGAAGCAAGATGAGGAATATAATACCTCGGCATTGTCTGATGAATATGCAAAAATTTCTCGCCAAGTTTCAGCAAAAGAAAATGAAATTTATGAACTCGATGCTGAACTTTATAGAGTTCAGAGTGGCTATTATGATGATTTGCTTGCAAAACAATATCTTGGTTCAGTTCCACTAATTGCTCTTGGTGCAATTGTGATTGTTCTTGGTATGGGCATGACAATGAAACTTTCGACTAAATCGAAGAAGAATGTAATTCTTTCCGTAACAGAAGAGAAATGAAAAAATTTCGAGGTTTAACTTATGACGAGGTCCGCGAGCGAAAGCGCGCGGGGCTTGTTAATACGGCGGTAATTGCGCCAAGTAAAAGCGTAAAAGAAATTATTATTTCAAATACGTTCACCTATTTTAATATGGTGTTTGTGATTTTGGCGATTTTGCTTACAATTGTTGGTAGCCCAATTCGTGAACTGACGTTTCTGATTGTTGTAGTTTGTAATTCCCTCATTGGTATTTTTCAAGAATTGCGCGCAAAAGCCGTACTCGATAAATTAACGGTTTTAAATGCCCCGCATGCGCGCGTGGTACGTGGCGGAAAAACTCTGGTGATTCCGGTTGAAAAATTAGTGCTTGACGACACAGTGATTTTTAAAACTGGCGATCAAATTCCAGCTGATGCAAAAGTGCTTTCTGGTGAAGTAGCGGTGAATGAGTCGCTTCTTACTGGTGAGGCTGATGAAATCATAAAAGAAAAAGGTGACGATCTTCTTTCGGGCAGCTTTGTGGTTTATGGTGAATGTTATGCAAAATTAACGAAGGTTGGCGCAGAAAGCTATGCTGCACAATTAACTTTGAAAGCAAAAGCTATCAAGACCGGTGAACAGTCGGAAATTATTCGTTCACTTAATGCATTTGTGAAGATTGCTGGAATTGCAATTATTCCAATCGGAATTTTATTGTTTGCGCAACAATATATTTTTGGCGAAGCAAGTGCGCGTCTCTCGGTCCAGTCAATGGCAGCGGCTGTGATTGGTATGATTCCAGAAGGTCTCTTCTTACTTGCGTCTGTAACTTTAGCGCTTTCGGCAATGCGTCTTGCAAGAAATAAGGTTTTGCTTCATGATATGAAATCAATTGAAACATTGGCGCGCGTTGATGTTCTCTGTGTTGATAAAACTGGAACGATTACTGACGATAAAATGGAAGTTGTCGAAGCAATTTGGCTTGGCGAGAATAAAGCCAAAAAAGATTTTCTCCCGGCAATGCTTGGCGAAGTGGTTTCGAAACTTGCAGCTGATAATGCTACAATGGCAGCGCTTAAGAAAAAATATAAACGACTCAAATCGTTTAAAGAAGACGAGTATGCTGGTTTTGTTGGAACTTTGCCGTTCTCTTCAAAATATAAATATTCTGGTGTTCAGTTTAGTAAGGCGGCATTTGTAATTGGTGCTCCAGAATTCGTGATGCGCGAAGACTATAAAAAAGTGAAACGTGCTGTCGAAAAATATTCAAAGAAAGGTTATCGTGTTTTGGTCTTTGGCCAATATGATGGGAAACTTTTGACAAAAGCTAATGCGAAGGCGGAAAAAGCTTTGATCGAGAAAGTGAATCCGCTTGGTATTATTATTCTTCAAAATAATATTCGTGATACTGCGATGGAAACATTTAAATACTTTGCCGAACAGGGTGTGGCGGTGAAGGTGATTTCTGGCGATGATCCGGAGACGGTTTCGGAAGTTGCAAAACAAGCCGGAATCTTTGGTGCTGAAAATTTTGTAAATGCAACAAAGCTCGGTTCTGGTGTTGATTTCAGAAATGCCGTGCTTGAAAATACCGTACTTGGGCGTGTTACGCCAGATCAAAAGCGACGTATTATTAACATTTTGAAAGAAGCTGGAAAAACTGTTGCGATGGTTGGTGATGGTGTAAATGATGTTTTGGCGCTTAAAGATGCTGACTGTTCAATTGCGATGGCGAGTGGCTCTGATGCTGCAGTTCAAGCATCACAACTCGTGTTGCTTGAATCAGATTTTTCAAAAATGCCATCGGTCGTCCGTGAAGGCCGTCGTGTCGTAAACAACTTGGAACGTTCTGGTTCTCTCTTCCTTGTGAAGAATATTTTCTCGTTTGTGATGGCCCTTATTGCGATTTGTTTTGCAATTACATACCCGATGAATCCTACCCAAGTTTCGCTTGTAACAATGTTTACAATTGGTATTCCAAGCTTCTTCTTAGCACAAATTCCAAATGAAAATTTAATTCGTGGTAACTTCCTTAAAAATGTGATTTTCAATGCTGTGCCAGCTGCCTTCACAAATTTAGTTTTGATTGCGCTCGCAACCTTTGTTGGGACATCCTTCTTCGAACTTCCCCGCCCAGTACTTTCAACAATTTGTACATTCATTTGGGGTGTGGTCGGCCTCTTTTATCTAATCCGTCTTTGCGCTCCGTTCGACAAATGGAAATACATGATTGTTTCTGGTTGTATTACCGGAATGGTGCTTTTCTCAATCTTCTTAAAAGGACTCTTTGGTATTGAACATGATTTAGGACTTAATGCATGGTTTATCTTTGCCGGTGCAGTAGTATTGGTAATACCAATGATGCTTGTGATGGAAAAATTCTTTAAATGGATTAATGACACCTTCTTTGAGAAGTATGTCCAAAAGGTAGTTGAAAAAGCTCCATCGATTGCGGAAAAAATCGAGAAACGAAAGAAGAAAAGAATCAACAAAAAGCTTGCAAAATAATTATTTCTCTAAAGCCTTCTCATAAACTTTGAGAAGGTTTTTGATTTGAGTAGATTGGAAAACTGATTCACGGCCAAGAAAGGCATTTTTGCTCATTTCCTCGATTTTTTCTGGGTGTTCTAGGACTTCTAAAATGGTTTCGGCCATTTTCTCTGGTGTTTCGTCGTCTGGGCGGATAGCGGCGTTTTTAATTACAACCTGGTCCATATCCTTGTCACAATAAAGCACAGGAAGCCCAACGGCCCCAGCTTCGAGAATAGTTAAGCCTTGAGTGTCAAATCCATATGAATTAATAATTGAAAGATGTTGGTCTTCAAGAAGTTCCATTACTTTTTCGTGTGGAACAGCGCCTTTGAAATCGCAAAGATTTTCAATGTTATTTGCTTTAGCAAAAGACTTGGCAATTTCAAATTCGTTGCCATCGCCAACGGCAGTAAAGAAGAAACTCCCTGGTTTTTTCTCGTTAACTAGCTTGAGAGATTCAAGAAATGGCAAGATACGTTTTTCGCGACTGAGACGGCTTGTCCAAATTATCTTCAGAGGCTCATTTTCAGCCGTTTTAAGCATTCTAACCTTCCAATCGCGTAAAGATACTACTTTATCTTCAACGCCGTTAGAAACGGCTGTAATTGGCTTAGAAACGCCATAGTGTTTGAGTTTATCGGCAAAATGCTGGCTAGGTGTAATCACAAGCTTGGCACAGTTAGCTTGGCGCACCATTAATTCCCACATGTTCTTCTTGCAGACCATATCAGCAAGATAATCGTCGCGCTTAATAGAAATATTTCCAGTATATTTTTTAAGATATGCTTTATGGATATGATTTAAGGACCAACCAGCGATGGTTTTAAATGGATGAGCGACATTGACGGCGATTGCCATATCTTCGCGACCATGCATAGTTTGGACGAGTGGAAGACGATATTTTTCGGAAATTAAAACTGCGGCAATTGATGCGCCGGCTTCATAATGTGAATGAATTAAATCAAAATCCTCGCCGAAATTTGGATATTTTTGGGCGATAAATTTAACAACTTTTCCTGGCCATTTTGTAGTTGGAGCACCATTAATATTAATGTGTTTTGAGGTTGGAAGAATGACTACATTTTTTTCTTTAGGTTGAGAAAAACCAGGACAAAAAACTACAACTTCGTGACCAAGTTTTTCGAGTTCGCGTTTTTGTGCAGAAATTGATGACGGAATTCCGCCAGCAATTTCAAGGTAAAGATCGGTAAAGACGGCAATTCTCATTACCAGCCTCCCCCGCCTCCGCCGCCACCACCGCCGCCGGAGAATCCGCCGCCACCGCCGCCGGATGAACCGGAGCTGGATGAGAATCCGCCACCAGACCAGCCACTACCGCTTGAGCTAGTGTCGATTGGACGAGATGTTGCAATGTGTGCAATTGAGCTTGCGACGGAATAATTAAAGCCGGCATTATACCAATCAGGAGTAGCTTCTTCGTGGAGCTCATAATATTTTTCAAGTTCTTTCATCCAGGATTTTTCAAGTCCGAATAGTGCTGCGTATGGTAAAAGTTTTTCGTTTAATTTCACGATTCCCTCTTCGCTAGTATCGACATTTTCAACACTTTGAAGGAATTTAATGCGTTCTGTTTCGGCCATTTTAATGTAGAGTTTTAAACCATCCAAATAACGTGTGACTTCGAGGGCTTTTTCGGTGCGAATTTTGTATCTTGTGATATATCCTGACAAAATCGGAATGATGAAGAAAGTTGAGAGGAGAATTAGGATTGTGAATGGGGATAAGAACTTTCCTTCATAAATCGAGAATGGTGTGAAGTTGGTTACTTCTTTATACCATTCGACAAATGTCAATGGTACGAGAACAAAGAGAAAACTAATGGCGACCATCCCAAAGATAATGCCAATAGCTTTTCCAGTTTGCAATGCCGGGTTTTTATCGGAAGAGGTTTTTTCGATATATCCTTCGTTCTTGAGTTTTTGATCGATGTGGCTGTCGTAATTTTTGTAGGCATCTTCAAGTCTTTGCGAATAAGAACGGCTCTCGATGGTGAAGGTGTCGCCGATGTGGTCAAGGGCGCGACCATCATTCAAGATTTTTAGAAGATCGCGTTGTTCATCAGAAATATTTGAAAGGTCGGTAACTTTTCCAGACCATTTATATCCGCCGAATATTTTTTTCTCACCTTTTATAAGTTCGATTTTTTTGCCAACGACGAGTTCGAGCATTGTTGCAACACGTGGATTTTTTGTGTGCTTCAAATATGCTTTTGCTGCTTGTCCGGAGGTTAAATCTTTGAGTGGGGTGTATTCTGGAACAATCGGGAGATTTTTTAAATATTTAATTTTATCTCCGACTTTTCGATATGCCTTTTTGTAGACAATAAAGTATGCGACTGCAGACAAAACAGTAACGATAATGAATGCGTGGTAATAAACATAGTTGCGGTTTGGTTCTGGAATTACAAAAGTCCCGTCTTTGAAATATATCGAGATTGACATATTTTTTGAGCTTGCGAGATCGCTGGTCATAAAGACAAGATTATTTCCGTCTTTTTGATATGAACAAGAATATACTGCACTACAAATTGGCATATTTTCTTCATCGGTGAGTAATGCCTTAAGAGATTCGTCGTCAAGATGGAAAGTCACTTTCAGATCATTAACGTCATAATTGAATTTATAAAGTGGGTTAATTGAAATTTTTTGCTTGCCCTTATTGTCTTCAATATAATCTTGATATTCATAAGTTAAAACAAAGTCGTGTTCGCCGTGGAGATATTCATCATCGTCGTAATTTGAAATTAAGAAATATCCGCCATCCGAACTTGGCTCGTCGTCCACTGCAATAACTTTTCCGTCCATTTCCAGGATTGGATTTAGATGTTCTTGGCTTTTAGTAACAAATCTCGTACTAGTACTGTCGATGAATGAGATTTTGCGGGAAAAGTTTTTTGTTACATTTCTAGTTGGAAAGAGGCCTTTAAACTTTTCTACTACTTTCATTTTTGCGTGGCCATTTTCGTCTCTTGTAAGATAATAGTCAATGTTTACATCTTTAAAGCTAAGTTCCATGACGTAATCATTTTTTGGAACCTTAAAAGTATCTTTATTGAAGTTTGTAACAAAAGTTAAGTTCTCACCGGATTTTAAATTTTTTGCATTGAAATTAATGCCATCTTCGATGTCGGAAATTGTACAACGGTCTTGGTTGCTGGTGCCGTATTTACCGACGTAGCACCAAGCTGCGAGTTTGTTGTTGGTAGTGTTGTTTTCGTGAATTAGATTCTTGTTTTTGTAGTTCGCGGATTTTGAAATTTCGTTTGCGGTTTTGAGATTTTTGTAAATCGCGCTATCCATATGGAGATTAACATTTACTTCATCAAATTTTTGGCTCCAACCAGTTCCGTTTGAGTCCCAGTAAAGTTCTTGATATGCCTCGGTTGCATATGCCGAATAATCAAACTCAGTGATAGTATGAATGAATTTGTATTTTAAGACATAGGTGTTTTCACCATGGACGTATTCGTCTGGATCGCCAATACGAACGACAAAACGATTGTCATAGGTTTTGACGGTGAATGGTTCAGATACGCCGTTTCTGGTGACAGAAATATTAATTGCGGTCGCGCTCTCCATCGTGAGATTTGTATCATTTTGATTTAAAAATGGAATGACGCGTTCAATACCGTGATTTTGATTGTAGCTTGGAAAAACTGCCACCAATGTTTCTTCAACGGACATTTCGCTCGAACCGTCTTTTTGCTTTGTTAAATAATAGTCGGCGTTAAATTTTTTGAAATAAAAATCATTTGCGCCGGCAAAGACGTCTTTTGGAAAACTGAAGAGTATGTTAGCTAAAACTAATACTGTCGCAAGAAAAGTGTGTGTGAGTTTTTTCATAGCTCTATTATATCACTACTCGGCAGGGGTTGTAGCCTCGTTAATTGCAGCTTTGATTGCATTGATAGACTTTTGAAGCTTAATTCCCTCTTCTTCGGTAGTGTTTACTTCAAGGCGCTTAATCACACCATCGCGGCCAATGATGCTTGGCCAACCAAAGAATGAATCGGTGAAGGCATCATAAGTTGAGACTGGCATGACGCGGCGTTCATCGAAGACAATATTATTGACGATGTCGGTTACGCAAGCGCCGATACCGTAATAAGTTGCTCCTTTACGATTGATGATTTCATAAGCTTCGTTTTTAGTGTCTTCAGAAATTTGATTTTGTTCTTCTGGTGTGAACATACGATTAAGTGGCATGCCGCCGAGGTCGGCAGTTGACCAAAGTGTAAATTCGGTGTCGCCGTGTTCACCAACTTGATATGCATGAACAGATTTTGGTGAAGTGTTGAGTTTTTGGGAAATTTTATAGCGGAGACGTGCAGAGTCAAGGACAGTGCCAGAGCCAATGATTTGCTCAGTTGGAAGTCCAGAATATTTCCAAACGAGATAAGTCATCACATCCATTGGGTTTGAAACGACGACAAAAATACCGTTAAAGCCAGCTTTCATGATCGGTTCGACAATGCCTTGCATAATACCAGCGTTTTTCTGGAGAAGTTGCATGCGAGTTTCGCCGCCTTTAGCTTGTGGAATACCCGCAGTAATAATGATGACGTCGCAGTCGCCCGCGTCTTTTTCGTATGAGCCAGAGTGAATGTTGACGTAGGTCGGAGAAACGGCGAGTGTGTCGCGGAGGTCCATAGCTTCGCCTTCAGCGTCGTCTTCGTTAATATCAACAAGTACAAGTTCATTGATTGGAGTTTTGCTTGAAACCATACAATAGCCGATTGATGCACCGACGTTTCCGGTTCCGACAATCATGACTTTCACATTATCTTTTTGCATAAAAAATTCCTTTATTTCTTATGCTTATTATATCATTTATTCCAAAAAATTGCAGAATGCGTTGTCTCTAATGGCTTGCCTGGTGCGAAGAGTTGGAGTGCTGCGACTTTTGATGCAAAATTACCAACGAAAAGTTCAATTGGTGAGTGGTTTGTTGCTTCGATTGATGTAGTAATAACTTTGCCGGAGTTTGCGACAATAATTTTTCCTTCGTGGAAAGTTGCGACAGTAACTGGATAACTTAGGGTGAATTTATGAAGTGTTTCAACTACTGGCATAAGTGGACTTGATAAAAGAATCATCTTCGGGTACATGAGGTTTCGGAAAAGTTTTTGAAGTTGCGCCATTGTAGCGACAATTGTGATATTTCCCTTTTCAATAAATTCTTCGGCGGATTCGGAAACTGCATCAACGGCATCGCGAACCATCACGATTGGTTTTACGGATTCTTTGATGGCGGAAGTAAGAGCTACGGAAGTTTTTGAATTTTTTGAGAAATCACCAGAAAGTAGCGTGATGTCGGCGTCGTTAATAGCAGATTTTAATTCTTCGGATTTATCGAAGCTGCCGGATTCAGTTGATGGTGCAAAATAAATTCCTGGAACTGGTGGAACTTTGGTTCTGAGCACATCCGGAAGAAGCAAACGAACTTCTTTGAGTGGAAGTGAATTTAAATATTCAGCTTGGTGAATTTCGGTCGAAAAATTATTGGAATTTCCGCCAATAATTTGGAAGATTCCGGTTTTTTGTTCTGGAACGTTCCAAAAAATATTTTTATCTAACACTTCGTCGGATTTTGTCCAATAGTCTAGATTCATTTTTCCTCCAATTCGATTGAAATTGGGCAATGATCTGAACCGAAAACGCTTTCGTAAATATCAGCAGATTTTAGTTTATCTTTGAGGCTCTCGGAAATGAAGAAATAATCGATACGCCAGCCAACGTTGTTGGCGCGGGCGTTACCCCAGTGTGTCCACCAAGTGTAGCGTTCTTCGTTTGGGTGAAGTTCGCGGAAGGTATCGATTAGTCCGGCATTTAAATAATTGTCGATTCCTTTGCGTTCTTCAACGGTGAAGCCAGCATTTTTTACGTTGTCTTTTGGACGAGCGAGATCAATTTCGGTATGAGCGGCATTAAAATCACCACAAACCACAATTGGTTTTTCGGCTTGGAGTTTTTCGAAATAGGTTTTAAGTTCTGGATCCCAAAGTTTTTCGCGAAGTTTTAAGCGTTCGAGTCCGCGTTTTGAATTCGGAACATAAACTGTGACGACGAAAAAGCTTTTGAATTCAAGTGTTAAAATTCTACCCTCATTTAAAGGATCGCCAAAAACATCTTTTTCGATTTTGAGTTCTGGAAACTTTTTAAAATCGTGAAATTCGTTTAGAACTTTGATGCCATTTCGGACAAAAATTGCTGTGCCGGCATAGCCTGGACGTTCAGCGGAGTTCCAATATTCGACATAATCTCCAAAATCAACTTCGACTTGGTTGCGGTTAGCTTTGGTTTCTTGAAGACAAAGAATGTCGGGATTTTCGTATGCTAAAAATTTATCTAAATCGCCTTTTTTAAGGACGGCGCGAATTCCATTGACATTCCACGAATAAATTCGCATTAGAACATTCTCCTTCGGCTTTCGCGGTCTAAATCTTTTTGTTTGATTGAAAGTCGTTTGTCGTATTTTTTCTTGCCTTCAGCAATAGCGATATCGAGTTTGATATAGCGACTGCCACCATAGAGTTTTGTTGGAACGATAGTCATGCCATCTTGTTTTGCACGTTCGAGCGAATGGATTTGCTTTTTAGTTGCAAGAAGTTTAATGTTTCTGGCGGTTTCAGGCCCAAGGGTTAGATTGTTGAGCCAAAGTTCGCCATTTCGGAGCGTAACAAAAGAGCCTTTAAGTTGGACGTGGTGGTCGCGAATCATTCTAACTTCTGGACCGACAAGGGCGAGTCCGCATTTAATCGCTTCACCAAGTTTATAATCAAAAGAAGCGCGACGGTTTACGGTCACGGTGCTAATCTGTTTTTTCTTCTTTTGTCCCATATGATATAATTATATCATATGAAAATTGCGATTGCTTCAGATATCTATTATCCGCAGATTAATGGTGTTGCGGTTTTTGCACATAATCTTGCACTTGGGCTAGCTAAAGCTGGACATGAAGTAATTGTGATTGCTCCAAGTTTTAACGGTAAATATCATGTTGATAAAGAAGCTGGTGTGACAACATATCACCTTACATCGGCCCGTTTCCCATTCTATCCGGACCAGATTAATACGGTTCCAGACAAAAGAAAGGTCTTAGGACTTCCAATGCCGCGACTTGCTTATAAACATGGTATCTGGTGGAGTGTAAACCCCTGGAGTGAAGTTAAGCAAATTTTGAATGATTTTCAACCGGACGTAATTCATCTTCAGACTGCTGAAACGATTGCACTTGCAGTGATGAGTTATGTACGTAAATATGACGTACCTCTCGTTTCGACTGGACACGCTTATCCAGACAATGTGACAGGTCAGTTTAAATTCTTGAAGCCAAAACTCGTAAAGAAGCCAACCGATGCAGTGCTTCGTGCATATATGGCAAGTTTTTTGAAACATGCGGAATATGCGACGATGCCAACTGAAATGGCGATTGGCGATCTTGTCCCGAAGAATCGCCGTCGTTTCAAAGTGACGGTTGAGGCGCTTAGTAATGGCGTTGACCTTTCGGAATTTAATCCAGGAAAGCCGAACCCAGAAGTTTTGAAAAAATATGGAATTTCAACTTCACCAAAGAAACGCGTGCTTTATATTGGTCGTGTTGATCCGGAAAAATCAATTTCGAATGTAGTTTTGGCGTTTGCTAAAACTTTAGAGAAAGTTCCGGATGCAGAAATGTTGATTGTGGGTGACGGAATTGACATGAATCATTTGAAGAAATTGGTTGCTGATTTAAATTTGAATGAAAAAATAAAATTTGCTGGAAAAATTTTGCCACCAGATTTAACTGAAGTTTATAAATGTGGTACGCTTTTTGCGACAGCAAGTGAAACTGAAACTCAAGGCATTGTTTTAATTGAAGCGGCAGCAACTGGACTTCCGCTGATTGCGGTTGATAAAGGCGCAGTTGGTGAACTCTGTCAGAACAAACGCAATGGTGAGCTTTGTCGGCCGGGTGATATTGATGGAATTTCGGATGCAATGGCAAAAATTTTGACCGATAAAGAACTCCAGAAAAAATATTCTGAAGGCTCAATTGAAGTGTCGAAATTGCACGATTTAAATAGAACTTTGAAGCGCTTTGAAGAAATTTATCACGAAGCAATCAAATTAAAATCTGAACACAATTCAATTGAAGAATAACAAAAAAGGACCGCTTACGCGGTTCTTTTTGAACTAGATTAGCTCAGCTTCCCAAGTTAAATCTACCGAGTCGAAAGTCAGGCGATATTCCTGTTTTCCGGCAAGGACATCGAAGATGTGTTTTGCACTTTTTCCGACGAAGCGGATCTGAGTGCGAAGAAGCTCAGTGACTTCGATTTCCTGTTCGCCACGGCACTTAAAAGTGAGTGGTTGGCATGGTGTCATCGAATAGCCAAAAAGAGCCATTACTTCGACGCGTTCAGTATTAGTTTTGTTATTGATTTTCATAGACAACTCCTAAGTTAAATTAATTAGAAGTCATTTATGTGAGCCTGATTTATTGGCTCCTGGCGACCGGTATAAATGACGATGCCGACCGCTAAAATCTTTTCTCAAACCCAGTGACCGAAGTGTAGGTTGATAGTTTAAGTATAAGTGTAATTGAAAAATTTTGCAAGAAAATGGGATGGCGATATATTGCCATCCCTGGGGTGGTGAAAGGTTAGTATGAAACTTTGCCGCTACCGCCGCATCTGTCACAGGTCTGATTGGGTGCTCCCCAATTGACGATTTGCCCAGTGCCGTTGCATTTTGGGCATTTCTTGACATAGCTAGCGCAGCGAGGGCAGTTGTTGGCGGCTTCCTGTGTAGGAAAACCAAGCTGTCCGCATCTAGGGCATTGATAATTTCCTGCCATTCATATCCCCTCCTTTCTATAAAGATCGTGTGCAAAAAGCGCAAAGTAAAGGAGTATCTTTCGATACCCTTATACTTTAATTATACCACATTTTCACTTATTTTGCAATATCTGTGGTTTTGATGAGCTCACAGAATTCGCGGATATCTTTGATACGTTTAGTGTTGTCCGGGAAGACTGCGAGTGGTGAATTCTCGTCGACGAAATCAAGTGCTTTAATGTGGTTATAGACTGCCTTGAAGAGCTCTTTGAAATCCGTTTCTTCAGCATCATTAAATTCATAGACTTTGTCATGAACGAGGTCAGTTTCAGTACCTTCAAGCTCGGACATTGCGAGGTCATTGTTTGATGGGCTGACGAAGAGAATGTGGGCGCGGGTGACTTTGTACTTGTTGTAAGTTGGGCTCATGTTGAGGAGCATTTTATAGAAAATGAGCTGAAGCGCATATTTATAAAGTGTTGCGTGGGATTCCCATTTTTCTTTATGGAAGCCACCAGTCTTGAAGTCATAGATTTCGATTTCCTTGGTCTCTTCATTGATATTGATGTGGTCGATTTTACCAGTGATTGGAATTCCGTTAAACATGAGGTGCTCAGCATAAAGATTCACTTCGGCTTTAGCTTTAATATTCTCATTTTCTGGCACTAAAATATCACGGAAGGCTTTAAGCGATTCCTTGACGGCAATTTCGCCACGCTCCAAAGTATCTTTCTTTTCTTCGTCAGAAAGGTCAAGTTTCTCGACCTCAGATTTAAAGAATTCAAGTGCTTCGTCATTGCCGAGCTTTTTATTGGTAGTGTTTTCAAATACGGAGTGGATAAGTGTACCAAAGGCCATGCTTGAAGTTGCAGGTTCGCTCGGACCATTCAAAATGTAGCGTTTATAAAACTCAATTGGACCGGCGTAGACGATGTCGATGAAAGTTGTGAGCGCCGAGGCGTTCATTGTGAAGTGCTCGACGGATTTTTCGAGAATAGCCTTTAAATCTGGCTCGAGATGCATGTAATTCGAAATCCAGTGGCGTTCGATATTCTCTTCGCGTTCGGAGTCGGAAAGCTCTTCATTATGTTCAATTACGTCAGTGTTCCTTAGGAGTGGTGAGCAAATTTCTTTGTCGGTTACTTCATATTCCTTGAGATATTCAAGGCGTTTTGGTGATTTGCCGGAGAAATCTTGTTTTGAGTTAGTCATAGTTAAAGTTTTCTTGGCGCGGGTGATAGCGACGAAGAAGAGGCGCAAACATTCGTCTTCGGTATGTCCGGTATGGCGAATCATTTCGAGGTTCTTTGGAAGGCTAAGCATATTGTTGTTGCCTTTGCTGTTTCCCCACGAAAGGTCGTCAGTCGCGATTAAGAAGACGTGCTTATATTCAAGACCTTTTGATTTGTGAGCGGTGACTACTTGAATAGAATCGGAAGAATCCTGGTATGGTGAGGTATTGAGAATAGCTTCGCCAGCTGCTTCGTAATCATCAAGGAAGTTGATAAAATCTTTGAGGCGTGGCTTCTCAGTTTTAATATGAGCGCGAATGTGCTCGCGAAGCACAGTTAAGTTTTCGTAGAGATTATAAGTCTTAAAATCAACTTCATTGCCGGTATAGAACGAGAGGAAGGCGGAACGGAAGAGTACGCGGTGGACGCTGCTTGGAACTTCAAGTTTAACTTCTTCTCCATCGACAATCGTCTTTTCTTCGATGACTTCGGATTTTTCTTTCAAATCAACTTCAAGTGGTGTTGTGCCAATAAGATAATTCAAGAAAAGTTCGAGCGGAGTATCGTAGCTTTTGGCGATCATTTCTGCAAGCCACGAAGCGACGATGCGAAGATTGTCGGAGCTAGAATTGCTGAGATATTCAAGCGCACCGCGAGTGTCGCCATAATAGCTTTTGAGAGCATTTACGGCGTCGATGGCTGGGATTTGGAAGAATGGGAAAGTCAAAATCTCGAGCAAACGATAAGCTGGGTTTTCGCCGTTTGCCGCTTCGAAAATGAAACGTGCGAGCGTGGTGAGTTGATGAATGTATTCGTCTTCAAGCACGTTTTCGCGTTTTTCGTAAGCGATATTAATATTATCGTAGGCTTTCAAATATGGAAGGAGTGGGGTGATGTATTTGTGCTTTGGTGTAATAATGGCGATGTCGGATTGAGTTTCGCCATGTGCAATCAATTCGCTGATTTGTTTTGCAATCCAGGCATATTCAGCATCTGCGGCTTTGAATTCATGGCGGCTTATTTGTGGTAATTCTCTTTCGGACTCAGAAAGGATTTCGTCGTTACGGACGGATGAAAGAGTTTTGTTGATGCCGCGTTTTTTAGCAAAGCTACCGTCGATTTGGTCGGCGATTTTACGAGAGAACTCGAGAATTTCGGAAGTCGAACGATAATTTTCCGTCAATGTAATTTGATAGGCACCATATTCATTCTGGAAATCGATTAAGTTTGAAGCGTTGGCGCCTTGGAAAGCGAAAATTGCCTGGTCATCATCACCGACGGCCATGATGTCTGGCTTTTCTGGTGCGGCAACAAGTTTAATAAGCTCGAATTGTGATGGGTTTGTATCCTGGAACTCGTCGAGCAAGATATATTGATAGCGTTCTTGGAGAGTGTAGCGAAAACCATCGTCTTCTTTTAGGATTCTGACGGCTTGTTCAATCATGTCGGTGAAGTCGAAGAGTTTGTTTTCTTCGAGATATTTTTCGTATTCATCCATCACATGAGCGAGGCTGAGTAGTTTTTTATTGGCAATAAAATTTTTTAAGCGATAATTGTCGTTTTTATCTTTTTCGAAGAATTTATTGCGCCAAGCGGTGAGGCCGGAAATTGATGGTTTTTCTTTAGCTTCTTCGGTTTCAAAAACATCATTTAGAGCGAGCAAGATTACGTTCGCTTCTTTTTCGACTTTGGCGGTAATTGGAACGCTTGAAGTATATTCAGCGATAATTTCAGCAGCCTTGAGGTAGATTTCTTTGCCGTCGAAATATTTCATACCACGCGAGACTTCTTTTAAAACTTCGGAGAGGCGCGGGTTCATTGCGGCAGTGTCTTCCAAGTTTTTCTCAGCGATTAAACGAAGTTGTTCGGCGTTTAGGCGAGCGGATTTTGCTTCGGAAATGGTGGCGATAATATCACTTGCATCAGTGGTTTTTAAAATGTCATGTTGGTCTAGGCCATCTAGAATGTTGCTGACGATTTTGTATTGCGTGACGGTATCGATTGGCTCGTCGAGATTGCGATCAAAGTTTTCGCTGTAGTTTTTGTATTGCGCTAGAATATCAGAGCCAAAAGCATGGTAAGTATGGATGTTGACGCTACCAGCGGTTGGCCCGACGAGACTAAGTAAGCGTTCACGCATATTGTTTGCGCCAGCTTCAGTGAAAGTCAAACACAAAATGTTTTCTGGAAGTGCGTCAGTGACTTCGAGAATGTGTGCAACTTTTGCGGAAAGGAGTTGTGTCTTTCCGGTTCCAGGGCCCGCTAAGACGAGGAGCGGTCCGTTTAAATAATCTACTGCTTCTTGTTGTTTTTGATTCAATCCCATATAGTGATTATATCACTTACTGGGCTGGATTTACAGGTTGAGCGGGTTGCGCTGGGGTGGTTGGTTGAGCTGGTGCTACCGGTTGAGCCGGTGCTGGTTGTTGTGGTTTTGCAGCTTGAGCAGCATTTTGTTCTTCACCGGTTGTGGTTGAGATAAATGCAGTATTGTTTACGAGTGCAATAATGCGGTCGAAAATTGGCGTATTTGTTGGTTTAACGAAACTTGGAGTGCGTGGAATCTGAGAAATAGCAATGAGTCCTTCGGTTGTTGGCGCTTTAACTTGGCCGGACATAGTTTTCTTGCCGAGTTCTGGATCTTTCTTGAGTTTAGCACCAAAATCATAGTTTCTCGAAACTTCAGAAGCACAAGTAATCACGAGGTCGCGAAGGCCGCAAGAAAGGTTGACGGTTTCAGGTTTGCCACCGTTTGCCGCGACAATTGTGCTCATTTCAGCAAGTGCGGAGTTGATGTAGTCGTCAAAATCTGGAGTGCCATATTTTAAGCCCCAATAGCCAGAACCGATTGCGTAAATATTTTTCAAGGTTCCACAAAGGAGGACACCAGTCGTATCGTTGGTTTCGTCAAAGTGAAGCCAAGGTGCTTTAAAGAGTTCTTCGAGAAGTGGGCTGGTTACAGTTAGGACGGATTCATTGTGGTTGTTTAAATCAGCTGCGAAAGCACCGCCGGAGATGATAGCGAAGTTGGTTCCCCATGGTCTAAATGAGGCCATAGTAAGAAAACCTTTCGACGCACAAACGAGAGGAATGTCGTGTGGCAAAAAGAGCATGATTTTTGGAGCAGCACTAGATGGGACAGCAAGAATATTAAGCTCGGTTCCTTCGATTGCGGAAGTTAAGCTTTTGTCAGGATATTTAGCGGGATCATAATATTCAATTTGATGGCCGTTGGTTTCGAGAATGTTTCCGAGGGCGGTTCCAAATGCACCGGCGCCAAAAATAGTGATTTTCATAAGCCTATTGTAGCACATAATGGTTATGTTTCATAGAAAAACCCACCCGAACTCGGGTGGGTGTGGGGGATTAGAACTTTGGGCTAGGATTTTTCTTAAAAGTTTGAGCGATGCGAGTCATTTTAGTGATATTGCGTCTTGCAATGAGACGTTTATCGTCGACTTCGCGCTCGACTTTTTCGTGAAAATGATCGTCGAACTCGTCCGAGCGAACTTCGGTGCTTAGAAAGAAGCAGGCGATTATGTCGTCAGGCATACTTTCTACCGGATGTGGGGCGATAGTGTGAGATAAATCGAGCCTTGAATCAGGACAGCGATACTTGATGTATTTAGCGAGGCTTTGAGCCTGCGATAAAACTTCTTCTTCTCCGTCGTCTTTTTCGGAAAAACAAATCCAAACCTTTTCTTCTTGATGGTAGGCGTTGTCATGAAAATTGTTAGCAATGTGGCTGTAAACCCCCTTATTGCCACGGAATTTTCCGCCATCATAGTTCATTGGACCAGTGCGCGGAGCATAAATTAAGTTATTCCAACGCTTCTCGTTCGGCTCAACGAAAAAGTGGGCGATGTGGTTCGCAAGAAACTGCGAGAATGCTTCGAGCTCGTCAAAAGTCCGAGGTTTGCTGTTTAGATAGCGTGCAAACCAAGTGACGAACAAACCGAGACCGCCAGAAAAACATGACGTGTTGATTACTTTGACACGTTCGTTGGCGTTTAAGCGCTTGTCTTCATCGTTGAGTATTTCGGCAGCGTCTTTTACCATCTCGCTGATAAACGAGAGAGAAGGAGCCGTCCCAACAAAGAGGACAAATTCTTTTTCGGTGAGTGAATTTCGTAGGTACTCAATGAGTTGATTGGTGGTTGCTTTGAATGAAATAGTCTGGACGTTGAGTTCTTGCTGCTCTTCGTTATTTAAACAACAGCTATCATCGGTCAAGATTAGACTATTCTTTTTTGAGAATAATACCTTTTCCATAAGAAATCCTCCTTTAATGTGCTAGATTGGGCGTGTAGCCCAGGTGAAAACCTTCTATGATTCTATTATATCACACTTATGGTAAAAAGTCAATTTAGCCTAATAAGAGACTCAATATGTGGGGTTTTTGGGAAGAAGTTGAAGCCTTCGAGTGAGCCGATTTTGAAACCAGCATTAACTAGCATCTTCACGTCGCGGACTTGAGTGATTGGATTACAAGAAAGATAAATAATTTCTTTTGGTCTAACTTCGATAAGTTTTTCAATGAGTTTTTCGTCACAGCCTGCACGTGGTGGATCAAGAATGACGACGGAGTCTGGTGCGATATATTCGAGGGCTTCTTCGGATTTTGCAAGGACTGGTTTTGCGTTTTTAATTCCCTTGCAGTTTTCTTCGAGTTCTTTGTATGCGGATTTATCAACCTCGACAAGAGTTAAATCTTTGTCGCTTGCGACGGAAAGGCCGATGGTGCCAACGCCCGAATAAAGGTCGAGCACTTTTTTAGTATCGGTTTCGTCGATGAAAGATTTAATCTTTTTTAAAACTTCTTCGTAGATGTCGAGATTGATTTGGAAAAAGCCATTTGGTGAATAAGAATATTCATGGTCGAGAATTTTGTCGGTAAGGTTCTTGAAGACTGGGTGCGGTTTTCCCTTTTCAAAAAGTCCACCTGAAACTTCGCCGTTTTGGTTTGCGCGGAGGAGGAGACTTTGATAGTTGCGGGCTTCGTCGCCGTTCTTGTTGAGTTCGTTAATAATTTCTTTGGCACGGTTAAAAATTTCTTCACGTTCGATTGAACTGTTTTTGATTGGCATTTTTGAATGGGAACCACGAGGATGGATTGCAAGCTCGATTTTTTCGCTCTCGAAATTATAATAGAGTGAATATTCCATTTTGTTGCGGTAGTGCCATGTTTTTGGGCTCTGATGAAATACAATCTTTTCAGTCCAAAGTTCGCGGTAAAGTTCATTTAAAATTTCCGATTTTTGCTCAACTTCAAAATCGTCGGTCATAATCTGCCAAGGTGAAGTTGAAAGAAAATGTTCGTCTTTTGGTTCGACACGATAATCTGAGGTTTTTTCGAACGTTAAAGCGACGCCTTCATCAAAGCTAGATTTTTCTTTCAAAAGAAGATAGGATTTTACTTCTTCGCTAGGAAGAGTATTCCAAAGAAAAATTTTCTTACCGTTTTCAAGGACGCCAATTCCCTGACCAGTTGGAGTAAGTTTGTCGATTTTGATTGGGTTTTGGACGGTTTCTTCTCTGTTTAAAAACCTATTTTTACGTTTTCTAGCCATATTTTATATATTTTAACATATTTTCTTTAAAATTCAAAGGTCTCGACCTCTATTTGAAAATGCTTATGCTTGTGTCTAAGAAAATTTTTGATAACATGCGGCTCTGCAATGAAGAAATATTTTAGAAAAGAATATTTTTTGGTTTTTGTATCGGTGATTATTATTTTCTATGCTCTAGTTTTGAATATATTTTATCCGCAAACAAAACAAACGAAAAAATATGGGAATGATGTGTCGGAAGATGGAGTGAAAGTTGAATTTAAGGAATCTGCGAAGAAGTTTATTTCTGAAGATGTGGTCGGTCTTTCTTTTGGCTATTTGCTTGGCGAAAAAGACGAGCTTCCGCCTGGAGTTGAAGCGAAAATGAAAGCGGTTGGGCTTGCGCATATTATTGTTGTTTCAGGAACTCACCTTTCAATTATTATGAGTGCATCGCGGAAAATCTTTGAAAAAATCTCGCGCTTTTCGGCTGCATATTTTTCGATTTTTCTTCTGATTTTGTATGTAAGTCTGATTGGTTGGTCTCCATCAACAATACGTGCGTCCTTTGTTGCGATTCTCTCGATTGTCGCCTGGCTTTTTGGGCGTGAGCAAAAAGTCTCCAGAACAGTAATATTTACGCTCGCGTTCTGCCTGTTTATAAATCCATACTTTTTAACAAACGTTTCGTTTCAACTATCAATGTTGGCTTATTCGGGCGTAGTAATCATTATGCCAAAAATGATACGTTATTTTTATGGTCGAGATAAGCCGGGATTTTTTGGTTCGGTAATTCTTTCAAGTCTTTCAGCGATTATTGCTTGCCTTCCGATTCAACTCTATTATTTTGGCTCAATGAATTTAATCGCAATTTTGGCAAATCTTTTGATTTTGCCAACGGTGTCTGTTGCGATGGGGCTAAGCTTTTTGACGGGATTTTTCGGCCTAGTCCATTTAGATTTTTTGGCAATGATGGCAGGAAAACTTGCGGAGTTTATTCTTTCCTACCACGTAAAAATCATTTCATTTCTTGAAGATAAATCGGAGTTTCTTTTTGAGTTTCAGAAAAATAACCCGCTCTTTCTCGGGTTATATCTTATTATAATTATCGTTTTAGTAATCGTCGCGATACATGAGAATGTCAAAGTACGCAAAAGCAATGCCAGTGACCATGATAATTCCCTTGTAAGTATTGATGAAGTTAAGGATGTTGTTCGAAAGCCCGTCGAGCGGGAAGAAATAGGTGATGCACCAAGAGCAAAGCGAAACAAGAAGAGCTGAAAAAATTGCCGCTTCAATAATTCTTAAAATGCCGAAAATGCCGCCTCGTCCTGAGCGGAGATAGAGTAGCATCGGAAGACCTAAAACTAGAATAAGAAAAACAAGAACTTCGAGTAAGCCAACTGGAGCGGATTTGGCGATGCCATGAATTCCGTCGACGATGTTTTTGCCAAATGATTCATAAACGGAAATGCCAGCAATCACGGCGAGATGTGCCGGACCGACATGCTTCTTTAAAAAGAAGAATAATCCGAAGAGTAGAACTAAAGCTACGATTATAATCATAAGCATATTATAGCACAAAAAGAGCCTTCGGTAAAACCAAAGGCTCTGATGTGTTATGCTCCGACGCGATCTTTTGAATTTTTGCGGGTTGCGTTATGTTCAATATATTCAATAATTGGAGCGGCAACGTTGCGGCCAGTGACGCGCTCGATACCAAATCCTGGTGAAGCGTTTACTTCAAGGATTAATGGACCACGTTTAGAACGCATCATGTCGACGCCGGCGATATGGAGGCCCATGGCCTTTGCGGCACGAACGGCAATTTTCTTTTCTTCGTCAGTAAGTTTGATAATTTTTCCTTCTCCTCCCTTATGAAGGTTTGAACGGAAGTCATCGTCGAGAGATTGACGTTGCATTGAAGCGACGACTTTTGAGCCAACGACAAATGCACGAATGTCGATACCGGCTGATTCTTCGATATATTCTTGAAGAAGAATGTTAGTGCCGTCTTCGTTATAAAGATAGAAAGCCTGAATTGCAGATTTTGCAGCTTTTTTGGTTTCAGCGAGAACGACGCCATTGCCATGAGTTCCGGTTGCAAGCTTAATAATCATTGGAGTACCGATGTGATCAATAAGTGTGTCGACGTCAGTAGTGTTACGAGATACGAAAGTTCTTGGGGTGTCGATTCCGGCCTTAGTCAAGATTTGGGCAGCACGCAATTTATCGCGAGCACGAGTAATGGCAATGGAACTTGAAGTAGTCCAAGTGCCTTGCATTTCGAACTGGCGGACGATTGCGCAGCCATAACGAGTCATGCTATTTGAGATACGTGGTAAAACGGCATCAAAAGTTCCAAGCTTTTCGCCTTTATAGAAGACATCTGGGTGTTTTTCATCAAGTGAGATATAACAGTTTTTATACTTAATCACTTTGACGTCGTGGCCGCGTGCTTCTGCTTCTTCGACAAGACGCTTGGTAGAATAGTTCGCATTACCATTAGATAAAATAGCGATTCTCGTATTTCTTTTTCCTGTTTGTAAATACTTGTATATTATAGCACATTTTGCTATTTTTTTCAATACTCTAACGGTTATTATAATAGATTTCTTGAGGCACAAAAAACGCCCAAGTTGTTGGGCGATCTTTGCTAGTTTGCGGAAATTCGCGAGTTTGCAGTATTTGTTAAAAGGCGTCGATTGTTCTTACCATACTTCCAGAGTAATAATCCTCGACGATAAGCTTATTACTCAGTTCGGCGTTTCTAATGCGATAGCGAGCCGTACCGGAGCTATCTCGGACAACCATATAGTTTCCGAATCCGCCCTCGATAATCATGTCATTATCGTATAAGAAAACACCGTTGCGAAGCAGTGCTTCCTTAATTGTGCTCAAATGTACCTCCGTTTCTTTTATTCAGTTTAGCACGGTGGTTTTAAAAAGAAAAGTGATTAAGCTTAAATTCCGAGAGCTTCATCAGAAAGTGAGTTGGATTCAAATGGGTTTTCTAGCTTGTCAATGCGATTTACTGAACTTTCTAATTCTTTAAGGTATTCTTCGAGGGTTTCACGGTCAAGATTGCCGCTATCCGGGAAAGTATAATTTTCTTCGCGATTATTCTCTTCGCTGTTTGCGCGAGCGCTTGGACAGTCAGCGCCGGGGAGCGAACAGTCGAGATAAATATCACCGGATTTATGATAAAGATAGAGTGAAACAGCGCTAGTTGTGGTAGCAGCCAAAATAGCCACAATGCCAAGAATCATCAAATTGCGACCGCCACTACGTTTTTTCTCTACTTCGTCATTCATTTCTTTACCTCAAAGGTATTTTTTAATGCCTCGACCTCGTTATAGTGTTTCGTAATAATTCCGCGGACAATTTTAGCTGAAGCAGCAACTTCTGCGCGTTTTTCACGAGTTTTTACGAGTTGATTGTAGAAGTTTTCTGGTTCATTTTTACAATCGATGTTAAGAAGAGTTTCAAATTCTTGGCTATAGGCAATATAGTCGCGATTAAAAGTTTCACGAGCATCAACGAAACGGCTTTGAATTGCGCTAAGCTCGCCATTTGAAATGTTATTTTTGACGAGACGGATGTTTAGAGGTGTAATGAAATCACTAAGAATGGATTGGTAAGAACGGCCGATGGAGATGCGAGTATTTTTATCAATATTTTGGATACGTTTCAAAGTCTGTTTGATTGATTGGCAATCCATCTTGATATTCTCGAGTTTTTCGGAATTTATTTCATTGTCTGCAAAAGCCGTTTCAAAGAAAGAAAAACTGAGAAGCGAGATTAGTGCGCCAAAAATGATGATTTTCTTCCCTGTCATACAATAATTATATCAGAGATTAGTTGAAAAACCCACGTTTTTTCGAGTTGTCTTTGAATTCTTCGAGAATTTCGCGTTGTTTCTTTGAAAGTTTGGTTGGGGTATCGACAATTATTTCGACGATATGTGGGCCACGATCGCCGTCAGCACGGAACTGGACGCCATGTCCGCTAAGTCTGAATGGGGTTCCAGATTGAGTACCGGCAGGAACTTTCATGGTGATTGGGCCGTCGATAGTTTCAACTTCAACCTCACAGCCGAGAGCGGCGTCAACCATTGAGATATGTTGCTCGGAGAGAATGATGTGTCCGTCGCGGGTGAGGGTTTTGTGAGGTTTAACGCGAATTTGAATATAAAGGTCACCGCGTTCACCGCCTTTTTCAGGAGCTTCGCCGCCACGGCCAGAAAGACGAATAGCTTGGCCGTCATCAATGCCAGCCGGAATCTTGATTTTGATGTTTTTTCCATCAATATTGATGGTTTTTGTGGTACCAAAAACCGCTTCTTTAAATTCGATTGTGATATTGGTTTGGAGGTCGCGGCCACGGTTTCTGCGGCCAAATCCGGCGCCACCGCCAAAGAATTGGCTAAAGATGTCGCCAAGGTCGCCAAAATCAGCGCCGCTGAAATTAAAGCTATAGCTACCACCATTTGCACCGCCGAATGGGTTGCCTCCGCCGAACGGATTTCCGCCGCCAGCAGCACCACCGACGCCAGCTTTACCAAATTGATCATAGCGAGCGCGTTTTTGCTTATCAGAAAGAACTTCGTGAGCTTCGTTGACTTCTTTGAATTTCTTTTCGGCTTCTTTGTCGCCAGGATTGCGGTCAGGATGGTATTTCAAAGCGAGCTTTCTGTAAGCCTTTTTTATTTCATCATCAGAGGCGTTTTTATTTACGCCGAGAATATCATAATAAGATCGTTCTGCCATAACATATATTATATGTCATTAGCACTTGAAATGCAAGAGTGCTAAAAAATAACCCCATAACAGGGGTTATTTTTCGAAAAGTTTTAGCGATCTTCTACGCCATCTTCGAGGAGATCAGCTGCGCGGCGAAGCATCTCTTCTGATTCGTCTGTGCGAATGACATAGACTGGCTTTGAGCCTTCGGCAGCGATATTAGTATGACGCTCTGGCATTTCACCAGCATTCTTTTCATCGTCGATTGCGAAGCCAAGATATTGAAGCTTCTGGCAAACCATGCGGCGGATTTCGTCAGAACGTTCACCGATAGTTGCGGTGAAGACAATTGCGTCGACGCCACCGAGTGAAGCTGCCATTTGGCCGATTGCAGATTGGATGCGATAGACATAGAGAGCGTGTGCGAAGGTTCCCCTCTTGTCGCCTTCATCGCGGAGACGGATGATTTCACGCATATCGTCAGATTGGCCGGAAACACCGAGAAGACCACATTGCTTGTTGAGGTATTTCTCGAGAGCTTCATCTGATGCGAGCTTGAGATTACTCTTAATAGCAAGAGCGGCAGCGACATCGATTGAACCACAACGGGTTGACATCATGATACCTTCGAGTGGAGTATAACCCATAGTTGTGTCGTGTGACTTGCCGTCGTAGATGGCGGTTACGGATGAACCAGAGCCGATATGGCAAACGATAAGTTTTTCAGGAAGAATATCAACACTCTTCATGTAGTTAACGATTGAACCGTATGAAAGACCGTGATAGCCCCAGCGTTTGATATCATATTTCTCGGCGAGGTCTTGATCGATTGCATAAGCCTTCATGAGTTCAGGACGTGAAGTATGGAAGCCTGAATCTGAGATTTGAAGAATTGGGGTACCTTTGAACGATTTTGTGAGGTGCTCAATTTCGTTTGCGATAACAGGAACATGAAGTGGAGCTTTTTTCTTTGCAGCTTCAAGTTGTTTCAAACATTCTTCGTCGACGATATGGTCGTGTGAGAAATATTCACCAGGAGCAGCAACGCGAGCGAGAATTGCGTCGAGTTTTGACATACCGCCAAGATAACCTTCCTGGGTTAAGATTTCTTCAAGGTTTGCGACAGTTGAAGTGAGTGCTTTGAAGTCAGTTTTAATTTTCTTCTTAGTGCCGTCTGCGCGCTTTAATGTACAGACGATTTCTTTTCCCTCGAATTCAAAGTGAAGTGAACAAACGAGTTCAGAACCTTTGTAGAGAGCGTATTTGCGTGAAGAACTTCCAGGATTCGTAATGAGAATCAGGCGATCGTTATTCATTTTTTCTCCTATTAAAAAATTCAATATTGAATATATTATAACATAAAAATAACCCCGCTCGGGGGTTATTTTGTTTAATTTTATTCGTAGCGAAGTGAATCAATTGGATCTTTCTTTGCGGCTTTTAAGGCTGGAGCAGTGCCAGCGATGAATGCAATGAACATTACTAAGAGGACAATCGGGATGACGACTTCTGGGCTAAACTTAACAAGGCTGAAAGTTGGGAATGGACTTAAGAATCCGCCTTCAGCATGAAGAATGTTGTTTGCACCATAACCGATAGCCATAGATGCGGCAATGCCAAAGATTGAACCCCAGAAGCCAAGGGAGATTGCTTCAATTGAGAAACTAAGGAAGATTTTAAAGCGACTCATGCCAAGGGCCTTGTCGAGACCGATTTCGCGAGTGCGTTCTTGAACGCTCATGAAGAGTGTATTGATGATACCGATTGCTGCGGCAATGAGAGCGATTACACCAAAGATACTGAAGACGGCAAGAATGACGTCGAAGAATGTCTGAATCATTCCAGCGGTGTCTTTGACGGTGATGAAATCATAGCCAGAGCCGAGTTCTTTGAATGTTTTTCGGATGTCTTCGAGTTTTGATGGATCAACATCGCCAACTGCAAACATGGTTGGGAGTTGTTCTTTTGGAACTCCCTCATTAATCAATGTGTAGAGTTTTTCATCGAGAGCTCTATTGATGTGTAAATCGCCATCCATGGTTAAGACACCAGGGGCTTGGACGCCAACGATTTTTGCTTTGACGATAGCGGTGCAATTATTTGGAGTTGAATAACATTTTAGAGTTTGTTTTGCGGCGATTTCGACGGTTTTGCCAAGTGCTTCTTCGGCAGAGCCAAGTTCGAAAGGCTTCAACCAGTCTTCATTGATGATGATTTCATATTCACTTTCGGTTTTGTCGTCAGTCATTCTTCCGGCAGACAAATCAACATTCATGGTTTCAGCTGGGAAATATTCAACTGTGACGTTGAATTTTTTATCTGCGCCTTCAAGTCGCATCCATTCAGCAGTAAGAACATGAAAAACTTCAAGTTTATTTACACCGTCAACTTTTTTCATTGCTTCGAAGTCCTCATCGGAAATTGTAGCAGACATCATACTTCCGGTTTTCTCGTTATATTCGGTGACTTTTTCGCCAGTTTTCATCATAGCCGTAATTTGTTCGGATGCAGCTGCAGGCATGACTTCGATAAAGCCTTCACCACCGATGGATTCAATTTGCTTGTCAATGAAATCATGTACGCCGGCATTGATTGCAGAGTTTAAGATGATAGTAAAACTACCAACGAAAATTGCAAGGATGGTTAAGAAAGTACGAATTTTGTTGCGGAGAAGGTTTTTGTTTGCGGTAATAATTAAATCAGAAATTTTCATTATCTATCCTCCTTCATGCCTTCGCGGATTGCGGTGCGGCGAATATATCCGGCTTTTTGCTTTTCATTCGAGGTTGTGACGATTTCGCCATCAACGATGCGAATTTGACGATCACAAAGTGCAGCTAAATCTTCATCGTGAGTGACGATAATAAGTGTAGTTCCCCTTTTATTGAGGCCAAAAAGAAGATCAATAATTTTCTTTCCGGTTCCAGAGTCGAGGTTACCAGTTGGCTCATCGGCGAAAATAATTTTTGGATTATTAACGATGGCACGAGCGATACAGACGCGCTGTTTTTGGCCGCCAGAAAGATTGGTGGCTTTGTTTTTTGCCTTATTTTCAAGGTCGACAATATCGAGTGCCTTTAAGGCTAATTTTTTGCGTTTAAAACGAGAAATCTTTCCGATTTTAAGCGGGAGGAGAACGTTTTCAAGAACAGTATCGTTTGGATTCATGAAGAACTGTTGGAAGACAAAGCCAAAATATTTATTGCGAAGGCGATTGAGCTTCTTGCCCTTTAATTTATTAGCATTAATGCCGAGAACTTTAATTTGTCCCGAGGTTGGCTTATCAAGAAGTGCCATTAAATGCATTAAAGTTGATTTGCCTGAGCCGGATTTTCCGATGATGGCGACGGATTCGCCTGGAAAAATGCGTAAGTTGATATTATTTAGTGCTTTAAAAGCAGTGCTGCGCTTGCCGTAAGTTTTTGATAAGTGGCTGACTTCGATCACTGGAAAAGAGGCGGCACTCTTTCCTGCCGGAGCAGCTTTGAGATTTGAAGTTTTCATACAAGAATATTTTACTACTGGCCGATGTTTTTGTCGAGATATCTGGTTGAACCGAATGGGATTTTGGTGTGCATATCATTGGTTTCGAGTGTGTAGGCTGAATGAACGGTCCTAGCGCCAAATCTTTGATTGATCTTATCAATAGTTTCGGAAATTTTTTCGGCTTTTTCGGTTTTTTCATGATAAAAATCAAGTTGTTTTGATTTTTCTTGTTCGAGTTTATAAAGTGAAACGCCAATAATGCGTGGATTAGTTGATTTCTCTTCGTTCTCTTTTAGAATTTGCTCGAAGAGATTTTTCGAATATTCAATGATTTCGGAGTCAGTATTAAAAGCAGTCTTTTTTAAGAAATTTTTGTGAGCCGTAAATGAATTTTCATTTAAATTGAAAGTCGTCCAAACATAGATGCCTCTTGCATAAAGTTTTTGGGAGCGAAGTCTGAAACCAACGTCTTCTGAAAGATGTGCTAGGCGCTTTTTTATGTCATCTATCTTTGTATTTGGTGCAATAACGTATTGGCGGCCAATTGTTTTTGTTTTATCTTCTCTTTCATCAACTTCAATTCCACGCAGCCTGAAATACCATTTTGTGCCTTCAATTGAATTCATTACTAAAACGCGTAGAGTTGCTTCTTTTGCGTCCAATAAATCAAGTGGTGTATTTATATCATACACTTTTAAGCGTTTTTTGATTTTTGTGTTAATGCCGGGTAAGTCAGTTAATCTTAGGTACGAAAAAACCTCTCGGATGTTTTCCTTGGTGATACAATCCATTCCATCTGGTTTATGAAGCTCACCGGCGAGTTTTGCGAGAAAACGATTATAAGAAAAACCGATGTTGCATTTCATGTAGCAACCAATTTCGTTTTTGAGGCGCTCTTTGATTTCGAGTGCGAGTTCTTTTGGTGTTTTGTTACGTGTTTCCCTGCTTGCTCTCGATAAATCAATCAATCCTTCATCGATTGATTTCATCTCAACATTTGGCGAGTATGATTTTAGGATATTTTTTAATTTTTCATGAACAAAAACATATTTGCTTGGTTCGGTTTCGGCAAAAATAATATTTGGTGCAAGGGCTTTTGCTTCATCGGTTTTCATGCCGACTTTTACGCCTAAAGCCTTAGCTTCAATGCTCGCGGCAATGAGTGTTGCATTATTCGAAATTCGGTTGACAATGCCGACCGGTTTATTGCGAAGTTTTGGTCTCGCTTGCTGTTCAGTTGTAGCAAAACATGAATTTAAGTCCACATAAAGAACGGCAAAATTTAATTCGCGAATCGTTTTATTTCCAAGCTTCGAGAAAGTGTCTTTTAAGCCCCTTACCTCGACTCTAGACATCTCGGTCGCCTTCCCATTCTAAATACCATTCAAGGCGTTCGGTATCGAAACTGAGGCGATAGTCGGCTTCGTCATCGGTCAAATCAAAAAGAAAATGGGTTTTTATGCCGTCGAATTTTGGATGGATTAATCCGATTTCAGTAACGGTGACTTTGCGACCGTTTTTTAGAGTGAAACTTTTTGGAATACAACGATGTGATTTTGTTGTATCAAAAACTGCGTCGACAGAAATAGGTTCGTGTAACATCTCTTCCATTAATACTATTTTATCATTATTTGAGGAGGGAGAAAGCTTTATCGAGTTGTGGATCGATGTTTTTGTTGATTTGTTCGTAAGTACGTTCAACTTTTTCGTCAGGTTCGATACCGGTGCCATTGATGCCGTTGTCGTTTGGAGTGTACCAGTGGGCAGAAGTAACCTTAAGGAGCGCGCCGCCGTCGAGATCAACCATGCTTTGGACAACACCTTTACCGTAAGTCTTTTCACCAACAATGGTTGCTTTGTTATAGTCTTTAAGTGCGCCTACGACGATTTCGGAAGCAGAAGCGGTTGAGCCATTAATTAAGACAACAGTTTTCATATCTTTAAGGATTGCGTTGCCACGTGAAGCGTAAATCGATGTGGTGTTAAGGGTTTTTGAACGTTGCGTCAAGACCTTTTCGCCATCAATCCAAAGGCTGAGCATTTCTTTTGCTGCATTAACATAGCCACCACCATTGTTGCGAAGATCGACAATGATGCCTTTGACGTTTTTGTCGCTTGCTTCTTTGGCGAGTTTTTTGACGAGCGCTCCAGTGTCGGTAGAGAAACGATAAACTGAAAGAATGGCAATATTGTCTTTATATTCAATGTCAGCAGAAACATTGTTAATTTTTTCGCGAGTGAGTTCGAAGTCGATTTTTTTGTTATTACGAACAACAGTAAGTTTAAACTTTGAACCAGCTGTGCCACGGAGTTTTTGGGCGATAATGTCGGTTGATTCTTGCCAAACTTCCTTGTCGTCGATTGCATAAATAATATCACCAGCAAGCACACCAGCTTTCCTTGCTGGATTGTCTGGAAGCGTGCGAATAACGCGGGTATAATTTTCGCGAACTGCGAGAGAAACGCCGACGCCAGCTTCTTCGATGTCTCCTTCAAGTGCGTTTTTGTAATCACTTGCTTCATCGGAAGTCATATATTCAGTATATTTATCGCCAACAGCCGCAATCATTCCTTTCTTTGCACCCTCAACGAGTGCATTCTTGTCGATGTCGCCGTCGTAGTTTTCTTTTAATGTCGTATAAAGATATTGAACTGGTTTTAATTCAAGAGTGTCAGTTTGGGTTTTACCACCAAGGTATGGTCCGAAATTTGAAAAGATGCCTTCCCAGTTCGCACCAATATAAAATCCGGCAAAGAGTGCAATGATTACACTAAAAACGGTAGTACCGAGAGTAAGAGTGATAGCCTTTTCGGTTTTTTCTGTTTTCTTCATTACTCTATTGTATCACTTTTATGCTTTTTTGTGGGCATAAATTAGAAGTGAATGAACCACATTCCGGAAGTCGAGACACCGATACGATAACCGAAGTCACCAGCTTTGTGTGAGGCAGATGAATATGAGTTGTTGTACTCAGAAAGGTTGATTGTACCGTTTGGATTTACAGCTTCAACCCACATAGCGTGGCCGTATGGGCCAGAGGTTGAGATAGCAACTGAGCCAGCTTCTGGGGTATGGTCTACTTTGTAACCAAGGCGACGTGCAGTATTGTGCCATTGGTTTGCGTTGCCCCATGCTGAAATACGGATGCCATAGCGCTCAAAGACTTTCCAGCCGGTGTAGGAAACACACTGACAGACGTAGCCACCATAGAAGCTGTAGCGAAGGTTGTCTTGTGGACAGTTATTCCTCTTTGGATAAGTGTTTGTACCGTTGCCGATTGCACCAGTTGAGTTGTTTTTACGAATTGCTTCAGCGATTTCAGCTTCCTTGATTTTACGAGCAGCAGCTGATTCAGCAGCGTAAGCAGCAGCGTTGGCTTTATAAACAGCGACGAGTTCTTCCTCGCGGCGTTTTGTTTCTTGAATTGCTTGTTGTTGAATCTCTTGGTCAGCAATCACGCGGTCAACTTCTTTCTTCTGAGCTTCGAGGTCATTTTTTAAAGTTTCAACCATTTGAGTTGAGAGGCCGATTTGATCACGAGTTGCTTCGAGGCGGGTTTGGCGTTCAGCGAAATCGGAAAGTGAGCCGGAAGATGCAAGAAGTGTGAGTTCGTCGGTTTCACCTTCGAGATAAACTTCAATCACCATGTCGGCAAGTGTGTCTTTTTGGATTTCAAGCTTCTTGGTGTTTTCTTCAATTTGCTTCTTTAAGTCGTCAGCTTTAGCACGGTTTGCGACGATACGTGCTTCGTACATTTTGATTTCTTCGTTAAGGCGAGCAATTTCGCCATCGAGTGTATCGGCTTGGGAAGCAGCGTTGTTAGCTTTTTCAGAAGCCTGCTTTTCAGCTTCTTCTGCTTCTTTACAACGTTCAGTAGTACACCATCTCGATGCAAAAACATCAACGGAATTAATAATACCGTAAAAACTACTTGCAACAAGAACGAATGCAACTAGAGATGAGATAAGACGTTTATTGATGCTTTTGTTTTTTGTTTTCATTTTGGAAATACTCCTATGAAAATTTTACCATAAGAGGAATGGTTGTGTCAAGAAATTTTAGAACTTTTTGAGATATTTGTGAACGGCGAGACGCGAAGAAACGAGAGTAATAATCATACCGGTGCCAATTAGGGCGATAATGACGAGAATTGTGCCTTGAGTGTTCCCGATGAAGGCGTCAACGTTTGCGACGGAAATATCGTAGCCGGCGAGTTTCGGACTTAATGTCCAATAACCGATAAGACTGAGAACACTAGCGATAATACCAGCAAAGATACCAGACATCATGGCTTCGATAAGGAATGGTCCGCGAATAAAGCTATTGTCTGCGCCAACAAGTTTTTCCATGTAAATTTCTTCGGAGCGGCTGTAAATCGCCATACGAATCGTGTTAAAGATGACGAGAATCGAAATTACGAGGAAAAGAATACAGAGCGCGGTACCGCCGGTTGTGGCAATGTTTGCCCAACTTGAAATGGTTTGGATAGTTGTACTCTTTGTATCATAAGTTGGGGCGTATTTTGAATCGGTATTGAGGTTGTCTTTAAATTCTACGTCGGTTGAGACGAGACTTTTGACAGTGCTGAGATCGTCTGGATCGTAAACTGAAACTCTCATCGATGCTGGCATTTTTTTAACAAAGAGTTTTTCACCGATAATCTCGATGGTTTGAAGTCTTTCTTGATCGTCTTTGTCGATTGCTGTTTGTTTAAACTTCTGAAATTCTTCTTCAGAGGTTGAGATTTCTGCTTTTGCAACGTTGTCGAGTTGCTCCATCTTCCCTTTCATGCTAGTGAGGGCAATTTTTGAAGTTCCCGGCTCGAAATAAACTGTGATTTCGATTTTCTTACGCATGGCATCAGCGGTATTTGTCAAAACGACGCCGGCAATAATCGTAACGAAAAGCAAAATCAACGTCAAAGTTGTGACGATGGTTGCGGTGATAGAAAGCCAAATATTACGGCCGAAGCCAATTACACCATATTTGAAAATTCTACTAAGGTTGCGGAAAAAGTGATGGTTTGAGTTTTTGACCATCGATTTCAAACGGCTAGTTGATTTTAGTTTGCTCATTGAATTAATTTCCTTTTCCTAACTGGATTTTCTTTTCCGGCATTATTGATACGGCTGTCTTTTGCGAGATAGGTTTCCGGGTGAAGGTGCCCTGGTTGTGGAAGTGAGATGCCATCGTTGTCGCCATCGAGACGATAAATACCGTGGTCTTTTTGGTCGGAAACGATTTTACCATCGCGAAGCGTAATCACGCGGCGCTTCAAGTGGTTGACGGCATTAGCGTCGTGGGTTGTCACAAGCACGGTTGTGCCATAATCATTAATTTTTTGGAGAAGATCAAGAATACCTTTTCCGGTTTCGATATCGAGGTTTCCGGTCGGCTCGTCGGCGATGAGAATTTTTGGTTGTCTTGCGACGGCACGAGCAATCGAGACACGTTGGCGTTCACCACCAGAAATGTTGTCTGGGAATTTATATGCTTTGTCGGAAAGTTCAACGAGATCAAGTACTTTTGGAACCGTACGATCAATTTCGCGGTTGCTCATTCCAGCGATTTCGAGCGCGAAAGCAACGTTTTCATAAACAGTACGAGTTGGGAGGAGCTTGAAGTCCTGGAAAACTACGCCGATGCGACGACGATAATGTGGAATGTGACGTTTTTTAACATAGTCGAGATCAATTCCGCCGATGATGATTTTACCATCGTCAGGAATTTCTTCTTTTGTGATCATCTTAATCAAAGTTGATTTTCCGGCACCGGAGCGACCAACAAGAAAAACAAATTCGTTCGCTTCAATATGGAAAGAAACGTTGTCAAGAGCCGGGTGTTTATCCCTAGGATAAGACTTTGTGACATGATCAAACAATATCATAAGCTTATAATAACATAAGCGAAATAAAAAAGCAAAATTAGTTACCAATCTTCGATTCTAGATAGGCATCGATGAAGCCTTGGATTTTACCGTCGAGAACTGAATCAGCGTCGGTTTCTTCGTATTTTGTGCGAGTGTCTTTGACGAGTTTGTATGGCTGGAGAACATAATTGCGAATTTGTTGGCCCCACTTTGCGGATTCGCCAGCGCGAAGTTCGGAAAGGCTTTCAGCTTTTTGTTCGAGCTTCATTTGAACGAGTTTAGCTTTTAAAATTTCCATTGCCGTGTCTTTGTTGGCGTGTTGGCTGCGTTCGTTTTGGATTGCTACGACAATGCCGGTTGGGAGGTGAGTAATGCGAACAGCCGAGTCGGTTGTATTAACACCCTGTCCACCATGTCCGGATGCGTGATAAACGTCGATGCGCAAATATTTTTCGTCAATTTCAACATCGTTATCGGAATTAATAACTGGAAGAACTTCAACTAAAGAAAATGAGGTTTGGCGGAGATTGTCGGCATTAAATGGGCTAAGACGGACGAGGCGATGGACACCATTTTCGGATTTTAAATTACCATAAGTATTAGTTCCAGAAACTTCGTAGACGGCGGTCTTGATTCCCGCTTCTTCGCCGGTTTGACGTTCGATTAATTTAACGGAAAAATTATTTTTTTCAAAGAAACGAAGATACATACGTTCAAGCATGCCAGCCCAGTCCATAGCTTCAGTGCCGCCAACGCCGGCAGTGATACGAAGAATTGCATCATTTCCGTCAAACTCACCAGTAAAGCGGAGAGCTTTTTTGAGTTCTTCAAGTGAACTTTCCATTGCGGAAAGTTGAAGTTTTACCTCCTCTTCCAAATCTTTTTCATTCAAAGCGATGATGTCTTTAATATCGGCAACCTGAGACTTTAAAAGTTGCCAAGGATGAATTTCGGATTCAAGACGCGAAAAAGTCTGGTTTTTCTCTTTGGCGGTTTCAGGGTTTTTCCAGAGTTCTGGATCACCAATTTCTTTTTCAAGTACGACAAGCTTCTCGATTTTTTCGTCGAGTTTTAATTTTTTCCAAGCATCGTCTAAATTATTCGCCAATACTTCGAGGCGTTTTTCACTGTCGTTCATAACTTCCTAATTATACCATATATAGATAGATGAGCGCGGAAATTATGGCGAGTGTCAAAAAGGCGATGAGGCTTTGGCGTTTGAATTTATTTTTGCCAGCAATTAACATGTAGAACAAAATGCCGCCAATTACTTTTGTGCCGATTTCGGGTGTGAATTCGAAATTATTGAAAGTGTTGATGATATTTTCGATGCCGTCGCCCGTGAAAATTGCTGGGAGCAAGCTCATCGAGCCATAGCGAATAAACTGGTTGGTGGCAGAGTGTCCGAGAAAGGCAAAAAAGCCAGTTGCGATGCCGGCAAAAAATCCGATGATAGAAAATTGAATTATTTCTTCGGAAATAGTAATGGAGTTTCCGTTTTTGATGGTTTCAGCAAAATAATAAGTGTAGCCAGTCACGAGAAGTGTGATAGTGGCGACGATAATTGAGTCGGTTTGGCGACGACGGAGTGGCATATTGAAGGCGAGCAAAAATGCTGGAAGAAGCCAAATGATTTTGGTTTCAGTTAGGAAACTGAGTTCGGATGGAAGGTATTGTTCGGCGATGCGAGTTAAAAGTCCGAAAAGGATGCCCACAATAATTGCTTCAAGGATTTTTCTCATGCTTATATTTTAGCACGGGTTGAAAAATATTTAAAATAGTGGTAAAATTATGTGGTATTGGGCCTTCGCCAAGTGGTAAGGCAACGGGTTTTGGTCCCGTCATTCGCAGGT
>CAZCZD010000002.1:16819-54023 GCA_964503305.1 uncultured Candidatus Saccharibacteria bacterium | reverse complement strand
ATTTCACTCATTAATTTAGTCTCCTATATATAAAACTCGGCGGGTGTGCAGTCATTCAACGTCTAGAATATGAATTCAATCACACGCATCTCCTGTGGGTTGCGTAGCCTTTATTGATTTATCGATGATGTGACGATGAGATCAACATCAACGCTGTGTTAACACCACAGACGTCCCACGTACGGAGCAGTTATTGTCTTAGTGGCTTTTACGACACGATTGTGTCTCTGTGCTTGCCTACCGCCGAGTATCATTTTTGTATCCAATAATACCCATTGCTGATATGTGAATTTGATTTTAATGCTTTTAAGATTGAATTCACATTGCAACCAATAGCTCTAGCCGCTTCACAGGCAGATGAGTATTCCTTTATTGGATGTTTTGTATTTTTATCACATTGCAACACAATAATCCCTATGGGATTATAATAATCATCTAATCCATATTCATGCCGAATTCGCATCAATGTTGGAAATGATATATTAAAAAACTTGCAAATATCATTAATTGTCAAATGTTCGGCAAATGCTTCCAACAATGCTTCTTTTGATATGTCTTTTTTAACGCTTTTATACAAATCCTTTTTTCGAATTGGATACTTCTCTTGGGTTATTCTTCTACTATACCCATTATTTATATCTGATATTGTTTTTTGAGATACATTATATCTATTTGCAATTTCTTTACCTGATAAATCTGATGTTTTTAATAACTCTATAATATCCAACACCTATCCATCTGAAAGTTTAATAGGATGGGCTGCTCCATCTCCGCCCATTGTACAGTTGTAACTCATAGAGTCCTCATAAGCACCAGTCTTTAATATCCAACACTTCTCTTTTTCTTCTAATTCATCTGGGAGACATTCCTCTAACACTTCAATTTTAAAATTTCTCCATCCATATTTTTCAATTGCCTAATGAATCGGCATGGTAGTTTTTGTAAATCTATGTTGTTTCCATCGATTTTTAATATTTACACTTTTTCCAATATAATATTTGTTATTAATTAAATTCGTAATTTTATATATCCCACAAACTTCTAAATTGATATTATTATTTCCTATAATTCAACACTCCTTTTTATTCATTTACAAACATTTTTGTTTTTATATCGGTGGCATCTTCTCGCCCTTCGGCAAGTCAAACCACTGCTTAACCCAATCTGTTCCTTCATCGAAATCGAAGATGTATAGCAACAGATTTGCCAGAAATTCCGCCAACTCATCCTTCGACATTGATTGTATCCATTCAAGATTTGTCATTAACTATCTCCATTATTGAATTTTATTTAATGTAAGATTTTTAATTGAATCATTTCGTATATTGCCATCGATATGAAAAACCTCTTTATCTCCACGTTTTTTATTGCCAAACATGTCCCAAACTATTTCATCAACTCGCGCCCATATACCTATTTCATCATTATATATAATATTCCTACCACTATTATCTAGACTATGTAAAACACCATTTTCTCTCCATTTATTTGCAAATAGACTTGGTGTAATTTTATTTTTCTTCATTGTATAACCCCCTTAATCACTCATCCCAGTCAATCACCACGCTATCCCCAGACACCCAGCAGCCTAACTCTGTAGACTTCTTCCCAACCGGAATATCCTCTCCCCAAAGGTCGCCGGTCTGCGGATCACGGTGGGTAAATGTATACTGCTTACCCTTATAGCGACCGTGTCTCGCATTGTACAGATTGTAATCATTCTCCACTTTCACCATCTTCAATAACCTCCACTTCATTATTTATAAAATCATGTAAGAAATAATATGTAAAAAGTCCGCCAACTGTATTACCGGCAACTACGATCAGCCAAACCAGGATATTCCGCCACCCGGTTACGAATGCATACCCAGCATCTGCTATTGAGTGTTCAAATCCACATAGAATGAAGCACATCACGCATAGTACCACCAGAATCGAGTGTTTCGACCTAACGGCGATGTGAATCAGGACGTTGCAGAAGATACCGGCGGTGAACAACGCCAGATACCCTCGCCCGAATTTCGCCGCAGCCACATCCACCACCTTCTGGTAATTCCCCGGCGCAAGCAGCGAGTAACCGCCGATAGCCAGAGCACACCCCGCGACGTTCAGCACAAGCATAATCGCGCAGACCAGGTAGTCGCCGTACTCGATCATGCTACCGACTCGCCCCGTGTATAGCGGCAGTTGGAATGTGATTATCGACATCAGCGCAACCGCAAATAGCAGAGCGCCGACGTACCTGTTGTCGCAACTCATCAGCGCTATGTCGCCGATACCGATCAAAAAACCTGCTAGAATCGAATTAGTTATCATTTTAATTTATCTCCTTAATAATATCTGTTATGTCGAAATACTATAGTTGCCATCGGATACTGATGTGAAAACTTGATGTACGCCTTGATCGCACGGAAAAGGCTAACCGTGTGAAACGACTCGATTACTCCTGCGATGACAACTTCATGTGTCTGATACGCTAAAACCGAGTAATCGTCATGTTCGTGTCTATACTTCTTCATAACTGCATCACCAGACTACGGAACGGTTCCGTGTTCGCATTGCTCTTCGCCCACTCGATATACCCTGGATTTTCGGCTTGTACCTCTATCAACGTCATTCCCTTGTATTTGCCAAACGGTAGTACCCAAGTATTAACGTCTGGCAGTTCTGTTTTCATCTCTTCTCCAAACTGCATTTCAATATCCTTGCGAGACGCTAGATAGTCACACACATGCAGCATAATTTGATATTTATCCTGCGGAGTGGGCAACACTACTTCAGGATGTCGCTTGTCAATGTTCCACTGTCCCATATGCGATTCAATTACACTGCGAATCAGTTTCGCCTCTTCAATCGACATTTTTTCACCGTCATAATCGTTCCAAATTCTGGCGATTTCATTGGAAGCGAGAAGCGGATGGTCAAACTTTGTGTATTTGTTTTTCTCATAATCTTCCTGCGAACCAGACTTTCTTGTATCATGCATCAACCCGGCGATTCGAAGCAAATCACGTTCTCGTGATGTATACTGATTCTTAACGCAGTCAATGCTGAAGAGATGATTCATGATCCGACACAGAGCAAGTGTGTGCCTAGCAAGACCGTGATCGCCAAGTGCATACTGCGGATGATACTTACCGGTGCTGGAAGCTCCAACCTCCCAGAAATACGCCGGAATCGTTTCCAGGCACTTATCGCAAAAATTCTTCAAATCTTCATTCTCAAATGTATCTAAAACTTCTTTAAAAAAATCTTTATCTGACATAATTTCTCCTTCCTATGATAGATTAACAAATCATAGTCATATTGTCAATACCATTTTAATTTATATCTTTATAATTTTACAACTTCGTAATCATCAAGCCACCACACGATCTCCGTCTCACTCTCAACCCATTTATCTCCGACCTTCGTCACCTTCGGCTTCTTAGTCGGTTTCCGCATATAGAGAATATCTCCATCGGCGAACGGTTTGTCTCTGAATGACGTTTTAACTGTCTTATCCCTCGGGTTCCGTGATTTATGTACCTTTAGTTCCACCGTCTGTCCGGTAGCGATGCAGTAAGCCTTAAACTTCGGCGAGTAAGTGGTGTCAAGCGCCGTTACAACAACGTAACGCTTGTCGAGCGTGGGATCTTTTCTATCAACATATCCTAAAATGTCATATTGTAATTTCCCAAGAATGAAAGAAGGGAACTCATCTCCTGACACTTCAGAACATAACATATCAATCATCTTACGCCAGTTGGTAATTTTATATTGTTTATTGCTAATCTTTCCTGACTGAAGGACATCTGTCGCAAATGAAGATATATCCATCCTCTTCATTTCGTCAGGGATTTTATCTTTAGATATCGTTTTTCGTTTCTCGCCACTAGAGCTGCGCCACTGATCAATGATATCCATCTGTCTAAGAATTTGCTTCACCGACCCTATTTTTTGGAAGTAACCAATCTTCACCATGTCCCGCAACACTGTAGAATTAATATGAGTCCCTTTGATATTTAAATAGATATCCGTAATAGAACGAAAACCTCGATTATATAAAGCCATCATATCTTCCACAGTATTTCTACCAATGCCTTTAATACTTGCCATGTCTGGATATATTGTTTTTTCTTTATCATCAATAGTAAATTTGGAATTATCTTTTCCATATTCATAATGGCCAACTTGATAACCAAAACAAGTGACTGCTTCATTTAATAACTCTGCCACCTTATTTTTATCACCTTTATTCTGATAATGATTTAAGGTTACTTCATAAAAGGTAGATGTATGATGAGCCTTCATCCACGCTTCATACAACGAATCGCAAGCCATGGCAAGAGCATGGGGAGCGTTAAAACTATACCTCGCCGAGTCTTTTATTACTTTATAAACAGGATCAAAATTATCAAGATTGCCAATATTGCTTTCCCAATGAGAAGATAAAGTGTCCTCTACGTGTTTTAATGCCTCTCCCTTGAGTTTCTTTTTGCTGATTTTTTTAATAGTGTCATAAGCATCTTTCATGGGAATACCAAGATACGAAAAAATTCCCATGACTGATTCTTGGTATAACATATAATTAAAGCTATCCGTCAAGAGTTTATCTATTGCTGGTTCTCCGCTAGAGTAATGATTTCTATGAATAAAATTATCTATGTGTGATTTAAACCCAGGGCGAATGCCAGCTATAAAGGCAGCCAACTCTTTGATGTTCTGCGGTTTATATTCCATAACCTTTTTTGTGGTTGATGTTTTTTCGCATTGATTCAAGCAGCATGTAATTCCTTTGGAATACATCTCCCATGTCTCTGTGTCATTCGTCACCATTCTCCTAAGTTCAGAAACAGTTGGGACATTTTCTCCGAGGGCGTGGTATAACTTATAGATGATTCCCACCACGTCTACAATTAAAAAATCATCTTTTACATAACCAAATGAATCTAAGAGATTTCCCTCAATATTTGCAACGATAGTAGATTTGCCAGACTTTGCAACGCAACGAATCAGTCCTATTTCATACCGAATATCTCCATATCCCGGAATGTTATAATTCTTATGGTCTCCGTTAAAAATCATAAAACCACAAGCATGACATTTAGCCTGCTCAACGATTCCCTGATAAGGTTTACTCTCATTGAAAACACGTAAATGATGAGGATCGGTAATGTAATCTTCGATTCTGATATTTTCTCTATCATTCTCATCATCCACTTGTTTGAGTGCTTCGTTGTACTTATCAATGGACTTTGAAATGTCGTTAGCGATTGATGGTTCTATGCCTTGAATATCTGCATATAATTTAAACCCTGATTTTTCACCAAGAGTACCAACGGCGAGCAAAGGATAACAACCATTTTCTCCAAATAGCTCTCTCGCAGCTTTAACAAATGGTTCTTGCTCGGCGCAGTTTAAGTCTATATCCGGCATCTGATGCGACGCAAGAACTCTTTCTTTTGTGATGAATCGCTCTGGGAATATCGGTACTTCTGACTCAAAGCGATCCATAGTGGTGAAGCCTAGTAGCTTACTAGTGTAGAATGAACTTGCTGAACCTCTCGATGTTGTCGTGAGTTGTCCATTATATTTTTCAACCGCAAGTTTCACCAATCCGTTATTACTTAAAGCATAATCAGCAGTTCCGCTACCACAGTATTGTTCCCATTCATATGTTATAGCTTCGCGTCGATCTAATGTTTTATGAGTTTCATCTTCTTTTTCATACTGATCAAAAAGAAGATCTTTTAATGCCTCACACCGTTCTTCATACGTTTTATCAATATAGTCGGGAAGAATTGGAATCTTAAAATCATTACTCAAATGAACGTCCTCGCATCCTTCTACAAATACATGAGTGTTCATCATAGAATAAATAATGTCAACCGGCGGAACGACACCTTGATCGATCATCCTCTTATAGAACTCTTTGCCAGATGGAAAGTCCATATACCAACCTTCTTCTTCTGGGTATGAAATACCTTTTCTTTGTAGTAGATTCTCTCTCTTGATACGATCTTCATCGTTTAAATAATGAGTATCCAATCCAGCAATGGTTTGAATTCCAAAAGAATTATGTAGTTCGAGAATAATTTTATTAATATTTTTTTGTTCTTCGGTATTATTTGCCTGATACTCTAAGAAAAAACTATCCTTAAAATGATTCCACACACGAAACCATATTTCGGCAGCATTCTCATACTTCCAACCTGCAATACAAGCCGACGTAACATATATCTCATCTGGAGTGAATTCAAATAACTGATCAAGATCAATGCGTGGTTTTCTATAAAACCCATCTGTATGGGCGTATGAAATCAGATAATTCATCTTTCGTATGGCATTATATGTACGAGCAATTATTACCATATGACAGTTTGTATCATCCTTTTTTTCTCGTTTTTTTACGTCACCATTTTTGTCTTCATATTCTTCCTGGATAATTGCCGATGTATCTTTTACCCAATACACTTCAACTCCATAGCGGAATTTTAATAATCCGTTGTTGATACAATCGTTATAAACTTTTATCCACTCCCCCTGATAGCCGTGTTCTGTAGAAAAATGAAGCTTACATCCAAGTTTGTTCTCAAGATTTATAAAATCCGAAGTGCTAGTTGCAGAATCTATTTGTACAAAATTAGACCAGCAAGAATGTCGATGGTAATTCTCCATCATCATATCCATGTCATTGACCCATGTTTTGATATCATACGGAAAATCAAACTTTAATTTATTTCGAGCAGCTTCTACATACTTAACTGACATTTTGGTCTCCTACTTCAATTTCATTGTCGAGATCTAATAAGCGTCCATGATACATTAATTGATTGTAGTGCTTCAAACATAATGTCATCCCTTGGTATTGAGGATATTTCTTACTTACTCGTGTTAATCTTCCCTCAGATTCTCCACAAATATCGCAGCATGAATTCTTATCTGGTATTATCTTCCCAAATCTTAACAACTGCTGATAATGTTTCCCACATAAAATCATACCTTTATAACTACCTTCATGATTCCACTTCACAAATTCAGGACTTTCTGTTGTTCCACAATAATCGCATTTTTCTCTCTTTCTATCCTCTTCTCGTTTTTGCAATAAATTACATAATTGTATATATCTATCATATTTTCGATCCAACCATACAGAAGCACCATCGTAAATATAATCCAAGTATTTCTTAACTAAATAATTTCCTCCAAATTCAAAAGCCTCCACAATATGGTTTTCTTTTCTTTTCCTAAAATCGTATTCATGGGATAAAATGTTATTTTTGATTAAATGATTCATAATCCAAGTTAAAACACTTCTTGTGGAAGTAAAAGATATTCCAAACGAGATACGTGGCTCGGTAGTTATTTTAATTGACCCATTCGCATCCATAAAACCGCGTATAAAATGTCTTTCTAATTCTTCTGGGACCCCGATTGGAGGATTCATTATGTTAGATTTCTGTTCAACAACACCATGTAAAACAAGATTGCGAGTAAATTCATCATCTCCAATAATGATTCTACAATACTTTGTTCCAATTTTATATCCTTCGCTAACAGAATAAGTATGGATTGGAGCATCGCTATGAATGGCTTTTTTGAATTTTTCAAGATGATTAATATCATCATTCATGATACTCATACCAAATCTTAACGAATCAATAGAATTCCCAGTGGGATGTGTAATGTACCCATCGCCATAAATAAAACCAAGCCAATAAGCTTTTTCTTCTGAATCTATCATTCTAAAATAATTTCTATCACAATGATACTGCCTATTTTTTTCTTGATTATTCCTCATTTTGAGTCCTAATCGTTCAAAATCAGGATAAAATGTAACGCCATATTGGCGAGACAGAGTTATCCCTCCAATATGTTGTTTAAGGTATTTTTCGTTATAGATCTCAATTATTTCTTGATCACTGTATTTGCTCGAAGCATTAACCATCGTGTGACACCTACTTTCATATTATTCTATCTTACTGTTATCTACCCATACTCATCTGGATGTCCCAGAATCAACAATTGCAATTTTTCAACTGCATGCATTATTATTATAATTTTTATCATTTTAAGATTCATTTGTCAATACCTCTATTGCCCTAGTAACATCATCCTCAGTTGTCCCTTCATATGGATCTATCAAAATCACATGACCTTCAAGGATTCCAAAATCTGGAAACTCAATGTCATCTATTACCACCCATGCATCAGCTGGGTAAAACTTAAGGTATAATGCAATTTCTTCTCCTCGATTTTCCCATCCAATATCCGGCGTTATACCAGATAATTTGATACCACCTTTATACCATAATTTATTTCGTAGATATTTGAAGTCTGGATCATCATTTTCCATCAATCTCCAGTCAGACGATAGAATAACTTCTGCGCCAGTAGCTTTTACTATTTCCGATATCATCTTAACATTTTTATCGATTATCCCAGTACATCCACTCGGTGCAACCGCATTTGTGAACTTGTTATTTAAAACGCCATCAACATCAAGAAATATATATTTAGTCATACTATTATTTCTCCTACCACAAATCTTCAGAAGTTAATACGCATCCCCTCATTTTAATCCCCATCTTTTTTGCGATTTCAGTGGCTGTGTCACGATCAACAAATTTAGCCGTCCAATCTTCACCAAAAATGAATCCATCTATGTGTGTCTTTTTATATTGTTCACTCTCCCCGGCATCGTGAATAGCCTTGATGATTTCGTGATGCCTTTTGCCACGTCGTTCTGTCCAAGTGCCATCTTCGTTTTTGTAAATAATAGCAGCACATTTAAAGTGTTCCATTGTTCCCTCCGTTACATGCTCTCCACACATATTTTGACTCCGCATCTAAAAAATTTCTCATTCGTTTCTTTGGAAATAATGCAGTAAAACACGTCGTTCCAAATCCACATCTAGATCCTCTTGGGAAAACCTCCCATACTTGCCCATGCCATGTTCGCAGCTTATCTTTAATAAACAACTTCAGCGTAGGCTTTTCATAAGCCCAGAACGGCGAACGATGATATTCAACTATATATCTTGTACCGTTAATAATCTTTTCTTCTGTATACAGTTTGTAGAAGTGATTTAAGAACCTACCGAGCAACTTATTTTTTGTCGAGATTCCACAAACTGAATATGACGGATAATCTTTCATATCAACCCTCAACAATTCTATATGTATAAGTTGGTGTTTTATATTCTTTCGAATATTTTCCATTTCCAAAATAAAATCTAAAATATTCAACTCCGCTATATGTATTACTAATTATTTTTTCTACTTCATATGTTGCCGATGCTTCTATATAATGGTTTGTTAATTCTACTATCATTATAATAAAACCTCAGTTTTATACTTCATCAAAATACTCCAGAAACTCTGGTTTATAATCTTCTAGTAATTGTTCAAAGATATAAGTCAACGGCTGCGCCCAAACAACGTCATCGGCTTCATATGGTGCATCGTCCCATAATCTCCTGATAACAAACTCCGTAAATTTAATTGGGTCTTTTACTTTACAAATAGGGTTCTCGCCATCAAAATTTGTTGGGGCTTCATCGAATAGCTTTACCAGGTCATCAACATCTATTCTTGCCACCAACTGTACACGACTATCTTCTCGTTCTATTGCGAATTTACAAATACCGTTCTCGTTATAGTTCATATTGTTCCCCTAATTAAAGAATCGCTTTATCAATCATTAAACCACGCTTTTAAATCAACTTTTATTCCAGACACAAGCGTCTGAATCATCTGAAGGATGTCGTTGTTATCAAAAACAGCAAATAAATCGTCGTTTCTATATTCTTTAATGTTCCAATCAAAATCGAATACTTCTCCGTCATGTGGTATTACTTCTCTCGCACCAAAATCTCCATCCGTAACCATTAAAGAAGACTTTAGAACATCAGGTTCGTATTCTGCAAAAACAATTCCACCGTCTGGGAAATCTTCCATCAAACTTTCGAATTCACGTTTTTTAAATATCTTCATCAAATAACCCTTTCATAGATAATCAGGTAAACTTCTTATACTCACATCATTAACAGAGAAACTATCAATGTTCTGCTTAAATATTGCCCGGAGCCAATCTAGGCAAGTTGCTACTTGTCTGGCGTCATTTACTGAAATGTTAATATTCGGATTGTCCCATCCAATATGTGCTTCCATATTACAAGTTCTTTTCGCAAACTTATTGACTGTATCATTAATGTATTTTTCTCGATCAATCATTTCTCGGATTTTCATATCGACATCCTTTCATTCCTTAATAATCGCAAAACTGCAATAATCATCCATTACTTCTCTGCTCATCTATCGCTCTGATATTTTTCGTGGCCAAGGGTGGATATAAATTCTATCCGTACTTAGCATTCTTCTTAGTATTTCTTTCTGATACACAAGAAGCTTAATCCCAAGGTAATCTTCGAGAAATTCTATTGGGTCAATATCCCGTATACTTGTTATCATCTCAACTCAACCTCGCCATATTTATTGGCGCCCAACAATTTGGACAATTACTTATAAACATAAAAATACCCCTATATTAAAACAAATACGGTTCCTCTTCCATCATCTGCTGCTGCATATAATCATTCATCTCTTGCTCGTATCGTTCTTGGGTGGCAGCACCTTGGAGTTCATCCCACGCTTCTTGCTCAGTAAGTTCTCCACGTTGAACTGCTTCATCAAGCCTATTTTCAAGATCATCTAACGTTGTATATCCTGTTCCACAATAAATCATTTTTTACCTCCATGAAAAATCATTTTATTCCAGATTCACATAATTAAAATCAGGTTTGTTATATGGATAATTCGAATGTGTCCAAGTTGCGATACTAATCTTTATCCATTCTGGGTCATCTATATCCTCTGGATTAATATCGTTAATTGTTGCCACCGGCATATTTTCTGGGAACTCTCTAAGTTTTTCGATTAGCTGTTTAACTGTCATGGAATCTCCTCCGGCTCATACATATCCAACTCCAATTCTTCCACTCTCCCAAGATATTCTTCCGGGCAATCAGCGCTGATCCCAACGCATACTGGACTATACACTTGTTCAACGAAATACGTACATCTATCACAGTAATAATGCTGCTCGACAGTACCAAATCCCCACTCGGAATAACTCTCGTATTGATTATATTTGCCGCATACTGGACATTTTCTTGTTTCTTTAATATCCATCGTTATACCCAATATTTCTTTCATACATTTTGTACCCATCTACGAACCCTTGATTATACGATGTTTCATAATGCTTCCTTCTCCACTCTTCATCGTATAACTCTCTAACTACCACCCACGATCCATCTTTGTTTACATCTATCGTAAATCTTCCGGGAATCGACACATCAAATTTTACCGTTGCAATTGGCGACGGAAGTGTGATATTAGTTTCTTCTCCGAGTGCAACATATTTAATTTCACTGTTAATAAATTCAGCCATTGTTTATCCCTCTTACGGTTTATATTCACAATACTGCAACCCACACAAATTCCAACAATAAAACGACTCCGGGTTTGGCATCCATTCAGTCTCGCGCTCTATCCGATGGATCGTATCCAACGCCCATGTCTGCGCTTCCTGGTATTCTTCTTGATTAAACGGAATTTTAATCCAGTCCTGATCTTTAAACATATTCCACCATAGGCTTTTTACACACCCATCGCCGAATTCTTCCATAACAGCTTGGCTATATAGGTATTGCTGCCGTTTAAAGGCAAGAAAATGTGCCTGATCAGACTTGCTAATTTTGCCAGATTTTAATTTCTTTATTGTACTCGATTTATGGTCACAAAGGATGTATTTGCCATCCACCGGATCACGGAGCAATAAATCAATAAAACCTATAAATGGGTATTTATCGATGTTGAATTCTACCTGCTTCTCAACACCAACTACTTCATACTTATCTATCGGCAAATCGATGTTGTCGAAATACTCTAATCCCTTGTCATAATACGACTGCTTGATATCTACGTATTTGTTGGACGGCGCATCATATGGAATTTCAGCGGTAAAGTTATCCTCATAGTACTGTGAGATATCAAATAGACTCAACTCGCCCTTCGCATACTTCTCAAGACATTTATGACAGAATCCGCCGTATGCTCCAAAGAATCCTTGTTTCGCTGGTTCACACTCGATGTAATGCTTATACCACTCATAGCGGCATCCAGTATCGAAGCTATTCAATCTGGAGAACGACCATCTCATTTGCGAGATGATAAAATCTTCGGCATTATACTCATTCATAGCAATCAACCTCCATTCTAAATAGCGATTTATTTTTTTTCTCGATCTTCTATGGCATGAAAAATTACATTGATGTCGCAACTTTGCGATGTAACCATTGAATCAGAAACATCCCCAAGAATGTTTGTATAATAAACTTGATCATTATAAATATTTATCTCAGACATATTAGGTATAACCAAAGAAGTCAATACTCCCATTGGGGTACGGAATTTAATATAACAAGGTCTCCCATCCTCAAACATCGTTAAATCATAATACAATGTACCGCAATAAGGACATTTGCACAGATTTTGATCTAGCGGTGCTCCACAGTTTGGACAATTCCTACTCATAACCCACTAACCTCAACCCTCACCGGCTCATTCACGTCCGCCCAAATTGTCACATCCTTGCCTGATGGATTTAATTCCTCTCCGTGAAGATACAAGGTCTCCCATCCTCGATACGTCTTGATAGCGGCAAATTCGATGGTCGGATTATCACCAAATTTTCTGGCTGCAAGGAACCGAATTACATCGGCGTTAACATTGTTAATCCCTATAAGCTGATCAAGTCGCATCTTCTCGTATTTAGAATTATTTATTAGTTGTTTATTGTTTTTCTCTAGTTCTTCCAATTGTGTTTTATACTTCTGTATCTCTGTTATCGCATCACAATAAGACTTTGCAAGCTTATCATAATTATCCTTTAAATCCTTATACTTGCTCATAATCTAATTCTCCTCTCATACAACGTTCGCCACACTTCTTCACCCTGGTCGCACGGCGAATCTTTATTCTGTAATAATCCCCATTTATCATAAATAGCATAGATATTCATATACTTTTGTAATAACTTTGTCGTTTCACGAATATGTCCAAGACCGACATCTTTATCAAACGCAATGATTAAATCACGAATCCCCATGCTGATTAAAATCGCAGCTTGAGCGTCATTGATATCACTTGTTTCTGATGATAAGCAATTATTGTATCCCCATGCTGCCACATGCATAACAGACTTTAGTCCTTCGAAAAGAATTACCGATTTACTATCTAGTATCGAATCTCGGTTCTGTTTCATTCCCATAAAATAATCCGTGGTTTGAATCTTCGTATAATTTAGATACTTCTTAATCTGTAATTCTTTATAATTTTTAAATCTTGTACGACCTTTCGCACCGATTAGATTCCCATCTTTGTCATATACTGGATAGACAATTCGATTACTCTTTTTATCAATTCTAATTTCATACTTTTTAAGAATTTCTGGTTCAATGCCCTCATCAACCCACTCCTGCGGGATTTCATTCGAAAACTGCTCGTAGTATGACCATGGTAGAATCTGTCTATCCGTTGCGAATTTAATTGGCTGCACCTGAGATCTTTTGATTTGCTTAAAGTACGACAGCGACTCGCACGTCTTTAGGTGGTCAATCTCAATCCCAGCAAGCATCGCCGTCTTGTCAACCGCATCATTAAAACTGAGATGCTCAAACGTCATAAGCCAATTGATAATATTTCCACCGACATGACATGAATGACAATAGAATAGGTTTTTGCTCGGTGTAATCATCAGCGATGGAGTTTTATCTTCATGTCTCGGACAATGAGCAGCGTATACATCTGAACCACGCCGTTCAAAGTCTATCGATTTCTCTGCATACTCCATAAGGTCAACTTTGCTGCAGAGTTCATTTAATTTATCCTGATCTATCTTCAAAGGCGATCACCGCCTATCTCACGAAAATGGTGTTTGCTGCAAGTCTTTTTTCTGCACCTTTGCTTCAGAGATCCTCTGCCTATCGCCATCGAAATTAAAGAAAATCGCCTCATCCTCATCTGTTTGTGGCCCATTTCGGTTGATATTGATATACGCAAGGACATTACCAGCATCTAATCCGCCGTCGTTACGAATTTCTTCCGCAGTCTTAAATCTCCAATAGATGCCGGTGCTAATAGCCTTTGCGATATTGTCCGAATTCGCAATCATGTCATTCCTGTTTAACTGGGCAGCGCTGAGAACAGCAAGATCAAGTTCACCGGCGATTTTATTCTTAAGGAAGTCGGCCATCTGCCCTAAAATAGCCGAGTTTGTATATGCCTCAGAATTATATGATTTTACGTAGTCATATACAAAAAATGTCAGGTTCATCTTGTACTTTAAAATCTTGCAAATAGAGTAAATCTCATCCATATTCCCATCTGGCATGTACATATGCACAAGTGGTAGCGTCTTAATCCATGCTATGCATCGATTGATTAGATCTTCTTGCTCTTTGGTATACATTTTGTTCTGAATCACTTTGAACGGTATCCCAGTGACACTCGATACAAAACGTTTTACAAAAGTTTCTGTGCTTAACTCGGTATCGATGTAAAGCGTTGGCACACCAGCTTTGAGCATATTGATTGTCTCATTAAGACAAAACACAGATTTGCCAGTTTTATATCTTGCCGTTAGCAGCACGAGTTCCCCTGGCTCGTAATAGAAATATTCGCTGAACGACTTAAATTTCGACGGCAATCTTCTCGATGTGTCTTCATTCTCAATCTTGTCCCAGATATCATCTATCTGCTCACCAAGTGTCTTTATCTCTTCGCCAGTGATATATTTTTCAGTCAGTTCTGTTAATTTCGTGTTCACCACTTGATTCAGCTTTGAAAGATTCATATCGGAATGATAACAATCCGACTGAATTTCCCCGGCAAGCCTCGCTAATTCACGCTTAAAACTCGTCTCAACGACACTATTGACGAGAAGTTTATACTCTTCCATCGTGTGTCTGGCTGCGTATTGAGCCATGTTTATAAATTCCTGCATGTCGGTGAGGTTATATTCCTCAATCTTACGCTTCACAGCTTTGTTAGAATTCAGCATATTGCTGATATTGAGTGCATCTATCGTATCGATACCGGCTTTATACAATTCCTGAATCGCCCAGTAAATACATCCGTTTTCAACGTTGTAAAAATATCCAGGGCGGAGGTACTCGCTATGTAATATAAATTCAGGATGATATACCAATGTCGCAATAACCGCTGCCTCCGCTTGAACATCACTGATTGCACTATTGTCCATATCATCCTTCCTCCTATCTTAAAATATCCTCAAAACCAGCCGCTTTTTGCGGTTTAAAATCGAACGGCGTGTCATCCATTCGAAATTCATCTATGATTACAACAGTTGATTTAGTTCCTAGTAGTTTCTTGTTTTGTATCTTATCCCAGGCTTTATGTGCCTTATCATCTTTCGACACAGCTTTTAACCCAGCCGGATACCTCAGATTCCATCCATTATCGAGACAGTAATTTAATGCAAAGAGCAGAAATTCGGCGTTGACATTCTGCTTCAGCACCAGATCGTTAACCATCTTCCGAAGCATCGATTCCATCGGATATGCGTCCACTCTCTCATGCCACACATCTATAATCTTTTGAATCGATTCACGCTCCGCATAGCACTCTGGATGGTAGTATGCGATGCCAACTTTCACGGCTTTGTCTTTATCTACTTCTCCCCCATACTTACAATGTTTCCACCTACATTTCATCTTGATACCTCATTTCGGGGCGACCGAAGCCGCCCCTTTATTAAATCAATTAAACGGAAGTTCCTCGTCGATGTTGCCGGGGATATTTACATCAACCGGCTGCTGACGAGACGGCTGAGACGGGGCAGAAGCCGCATCAGAATTCTTCCCACCACCGAACTTTACTTTGTCAGCCCACACATCTGTCGTATAAACCTTCACACCATCTTTGTTGGTGTAACTACCAGTTCTGATCTGCCCAATTACCTCAATTCTATCGCCCTTATGAAAATACTTTTCAACAAACTCGGCAGTCTTTCCAAACGCTACAACATTGGGGAAGTCCGCATCATATCGTCCTTCGGCGTTCTTGAAGTCTCTCTGGACTCCAACGCTAAATCTTACAGTGCATGTCGGCTTTTCGCCAGTCGTATAATTCACCATCGGATCTCTTGCAATGTTGCCACTAATAATTACTACATTCGCCATATTCTTTTCTCCTTTTAATTTTTATTTATATTACATATTGTTAAGTTTTTCCAACAGTTCCTTCGCCTTCGAAATATCTCGAATTGCGTTTGGATTTCCACTAGTTACATACGTCTTTAGAAGTGCCATCATGTCGGCGTTGCCGGTACCGCCAAGAGCCTTGCAACGATCTACGATCTGAGTCTTGATTGACTTGAGGTCATCCTCTGGAGTCGGGACATTGTCAGAATCATACGGAATTTCTTTCGGAGCATCAACCTTGACATGTACGCCTTTGCCGGTCGTCTCCGTCTTCGATTTCTCAATTCCTTCTTCAACTACTTTAATAAATTCCTCACCCATGTTCTGTTTATCAAATACCATATACTCAGGCACAGACTCGGCTGCAAATCGTCCGCCAGCATCGATAAGTGTTGTACCACGGAAGTACAGTTTTCTTACCGTATCTGTTACGTAAGATTCCGTTTTAGTAAACTGACCATTCTTCTTTGTCTTCTTTTCAGTATCTCTATCAATAACACCGGTAAGTACAACATCAAGGCAATCACCAAAAGCGGATTCCATCTGAGCAGTAAGATTCGAAGTTAACTGCATATAACCTTCTTCGTCAAGCCCACCCTTTTCACGAATTGTCTTAAACTTTGTATGGGCAATCACCCACACTCCAAACCCGGCATTCTTCAGTCCTGAGATAATCGGCTTAACCAGGTTGTTAGCAGAGTACTCTGGCCCAGCCATGAAGCCACCGAATGCAGCCTTAATGCTTCTGCACTTTTTACCAGTCTCTTCAGTGCTTCTTCGAATCGTTTCCTTATCCGCAATCAGAGCAAGTTCATCGGCAGTATCAAACGCAACCATCTCGATATTATGCTCCTTGCCCTTTTCCTGGACAAGCCAGTTACAAAGCTCTACAAGATCCTGATAATTCTGAATAGAAACGACATTCAAATTATCAAGCATTGTATAACCCTGTTCATTCCCACAAGCAATCAGGAGTCCACGCTCTGGGTCTCCATATTTCGCCATGATAACATCTCTAAAGAGTGTCGTTTTACCAAACTTCTTTGTTGATCGCAGATAGATAGAGATGTTCGAAATATCTGCGATAAATTAATTGACCAGCGGTTTCTTAAATGCCATAAACAATTCCTCCTAAAAAATAAAAAATAATTTCCTTCTCTGATACTATACTGCTACTCGTCATTCATGTCAATACCTTTTAATTTTTATTCTTATCAAACTTATCACATCCATCCACTTTCGGCGCAAACAAATCAAGTGGATCACCCAGCCAAGTTATGTACTTATAACATTCCATTCTCTTGTTGCAATACATGCAAGAGTTATCTTTTGTCGGCGAATCTGAGTGTTTCTTGAGGTGTAGCGGCGAAACCGGATGCTCTTCTTTCCACGCTTCCTTCTCCAACGCTGCAATCGCTATCTCAAACATTTCTTCGTTGGGTTTGTATCCACTAAATTCTTTTGCCAACCGCTCCAGTCCTTTGATAGCTTCTCTTGCCGTCATCATTCCACCTCCACATCCAGCGGCACACCTCGACGCCGACTTAAAAACATTTGCTCATACTGTAACTCACGCAATCGATCCCGACACGCCTCCGTAGTTTCATACCCAAAGCAGAAAACCCTATCGTCGGGTGCTCTCCATTTGTCTACCAAATCGATGATAAAATATTGCACCGTATGCTGCAGATTAAACGGCTTTGTACAGATAATGTACCGATCGTCCCGGCATTGAACCGTGTATGGGCGTTTCTCACCAGAAATATAAATTTTATCGCCAACATCAACTCTCATACCCACCTCAAATCAACTTTCTCGCCATTCTTGACTTCCTGAAGATCTCTCCGCTTCAAATCCAATTGGTTTTCCAGTAGTCGAATCTCTTGTTCAAGTCGCTCTATCACGGCGTTTTTCATCGGTTGCGCACCCTTGCGGACGAAACACCTACTATACTTAACCCCACTAGAATCTACTGCAACGCAAAATCTATCGTCGTGGTTATAAGTGATCCACTTCTGATAGTCCCCTCGAAATTCTTCGACATCTTTACAATCAAAAACCAATTCAAATTTATCGAAGTTGTCATCAGTCAACTCCACTGGATGTTCGTCGCCACTCGCCCAGTAGGTATCATACATATAGTAATTGTCACCGCGCTTTTTCACTTTGAATGTCCAGTTTTTGCACCAGTACGGATTATCCCTTTTGTATGATGGCAACCACTCCAATACCGGATTGCACCGATAAAGCCCTGTCATGCAAAGCTTATCAATATTACTCTGTGATAACATCGTCACTCCTCCTAATATACAGTTCGATCATTTCCATAATCAAATGGTATGCATTATCTTGGTTTGTTTCTTTTGCGTCTGAAAAATTCGACTCTATAATCGCCCGAATACTATTTTCTAATGACGATTTGGTACTGCTTTTAATCTTTGGCATCGGCGGAATTGACTTTGGATTAATCATTTCGAGTACCTCCCACTTTCGGCAACACTCGCCATCTGACAATTCTTTACATCTTCCCAGAATCGATCATTCATCATCGTTTTATATGCGAATCTATCGCCAAAAAACACGTACGCTTCTTCAATTCCATTCGGGATAAACACATACGTCCTTGCCCAGGTCATCGCACTTCCGCCGACACCGCCGAATCCAAGTGCTGTACTCCCCCACAACTCATCGAAGTCAAACAAGTTACCTTCTGCATAATAAATTCCGTATTTATCACGTAAATACTCAGTAATCGTGATTAATTCTCGCGCCATCTTTAATAATCGCATAGCTTCGCCTCCAACCAATTCTTCCACTCATCCATCGCACATCTCGCCGTCCATCCTATTTCATGCATTGACGCTTCAGGTCTACCACAAGATGTAGATGCTAAAAACACCTTATCTAAACAATAATCACCAATATCAATAACTGTCTTCAAATTTTCCATTACTACATGATCTGCGTTAGTCTCGCCGACTGCAGCGGTAGAACCAATTAACACCTCAAGCAGTTTAATAATTTCATCGCTACTCAATTTTGCCATTTTCATCCTCCTTCAACCGAGCAACAGTATCCGTTAGAACATCATCATAGTCCCACCAATAAGGATATTCGCAGAAAGGTGTAACGTAGCACGTATGTGTTATCACATATGCGTCTTCATCGTAGTCGTAATCCACATCCTCTTCAATTGATTCGCAGATAAGAAATGCTGCGAGTTGTTCCACGTCCATATTTTTAATCTTATCAATTTGCCTCATTATCGATTACCTCATACCAAGCGCCGACATTATCTGCAACCCAATCATTCGCGGCATCAAATAGCTCCAGTTCTGATGTGTCATCTGGGAATTCATATACATCACTATTATTTGCACTACAATAAAAAATTACTTTCATTAATAAGTCACCTTCATTCCTAACGTACAATTGCAAACTCCGCTTCCGCCATTCTTTGGATTATTAGCACAGCTGCCACACACATCGTTTGTTTCCTGCCAAGAATTTATGGTATCTTGAAATGGTATTCTCACTACGTCCTCTCTTGGGTCTGTATAACTCCAACCACACGAGCATTCGTATTTTGTCTGTGGCGGATATGATATTAGCGTTACATACCGAAGGTCGCTTCCACATTTTGGGCAAGTATAAATTATTTGCATATTTTTCTCCATTCCGCATTCAAACATTCATCTTCATGTCGTGTCCAAATTCCCGGCTCCGTTATATCTTCCCACTCGCACCATCCGGTTTCTTCGGTAAGCCATGCAAAATCGTCGTACGCTTTCTGTGTCGGAATTACAACTTTTTCTGCTTTGTAATATATCCAATCATCGAATATACTTAATTTATCAATTCGATACGGATGCCCATTATCATCATATAATTCAATATCAAATAGGTTATTGTGCTTAATACTTGCTTCATACACTTCGCAGTCCCATTCATCATCAAATTCCGTGCCATCATTGGCGATATAAACAACTCTCATATCCTTACCTCAAGAAAAGCAGCGTCCTCTCGTAACATCTCGTGCCGTATTCCGCCCGGATATAATCGGCGAAATCCTCCTGTCCACAATCGTCGAACATCCACCCACCGTACAGCGCCGAGTAGTCGTCTCCGTAAATCGCCTCAATCTCCGCCATTACATCTTCAACAGATCTGTCGTGCTCCAGAAACTCTTCAATGTCAAGTCTATTTAAATATCCTCTCAGTTCATCGTTCATTTAATTTTCCTCTTTATGATTATTAATAGTGTCTAAAATTACATTTCCATCTTCGTCTTCGATCCGCAGATAATACTCACTCTGCGGGAATCGTCGCAAAATCTTGTCAAGTGGCTCTGGTAAATCAGTCTCATGACCAGATTTCATAACATCAATAAGATACTTACTAAAATATTCAACATGATATCCTGGTACATTTTTATATTCACTTAAATCTTCATAGTCATCATCCGGCGAAGTCTTAAATCCACGGCGCAGATACTCTAGTCCCCCATCTGTGAAGCAAGCACCGCATGAACACTCCTCGAAATCATGCACCGATTTACTCTCTACGACATCGCCGCAGTGTTTACATTTAATCGCATTTCTTACTAGTTTTTTCATTCGCAAACTCCTTTTGCTTATCTATCGCTATTCGGTGAATACTCGGAATTCTTTTCAAAAATCCTAGCTTAATGATACTGTCCAAACTTACTGGGATATACCCAACCACGTTGGCGGCAAGATTTATATGATTGCCATCCTGTCCAACAATCCATTCAGAATGATCGTGCCCATGGAGATTCGACCAACAATCACCGAGTATCGGCTCGTGAGAGAGCAAAATTTTATCCGCTATAAACAGCGGCCCATTATATATCTCATCGAAACAATCTTCGTAATATCCTGGCCTCCTATCATGATTGCCAAGAATCAAAACCTTATGCGATTTAATTTTCTTAAAATACTCCTTATTCCCAACATCTCCGAGATGTATTAGCGTATCATTCTTGTGGCACATTGCAGCGATGTATTGAAAATGCTCCTCAGTTGAAACTTCGTACCCCATCAGTTCTCTATCTGGGTCATCAAAATGGGTGTCAGATACCAACCATACAGATCCTTTCTCAGACCAGCGGCGGAATATTGGATATAGCGTTTTAATCAATTCCGTCACCAAAATCCTTCCTAATAGCTTCCTTACAATCCTGCAACATCGCCGGGAGTTTATCTAGCGTCCAGTCATCTGGTACACGAACTTCCGTTCCACGCCCCAGATACTTATACCACTCTACATGTATATTATCCTTCGGATACACAAAATTGTCTTTGTTTTCTTCATTCAACCAGTCATACGCATGCACAGAGAATGCGTCGCACTTATATTCCGCGCCGGTATTCGCGAAAGGTGAGTCTAAATAATCCTGGTGCTCATTCCAATAGCAGCGATCTAACTCAAGGTTGATCGACTTTAACACTGCAACAACGACATCTACTTCCTCTTCTGTTAACCACTTCATATTATCCTCTCCCATTTGCATCGTCATCATTCGACGCAACTACTAATGCACAGTACAATAAAAAAATGAAGAATATAATCATGCTAATTAAAATTATCATATGTTTTACCCTTTTAATTTACATCATTTAAAATCAAAAATCAATACCATCAGAAAAATTATTAACATTATTGCAAGCGTTAATTTACTTATAACTCCTCAAGTTCCTCTTTAAGCTCTTTGTATCTTGCAAGTTTCTTTTCTAGAATCATCTGCATAAACTCTGGCAGCATTCCGCAGTGGTCAATACTTCTAAATGAACTAAATGGACGCACCTCCATATGCCACTCAGACAAATTACATCTGTCTAAAAGAGATCGCAGTTCCTTGATTTCATTATCAACAGAGTTTATTTCTCTAACGATTTCTTTCGCTTTCTCGTAACTCTCAGGTGTCATCTGTTACTCTCCTATTCCACATTCGTTGTTCTACTTAAAACTTCCTTCCGTATCTTTTCGAGCATTCCGTTAATACATATTGACATTGGTGTATAACTCTTATCATACACCATCCTAACCACAAGTGGTTCGTCTATTGCATGACGTCCCGATTTATCTTGTATATAATGATCCAATCGCAACGAATATATTTCCCAAGATTCGTTCATTCGCTATCCCCCTGATTCATAAATTCTTCGAGCATCTTCTTCACAAACTCTTTGTCTGTTGACTTCAGTGACTTCACAAATTCAGAATAGGCGTTTTCCCTCATCTGTTTTTCATTCCTGAAACCCAGAAGCTGAAGTGCATTCTGTGCCGCCTTTATTACCTCACACACTGCTATAATCCATATTGCTGTTTTCATCCTTCACCCTCCGTCATCTCAGCACCGCAGTTCGGGCAGTATGCCGTCAAGTATTCACTCCATTCACCGCAAGCGGAACATATAGCGCAATACTTATCTGTCACAGTATTTCCTTCATCATCAATCCACTTCCCCTTCTTGCGTGGCTCGATGGTGGGAACTTGTCTAAGTGGTTTTGACTGATACTCCGATGTATTCTTGTCCACTCGTATCGTTCTATTCAGACGCCATCCCTCTTTTTCTAGCGCATCCGCATCAATTAGCCTCATCCGCTTCACCGTCCTTCCACAATGGGCAATTCCATCTCACGGATTCACCCAATTTTGGTCTATATTCGCAATCCTTATCTTTGCAGTCGTTGCAACTGTTATACGTGCTGATGATGTATCCCAGTCGTGCATAGTCGCAGATGGAGAATATAAGACGGATCAGGTCTTCACGGTCTTGGTCAAATCTGCTCATGCTTCATCGTCCTTCCCCCAACACGGCAACTGCACCATTGCCATCTTCATTTCAACTTGAATAATTTCGCACCACTTTTTGAGATTGTCAGCTTCAATCTGAGCGCATATCTCCGCAGGATTGATATCAAAAATCAAATCATTCAAACGCTTTGCAGGTTCGTTTATCTCAGATGGAATCCAACACTTCTGTTCCAGTTCCTGCCGGATGATCTCTTCATCATTCATGCCATCTTCGACAAGCCATTGCGTAACCTTCACAGCATCATCAAGTGTTAGCATCAACATCGGTTCTCCTTTCTGCATCTGCACAAAACCAATCGTCTTTTGGTGCTACTGCCCATCTGGTTGATGTTCTGCATAAACCGTGAAATATGCAATCCTTGCACCTGATAATCTCCGGCTGTGCAGATGGCAAGTCCTCAAGTATCTTTAATGACCATACTGGAAATCCAGCATCTGGATGTTTATTGCAATACTCGTAATGCGCATCAATCGCCGCCTGTCTGCTGATACAATCGCACGCATGCGTTTCCGTGCGTTCTTCGTGCGTTTCTGGCTGTGCGGATGGCAACTCTCTCAAGGCATCAACCGCATGACCATAACCAAATGCCCTGTCCAGTGCTTCAGAACGGCGCACAGCATCAATCGCCGCCTGTCTATCTATCAAGTCTCCCATAACGCACCCTTTACCTTTCTTGTGATTTCATGGCAAATTCTGACAAGGCTATCCTCATATGGCTCACGGCAGTTTCTGCACTCATCATCTACCTGTTTGCAGACCTTTTCTTCTCTGCTCATCGCCGCAAGGAATATTCTTTGCTCTTTGTCAGTAAGCGGTTCAGGCTGTGCGGAGGGCAGATTCGCAATTTTAACAATCGCTTTATCAACGCCTATACATTCATATTCTGTATACGGATATTGATACCAATTAATTTTCCTCAGTTTTTTATCAAACTCCATTAGTGTGCCAATCGCCGCCTGTCTGCTGATTAAATCATTCATCGGTTCTCCTTTCCTCCTGATACTTTCTCATTTTATCAATGATCACAGATAATCCTGTGATAACAGTATCCAACCTGTTACAAATTTTATCCGTGCAACACACGATAACAAGCATAAGGAGAGCAAACTCAATCCCTATTGTAATCATAATCATATACTTTCCTCCAGATACGGTTCTGGCTGTGCGGATGGCATATCATTCAGCACCTTGTACACATCCTCTGCCTTGTACAGTGGTTCGTCTTCCTTGCTGTTCGCTCCGTGTGTCAACTGTCCATCTTTATTGATGTGATACCAATCAACGTCCTCCATTGCTTTAATCGCCACTTGCCTACTTATCAAATCGTCTGCCATTATTTATTCCTCATAAACCACCGCTCTTCTTTATCATCGGCGCTTCCAGCTACTTCTGCTGCACACATGAACCAAACTCCAACAACACAACCGATCATAAATAATAAAAAGCAAAGCATCTTATTCCCTTTCACTCTTAATTTCATTAGTCAATCGTCTCCATTCATCCTGGCATTCTCTGATAGCATTTACAGCCGTTTTAAGGTCATATTCGTTGCTCATTAATTTATATCTGATAATTTCCTTGCCTAGATTTTCAAGTGCCTTATTAAGGCTGGAATAGTGTCCCACGGTATTGTACACAGGTTCTTCAATTTCCTCTCCGTTTTTCTTGATTATGCGAGTTGTGTGCATATCACGGCGAAGGGTGTAATTATACCTATCTATGTCAATGATCCAATCGTCATTAATTCTTATCATCTTTTATCTCCTCTAATGGACAAGCCGAAGCGGAAATTAATTGATCATTCCTTAAATCCGTTTCCAACACTGCGCAATAATTATCATCATTAAAATACTGGATAAATAAGAATTTGCATTCATAACACGACTTCGGTATTTCCATATCTATAGCAACACTCATGAAAAATCACCTTCTGTCCAATCAATTTTATAGTTTGGATCGTTCCAGTATTTAATGTCTTCGAATATGTAATAATCGTATACTTTAAACTTCCGTTTTGCCGCCTTTTCCGTTTCGAAATACTCAATGTGGTCAAACGGTATCCAAAGTTCCGCTTCTTCTGGACGGCACGAAACTGTATGGAGATGCTTCCGCGCCGTTTCTGGATAACATTTTAAATCAATTGGCTCGTAGTCGTACTCCCACTTTACTGGTAGCGGCTCCCTTGCGAAGTGGTCAAAAACACGCTGCTTATAATCTAAAAACGTCCAAAGAGTTCCATACTCATCGTACACACAAAGATCATTTTCATGATCGTAATAAAATTTTTCCAACTCGTTCCACGTCTTAAACGCTTTATGCCGCTGGAACAACGGTCTCCATCCCCAGGAAAGCTTATTGAGATGAATCTCATATCCAAGAAATGGATCATCGACGATTTTGTATTCCTCGTCAGTAACACCCCAGTCATGCTCGACGGCGAAATGTTTATGGGCAAGTTCTTTATTTCTTGTCATAAAATAATAGTTAGTCCCCATCTGCCTTACCTTTCATTTTTTCTCTCCACTTACTTCGTCGCTCTATTTCCGCATCTACATCACCATCGTCATAATACTTATAAATATGTTTCAACGGTATGTCGCTATTCGAATCACGCTCCCACATTAAATATTCATACCATGCTGGTTCTCCATCTTCATTTGCCCAGGATGGCCACTCATACATCTCATCGTATGCACTTCCGTATTCATACCAAAAGTGGTACGGCGATTTTCTATCATCGGCACGAAGCGTAACATCTATTTGCTCAACGTTGACTCTCTTCGCTAGACGTATAAGCCACTTCTGTAATTCCCTGAACGTCTCAATGAACATACGATCTCGAAGATTTCCGTATATCGTAAGGTAGTACGTATCCGTATACCGCAGCCAACCATGTTTTCGCGATTTATTTCCATACCAATTAACAAGATTGTCAGTACGCATACCAAATTCATCATGACTGCACGATGTCGTTTCATCTTCGCTTACGTTGACAATTACATGCATATCGCCTTCAGAACCTGTCACCCTGGGTAAATGGTCAAGTACCGTGTTTAAGATGTACGTTTTTTCATGCTGCGTTCGCCCCATCGGGCTAACTTCAAGAACTCCGAGAATGTGTGTCCAATAACTCATTCCATTTCCTCCAGAATGTAAATCGTATTCACCGTTTCAAGTTCATATACATCGAAATCTCGCTTAGTCAACTGTATTACCGGCGAAGTGTGCCACCAATCGTAAAAACTATGGCCAGAAATCATCATATGTACCCCTTGGCATGCCCGGATGTCGTTTATATCAAACTTGGCGTAGCACCCAACTAATCCATCGTATTTGTAATCATCGACAGGTTCACCACGAATCCCTTTGCGACCACTATGTAAAATCTCTTTAATGACAAACATTTTTAATTTACCTCAATTCCCAACTTATCGCATTCCGTGTTTCATAGTATTCACCCATAACAAAAATACATAGTTGAATACGAAGTTGATAGTGTCTTATAAATGCTTGTACCAAGCGGATAATTCGCCTGATATATAACTTCCGAAGGGAATTTTGAACCCCACTTCAATAAATCAATAGCAACTTCCATCACCAATTCCGTTGGCTGTGCCGATGTAAAAACCCCATCTGTAACTGGACGATATTGCCCAGGCTGGTTTACGACTTCTGTAATAGTATTCGGAAATCGTGGGTCGGCGACTCTGTTTAGTACAACCGATCCGACACCTTCCATCATCTCTCTTTCACAATACCCAGCTTCACACTGAATAATATGAGAAAGAACATAAAGATCATCTTCAGAATAAGTATTCGGAATTGCTTCGGTTTCGCTCTCTGTCTCATCTAACAATTCTGATTCAGTCTCACAAGTTTCATTTAGTTTTCCGTTTGCTCTTCTCACTATTACACTTCCGCCAATTGAAACAGTCGTAAATCTAAACGACAGCAATATAGCTAAAAATAATAGCGTATTAATTTTTATCTTTGTTCTCATTATTAATTCTTTCCTCTTTTTGCCACATCAAAAAATCATATAATTGTTCTGATGTATTCAATTCAATTTCGTTTCCGTCAACAACTACATCTCCAGGTGTATACCTTTCTCCATATTCGAGATCGTCACACCAATATCTTATATCATCATGCTGGTCATCCATTATCTCAGCAAGCAATTCAAGCACAGTAAATTCATGTGTACACACCATGCCATACGGCTCTGGAAAATCATTATGTGTTATACTGTTATATTGTCTCACTGCATTAGCGATTTTCCGTTGAAGTCGGTATCCCTCATGCAACTCTTCTATAATTGTACAAAATTTTTCTTTATTCATTTACTTACCTCATCGATTGATCATCATCGCAATAAACATCATCCACAACACTATAGCTAGTGCAATCAAGAACCACATCATTTTCTTTTTCTCCTACAAAATAATTCGCCAATTTGCCTGCAGCATAAATTGCTAGGATTATAAAGGCGACACATCTGCCGCCCTCATTCCCAAACAGATATATAATTACAAATACGAAAGTAATTATGCTCCAAATAATTTCTTTCTTAAATAGATATATCATTTTAATCTCCATTAGTAACTAATTGTATAGTTGTCGCTTGTAACAGTAACATATGGACTAATAGAAGCAAGATTCACACTATTAGAAACATTGATAATATCTGAATTATATTTAGTTTGATTTGGAATAAAGTCCCTTAATTCATCCGCATCAGTTTCTTCAATCACAAGACCATGTAGCTTGCAATATGCTAACAACTTTTCGTCTCCGTTAATAACATATGCATTATACTCACGAATCAATTGTTCATATTCTTTTTCAACTTCTTCTTTAAATAAATCCGTATTACTAACTACTACATCAACATACTGTCGCCATTCTGGTATATCTGCATGGAATTCTCTTTTGATCTCTATTGCATTCTCACCATTAATGTATGTGTTATACACCGATTGCGGCACTTCATTATATTCACATATCACTTCATTACCTATATCAACCACTTCTTTTTCGATAATAGGTTTCGCATCGAAGATATGCTTATTATCTTTATCTAACTTACAATTTCTTTGTAGACTCCATTTTGTATCCGTTATTCTTCCAATTACTTTTGTGACCATATCTTATATCTCCTTTTTGATTGACTGTAACATCTTCTTATCTCTCAATTCTTCCGCAGCAATTTCGTTATTGAGTTTTCGCATTACGCTTCGCCACTTAGAAACATCATCGCGGCGATCTCTATTCTTTTCGGCACGAATTCTTGCTTCTTCTGCGTACTGCCGCTTCTGTCTTTCAGGATCAAACGGAATTGGTTTCCATTCATATGCTTTTCCTTCTTCACGGCGCTTGGCGAATCTCGCCGTTCTCTTCTTATCATTCTCCTGGCGACGGGCTTTGTTTGCCTCACGATGTCCAGATGCTGTATATCTTTTACAACGTTCCTTGTTAGTTCCGGGTTTTGCCATATCTAACACCCTCCATTTTAATTTGCTTTGTTATCGTGTAATTAATTTCTGTGGACAGATACTATCATCCACAGAAAAAATAACATCTTGAATTCCATTTGTCAATACCATAATTTTAATTTCTTTTGTTATTTTGTTTTCGCTGTTAACTTTCAGCGATTATCAACGTACCATCTCCAACGGAAATTGTATATTCCTCTTCGTCTTCATCGTACTCTACCTCCGTATCTGCATTAAAAGTAAAGTATGAACGCATACCATCTTTCTTGTCAGAAATCGAGACCCACTCCCCCATAATCAAGAGTTCCGGCATAATAACCATCGACATGCTAACGTCGTCGCTATCGAGTGCATAACTGATTACGATTTCCGTGTTACATTCATCCGCCTTATTAATCATTTTTACGAGTCTATCGAAATTTGTCATTCCTTATCTTCCTTTCGAACGTTTGTTTGGGCTTCACTGGTTATTTTAAGCCCCTGGTACATAGAAGTCAATGAGGGGCTTATGAAGAAAAAGTGAAGTTAATCGAAATACTGTTTATATTTCCGTAGAAACACCGCAGAACTTTTAATTGTGTCTACATTATACTGTGCATTTATTTCATCTCGATTGTCAACAATCACGTCTTCGATTGGCTTCCCTTCTCTTGTCATTATATCTTTTATGAAGTTCAATTTTCCCGACACCATAAGATTCTTCACCGTCATCTGCTTCGGTAAACCGGTGTAATCAACCGCCTTTACGAAACGACGACCGACTATCTGTGTTATTGCTGTTGCCCCGGCGTTTGCGTTGTTCTTTTTTGCGAATTTAAATATCGCCCCAGATGGGTTGAGATCTCTATACTTGATGCATTTCCCTGTTGGACCATATGTCTGGAACGTCTCCTCGGCAGCTGCATACTCGGCGATTTCCTTTAACTTATCGCTAATCAATAACTCACGTCCAGAGCATAACGAGATCCGATTTCCATGAATCGCATCTATCTTTGCTTCTGCCATTTCACTATACCGAATGCCGCAAATTCCCTCGAAAAACGCCAACATCATAAAGCGATCTGTGTAATTCGGTAATTCATCAATTCGTTTAACTAACTCTTCTCGTGAAATTATCATCTGTGAAAGAGATTCTTTGTTGACACACCCATCGAGCATATCCGGTCGAATCTCCTGAAAATGATTTTGCCCATCTGGTACGAGCGTCTCCGTTAAACACCAGTTCGTGTACTGCGTGAGGTTTGAGTTGCAAACAACGAGCGACGAAAGTGAATAAGAGTCGCGATATTTGTAGTACTCCATTATTTCCTGCGGAGTCCACTCACACACATCTTTCCCCGCTCTCTCTTCAAAAGGTTCTGTCTTTTCAAACAACAACTCCAAAGAACGGTATGGCAACGTCACCGAATCTTCCTTTAACTTTATGTAGCGTTTCTTCCTTTCTTCGTTATACATAGTCTTACCTCATTTCTAATGTGCCAGCGAGTTCGTTTAACAACTTCCTCCTTACTTTTCCGTTGGCTACGCTAAACAACCCAGATGGGATTTCGTCTATATGCTGCATGAGATAATCGATAGCGGCGATGTAATCTTTCTCGTGTTTGAAGCAGTACATAATTACGGCGATTTCTTTTGTCGAGAATGTGTGATCAGTCAGCGACAAATCCGACGATAAATAAGCATTGAACTTTTCTTGCAGTTCTTTCTTTACTGTAAGGATTTCTTTTCGACTTGCCTTGCCGGTTGAAAAGTAGAACGCATTTACGAAAGCGGCGAGATCTGCGTGACTGATTGCACCAGAATTTCTCGCTATCATACCCTGGATATTTGATGATGGATCCGCATTTAACTGATCCACAACAATATTTGCCGGATTATACTGATTAAGTGCTGCAGAATCAACTTGGCGCATTTTTGTCTTCTGGTCTTTCTGATAGATTAACTGCTTCGCTTTCTCTTCAGAGAAATTTACTAGGCGAAGTTCCATCGGATAATCAAAGTCCTTGTTTTCCAGCAACGCCCGGGAGATTGCAATATAACGGTGGTAACCGTCAATGATATCAAGTTTATCGAGTTCGCTGATAGTTATCTTTCCTTTATTAAATGTAAATTCCGTTGTTTCTACCGGCATGTTTAACGTGATGTCGTCGGAGATATATGCTCCGTTTTCTAGCGCCGCCTTAATTTCGCCAACACTTTTTTCGTTAAGTGCAATCTTGTAATACCGAGATTCGCCACGCACGATTCGCCGCATTGTACGCTGTGTGTTCTCGTTATACTTGATGACTTGTGCATCCTTCAATGCCATTAGTTCTTTTGCCGTAATTCGGCCTATCCACTGATCAGGTGCAATCTGCACCATATTTTTAAATACAAGCGGTAGTTCAAATTCCGGCTTCTCAAACTTTTCATGCGAAAACATTTTCACTTCTTCAGCTGTAAAATACTTCTTAACATCTTCTGGTGCGAGACCAGATAGCATGACAAATGCGACAAAGTCATTTTGTTCCGAAATCATTTCTCTTCCAGCACAAATGTCAGCCGTTAATGATATCGGCATATTAAACTGCTCGGCTAATGTGTCATACAACGCCCTCCTTTCATCTGTTTTTGAAATCAACGACATTATTCTTTCATTTAATGCATCACGACTTCGCTTCATGTTAATTTACTCCTTTCTAAGGATAATATAGCATAGATTTTACGAGGCTGCAATGTTAATTTACATTATAACGAATCAAGCATATCAGCAGCGTCTCTCTTCTTTTGCTCTGAAATACGAGTGTATCTCATTGTGTTTGCAATATTTTTATGACCAAGTTGATTTGCTACAAGATATACATTGCCGGTTTTTTCATATAAATTCGTTCCACAAGTAGACCTCATTTTGTGCGGAGTGATATGTTTGCCGAGATCCGAAGTATATTTAAGAATCATTCTTTCTACGGTTCTTTGTGTTATTCTTGTTTTGCGATTTGAAACGAATAGAGCTTTGCATCCAGGGGTTTCTCCTCTTTCTAAAATCCATTCTTTAATCATACGAATCGTGTCGTCTCCAAGGAATAGTTCCCTTCTCTTGTTACCTTTCTCAACAACACTAATTTTCTTTTCTTTAAAATCGATATCATCAATATCAATTTCACATAATGCTGTAACACGAAGACCAGTTCTGCAACCAAGAGTAAAAATCAACAGATCTCTATTTGCCCATTTGTCGCCAGAATTAATTATATTGTCTTTAACATGCTGAATCTCTTTTTCTGTCATAGATACTACATTTACATCTTGCGTCAATTTAGGGAGCTTAACTCTGTCACATGGATTTTTATCAATATACCCACAATCAAGCAGATACGCATAAAAAGACTTTACTGCTGCGATTCTAGTACGACGGATACTTTCTTTATTTTCAATAAGCTTCCCATTTACCTTTGAATACCGGATATAATTAACATATTGATTGATATCTGAGAGACCCATATTAGAATATGTAGACATGTTTTTTATGTCTTTCCCATTCTCCAATAAATAATCAAAATAATCAGAGATATATCTAATATAAGCATTTTTTGTTGTAGCTGTATTGTCTGTCATACTATAATAGTAATCAGAAAGAATTCTTGGATATTGTTTTAATTTCATTTCAATAGAATTCTCGATTCTACTTGTGTTTTGTAATCTACCGCTCATTTAATCACCTCCACCACTTAATTCATGAAAACATCCTACAAATAACAAGGTATGGTTTTGAATTTACCTTATAACAATATGTCCCAAATAAATTGTATTTCACCATAGAAGGATCATTTTTATCCTTGTTATAAATATTATAAAAATCTTTAAGACAATACGAAATACCATCTTCTGGAATATTTGAATCTCCTGTCCAAACCCATTCAGGATGAGGGGCATCTACTTTTGGACTCATTTCACAATATTTATTCCGAGATGAATTTATGTGACAATCATCTCGACCGAATTTAATTGCAGACATAAACGATTCTTTTATTTCATCAATTAGTTTTTGCCTTTGGTCATGCCGTGCTTCTACTTCCTCAAATGTAGAGTATTTTGGCTTTAAACTTTCAAGGTACTTTTTATGTTCATTTTCCCTATCAATTTCATATTTCGCATTAGCTGCGGTTGCAATCGCATTTACAATAAGTCCGACTGGCCCACCCATAACAAATGCCAACGGTGTTCTAAGAACTCCCTTTAATACCTGATCTCTAGCTTCAAGATTCTTTTCTTTATTTGACATATATATCCCCTCTCACCAAATCCCAACTTCAACAAATTTCTCATCTACCTTACACCACGGACACCACAAATCTTTTACATGCCCAACGCCGCGCTGTCTTCCCTTCTGGCGAGGAACTGTTAATTCCCCGCCGCAACCGTTACACTTATAATAAACAATGAACGCATCATTTCGCTTTTTCATCAAATTACCTCACCTAAATTATCAATCACATCATCGAGACTGTCAATTGCCTCATCCATCATATCTACCGCTTCTTCCGCAGCTTCACCTCTCTCAGATCCCTGGAGATTCTCCGGCATATTATCGAAGTAATCCTGTTCATCGTCCCGGATGGATTCAAGTTCAGATTTCACTTCTTCGATTTTTGCAATTACCTTTTCAATCTGGCTTCTTCTAAGTTTATTCATGATTTAATTCTCCTCTCAAATATCAAATTCGATGATTTCTACTACCGACTGCCAATAATTATCGTTCTCAGGATTTTTATATGCCCAATTCCGTTTGGCGTCACATTTTCGTATATATCCAAATTCACGGATGAACCATTCTGGTAATCCATCATAATCTCTTGCTAGTATAAGATTGTCCCCAATATCATGAAATGAAACTTCTATCTTCCCAGCGAAATTTGGGTTTTCTTCAGTTCCAACGCTAGTTTCTTTAACAACATATATTTTCATTATCTGCACCATCCTTTCCGTGCGTCAGCACCAAATTCTCTTAAACCCAAATGAATCAACGTACCACCATTCCCACTGTTTATTGCCCACCTCAAGTCCAATCACATCGCTAACCGACAGCGAATGGGCGTGATAATCAGCGGGGCGATTGACATTCAAACGCTCGTAGATATGATCAAGGTTTCCGTATCCGAATGTTTCCCCAGAATAAACCAAGACATAATCCTGTCGCTTTGGAATCCCACCGCAATGTTCTTCCACAAAATCAGTCCCCATGAATTTCGCCGGATTACTACTCGGCAGTTGCAGAATAATATACTTCATTTTACTTCCTCCCAATTCTTCGGAATCGCAAACGCCATATAATTTCCATCTCCAAATCCAACATTGAATCCCGGGATGTTTTCTCTTAGAACTTTTATAATGATATCCCATGCCAGATCATTCACATCAAATGCTTCAAAAATAGCTACATAATTATTCTCGACCGCCTCTTTATTTGTCATAATTTTCTCCTTCTCATAAAATATTGCATCAACATAATCGCCACACGGCGTTTCCATCGTTACATCCTGAATCGGATACGGTTCCGGTGGGTTTCCATTATAGTATCTGTTCATCGCCGCAATCGCCTCATCTTCGGTCATATCGCCGATGTACGACGACCAGCCATCCTCGATTGAAATACCCCTATCTTTTAAGTAATCTTCTAGCGGAATTTCTGCGCCAACGAACTCCAGGCACCGATACGGTTTCTCTTCGTCATCACAACCATCGTAGAAATACCCCCAGAATTTGATGTATTTCTCTCCATTCACTTCGTAGATAGAATAGTAATCGCGATCCCAGTAAGTGTTTCTCATGTAATCACCTCCTTTATGCTTCATCATCAATAACTCGAATGATACCGCAATCTGTCAGAAGATCTTCGAGTTCCTTATTTGTAAAATAGTCAGTTCCATAATCTCTGTTGCTTTCAACGATATCGATTATATCTGTTACAATCAAATTCCAGCTTTCTCTTGTGATTTTACTCATGTGCTTTTACCCCTTTCTTCAATCCCAATCAATATAATACCAACCACTATTCTCATCAGTTTCGCCGCTTATAGCATCCTCGTAAGGATCATAATAGCCGGTGTGACATTCGGTAAATCCGAAGACATGTTTATCAAGAGCATCGGCGAATCGTTCACAATCAAACTCAGAATTAAATAAGAATTCATCTCCGTTGGTTGCGATTTCCACGTCAAGCCACTCCAAATCATCTTTATAAATATTCGGGACTCTATCAATGATTGACTGAATTACATTCCATGCAGGATCTGACTTGTTGTCAAAATATTCTTCGTCTAAAAACTCAATTGGTTTCATCTGATTAATTTCTTCTATCAAATCTTCAAGGTAAATCATTTGCTTTGCCCCCCCTATTTACATTTCCATATATGTTGTAATGCATTCGTAGATTACGTCGAGTAAATCCTTTTTACTTTTAATCTCAAATTTCTCTCTGAGATAATTAAGATTATCTTCCGAGAAGTTTAACGTAACCGTCATGCCAGGTAATTCATAAAGGGGTTTTACAAATTCATATTCAGTTAAAATTCTCTCAGGTCTCACGTTTTCATAACAGATACTTTCGTTCAGGTTATGTGCATCAATGTACTGCATCGCTTCACGGCGAGTGGCAAACGATTTCAGTTCCAACTCATCTTCATGAACATCCGGTGTGTTGTGGAAGACATAGATTTTATGCTTTCCTTTTATATACAGATAGCTTTTTTCTGTGTACTCCTTGTCGTTCTCTTCGTCCCACATGTAATAATCAACTGTGATTGCGTATCTACTCATACGGTTAACTCCTTTCAACATATGTTACCGAACAAATATCTCCAAGTACGTTCTGCACTCTGCACATGCCATTCTCCGGCGATCTTGCGCTGATCTGTAGTTCCATTGTCCATCCATCTTGTAAGTATGAAACCGTGTAGTTACCAGGTTCCGTTATTGCCTTAAATAATTCTATTGGCGACATGATCATCACTCTCCTTTCATACGTCCATTGCTTCCATGATATAAACAACAACTCCTTTCGGCATGTTAAAGCAGTTAATTCTAGTAGTGAATATCTGCCCTGTGCAATCATACTGAGATGGCCTGCAGTATATCCAATTCTCTTCTATGAATTCCGCTTTTTCTTCGTCTGTCCATCTCTCGCCCGGGAAGAAAACCTTCATCCACCGATAATCAAACTCACCGCCACCATTTACGATAAAGCCGTTTGCGTAATTCTCGTAGCGGTTATTATCCTGTAGCTTTAAATGCGCACGGTATTTGCGTTTGGCTTTATCGAGATGCTCTTTTGCTTTCTTTATAGCAGCGACGCTGCCATCTACTTTAAATTTACCAGACTTAATCTCATTGTAGATTTCCTGTGCGATCTGCACCGATTCGTAAAGTGCGTTTCTCATTTGATCACCTCTTTTTACTTACTCACTACATCATCTTCATACAATCCGCCGCTCTTCTCCGCTCTCTTCATCAGACGGAGAAATAACCCCATCAATTCAGCGAAGTTTTTATCCTCGCAGTAGTACTCAAGATCTTCATCATCTTCGCTTCCGTCGATGTCTCCGTCAGCAACTCCACACATTAACCAGGAATCGAATATATCTTCGTCGTTAATACACCTCGCAATAGTCTCCATTGCACGAACAACTTTAACTCTTCTACTTAATTTCATTTGTTTATCCCTCCCATCCATAACAATGCGATTCTACATAAATTACACCATCAATTTTGCTTTCAAATTCATACGCCATATCATTCCATAAATCGGCAAGTTCTTTTTCGGGATTATCCCCATATAAATCAAAACATGTCTCATCTTCACTTCCTTCGTCATTAATAAATCCAACCGCAACAGTAAAAGGATCATGTGGTGTATAACTCCATTCTCGATCTTCCTTTGCTCTCGCAATCGCTTCATAAATCACCATGATATTCACCTCCTGTGAAGATAACCATTTCTATCATAGTAGAAACAATCCAACTCAATTGCGACATCTGTAAATCTTTTCTGGTTACCAAAATAACCAAGCATTCCCTTCGCTATAATCTGATTGGCCATTTCATTCTTTACAGCACGAATCTGTTTAGAAGTACCACCGTCAACCAATGTAAAACCTCCCTTGCCACACTGACAACTCCAACTGTTAGGTTTTGATTCGTCTTTATCTTTATACCAATACATTTTGCATCCATCGAACTCATATCTATATGTCGAGTCACTTAATCCGAACTTTCTTGCTGCAATTGGATCTTCTACACGAAGGCAAAGTCGATTATTTTCAAATGTTACATCAGTAATTTCGCTCAGTGTATTAACTTCTTTTGTGTTCCCAGTAATATTATTAATATTCATTTTTTAATCCTCCTCAATTTCAAAATTTTCCCACAACAGGTCTACGTAATCAGCAGCTCCGTTTACACATCCTTCAACTCCGCATGAGAAATCCAATTCCTTTGGATCTTCGTCTTTGTAAAATTCAATTTCCTCATCAATACTTTCTCGCGTTCGCTCAACTTCTTTGTACAGATTATATTTCTTAATGCACCACGGGCAAACCTGTGTTGATACACAAGTTGCATTGTTG
>CAZCZD010000002.1:13469-16719 GCA_964503305.1 uncultured Candidatus Saccharibacteria bacterium | reverse complement strand
ATATTTCTTAATGCACCACGGGCAAACCTGTGTTGATACACAAGTTGCATTGTTGATAATCTTCTCTCTATCAACCATCGCATGATCAAAAACGCTTTCATCCTCGCCGAGCCATATTTCAAAGTAGTCAAATGTAACTTTATTCTTATATTTAATTTTCTTTAATGTCATATTATCACCTCTGTTCTGCCTTAACAAAAACCGCTATCGCGTCATCTTCAAATTCTCTTTCGAGAACCTTTTTAATTTTATGAGATATAGATCTGATCGCTCTCGGGTTATCAGGATTGACCCGTGGGTAATATCTATCTTTCCATCTTTTAATGGCTTTCATAGCTCTCTCTTCAGCTTCATCGATCTCATCAAACCACTCCGCGAAAATGATATAGATGTCAAGAATATCATCTTCAAGGTCAATCTCATCAACGTGGCACTCATCTGTAAAAATGTTCAAGTAATTACCAATACATACGTTCATAATATCAGCTCCTTTCTTTACCAAGGCACAATGTTGAATACATCTCCATCGATGTAACTGTGTTCTGCATCATAGACATACATGTTTTCTCTTTTAATCATTTCTGTTATATCTTCATCTTCATAGTATGAAGACAACTTTCGGATCGCTTCGTCTCTGTTTTTAGCAAGGACAAATCCCTTATCTCCGTCAATAATCTCGTACACCCACATATACCGGCGAAGCAGTTTATTTAATAGTTTTAATATCATTGCTTAATACTCCTCTCCGTTGAGCATGTCCTGCAGCGTTTCGATTGCGTCGTGAAGGCTATCTGTCCAGCCACAACCAGAAGTGATTTTCCCAACTGCGTCGCACACGGCCTGCATCGTTTCAATCGCTTCTTCAACTTTACCTCGTCCTTCGCTATCAAATTCCATCCTGATCCAAGATTCTGCATTAATCATATTTTTATTCCTCCGCCATTGTTAAAAAGATACGTTCGTTTACGTCCTGCATAATTGCATCGTGAAGAGCCGACAACACGCCGGTTGTGAGAAGTTTCTTCTTGCATTCTTCTTCAAGCGTCGTATATTCCTCTTCAGTAAGGTCCGATTCCGGATCTTCAATTCCCTTTGCTTCACAGAAAGCATAAAAGAAATCAGTAAAGTTCCATTCGAATGTCATGTACGTTTTAATTTTCTTGTCCAACATATATTTCCCTCCTTATGATTCCCACATCTCAAGTTCGTATCCATCGAGTTCCCAATTATGCTCTCTACCAAAGTAACGACAGTCGTCGTAGTTCCCTTCGAAAACGATGGTTTTAAAACTATTTTCATCTCGATAGAACACAAAATCATGTTTGTTGACTCCGGTGGTCGGGCGATCTCCGTTTGCGATGGCAAAATCGTAAAGTCCGTCCGTATCATCGCCATAGCTCACTTCATTTAACCATTTCTCGAATGTCGCCTCTTCAAGTGGAATTCCAAGTTCCGTCGCTGTCTCTTTGTCAAGGCTATTCTCTTCGTACCATTTCCGCGCTATCCACTCCTGAATGTAGAGGTCTACCCAGTTGTCAAAACTGAGTTCGTCTTCCGTGAAAAGCCCGGTCTGATCGGCGTACATGCCGATGTTTACTGTCTTCATTTACATCACACTCCTTTTACATTAATCCATAGTTTTCCATATTTTCTCTTGCCCAATCAGAATCGGCGAAATCCTCTGGTTTGTAGCCACGGTCATAAAACTCCAACCAAGCATCTACCTCATTCCATTCATCATGTTCCGAAAAATACTGCAACATCGCTTCTGTTTCTTCTTCTGGTTCGAAATCGTTTCTCGTCTGGAACACTGCCATTGAAAATTCTTCACTTGCAGCGATGCAAAGGAATTCTGAATTTCCTTTGAAAAAATCTGTACCATCATCAGCATACACTCTCATATCATCCGGCAAATCTGCAATCATTTCCTTTAATTTTCTAATAGTCATTGAGTTTTTCTCCTTTCTAATTTACATATACTTATCTCTATCATCCTCATCGAATCCAAAATATTCTAATAGAATTAAATCATCATCAGGATCATATGCTCCACCAATAATCGAAGTATTGCCTTCCCATACCGAATATGTTTCTCCTTCGAATTCATCTAGATGTAAATTCCATTTTTTAAGTAGTTCTTCTGGTGTTTTTGCTTTCCATTTACGCTTTATACCTTTGTCCCCGAGATAATAATCTTCATTCATGTTTGCGAATTGATAATAAACTCGAATCTCGTACATGTTACGCTCCTTTCTCTTCAAATCCGCACTCAAGATACTCCGGATCTTCATCCGGCCAGTTGCTAAAGTCAAGAGTAATACCAAGTTTATCGGCGACTTCCGCAAGTTCGTCTTTGTGTTCTACGTCTATCGCTTCCTGTACCGTCGTATCCTCATTTACGTAGTACCAATCAATAATCGCCTTTGCATTTTCACCGCCTATATCGTAGCGAAGCAGCGTGTTAAGCCAAGCATAATCGTCAGTGTCGTACAACCCCAGGCCGAAATCGTGCATTCCCTTGTAGTAGAAGTCGATTCCGTTTTCATCATCTACCGGCAGATATCCGATTTCCTTCATGAGCCAATCAACCTTTTCCCACATCATAGCCATTCCTCCTTACCATACGTGAAGCGGTTCGTTTGCTTTCGCTATCAGATTTGCGCCATCATAAACGTTTGCGTGAGAGTTGATGAATTCTTCAAATACCCTCTCGGCTTCTCTCTGGAATTCTGCGAGTGAGTAAGTCTCGAAGCCGCTTGGAAACTCTCCATAGTCGACTTCGTCGTACGGATACTGCAGCTCGTCCGGGACATCCCATTTCTTTTCATATTTCCCTGTCGCCATTGCTTCCCTTGCGGAGTACCCATATCCCGTATCAACTCCGCCGCAGAACAATTCGAACCCCCATCCTGTCCATTTGCCTCCGTTCCAAGCGCGAATGTCGAAGCATAAATCACCAGCTCTGCAACAACCAAGATACTCGCCACTCATATATGCTACGTCAAAAGCCTTTCTGTCTAAGGCATCGGCGAATTCTTCCCAGTCGCTTTCATTCATCTCCCAGTAGAATTTCATTTCCATCACTCTCCTTTTACCTAGACAACTTCTTCGCACCAATCCGGGAATTCGTCATCTTTTTCATCAATATCGAGTATCTCATATTTGATTCCTACTTCATCCATCATTTCCATAGCTGGTTCAGCCCAACCGACGTCATGATACTCTGGATATTCTTCTGGATTATTCCATC
>CAZCZD010000002.1:0-13369 GCA_964503305.1 uncultured Candidatus Saccharibacteria bacterium | reverse complement strand
GGTTCAGCCCAACCGACGTCATGATACTCTGGATATTCTTCTGGATTATTCCATCTATCGAACCCTTTTTTGGCGAGTTCTTTTGCTTTTTCATAGTCTTCTTCGTTTACCCTTACACCAAATCCAATTCCGTTAAGGGCACTCCATACCACGAATGCTCGTTTCATCACACCACCTCCGTATAATCACCCATCACTTCACCCATCCATCGTTTGCTTACACGATGAAAACCACCTTTCGGATGTCCTCCGAGATAATTTGTTACTCCGTTGTCCCAACTCATTCGCTGTCGCCACATGTAATGTCGATCGTTTGTATGCTTTACATCGATGTACTTGTTCTCGTTTCTTTTGTTGCGGTATGTTTTAATTTCCATTATGTTTCTCCTTATCCAAAGTTGAATACCGGATGTAACTGCCTTTCCCGGCAATCACGAAGCCATTGTTTAACTTCTTCATTCCAGTGACAAATTCCATTTGTAAATCTGCCGGTTGAGTAGATAATTGCTCCATCTTTTATAATCTGAAGAATCCATGTTTCATAACCAGACGAATCATACCTAGTGCTAATACATGAACTATCAAGATGTAATTCGTTGCCATAATAAGGAAGTGTACTATCTGGATTAACAAAAAACATATTATCTTTATAGCTCCCATTTACATTTGAGAACAACCAATCTGCAAGACATTCAAGATCTCTGAATGTTTTCTCTTCAATGTACCGACGATAGTCACAATTGTAACGCTCATACTTAACTCTAATCATGTTATTACCTCCTTTTATTTCCACAACTGTGTCCAATTTTCATACAACCATTGGTCAACTCTTCGCTCCTCATCTGCCATCGCCCAGAGACTTGCTTTCCATCTGCCGTCATCCGTCCATCCTTCGGTGTACCATACCCCGGTGTAGTAAAAGTCGCCGTACTTTTCAACAACTTCTTCGATTGGCATGTACGGAAGTCTGACCTGAGTTCGCTCGGTGCTTCCTTTCTCTTTCCAGACATCAAAGATTAACATTACAACCAAATCATGAGCATCGGCGAACGCCTCTCGCAGTGTTTTCATATGTATCCCCTTTCTTCCATATCTTCCAAGATATCAAGCAACTCACTTACCACATCAAGCGGTGTATTCATTAATGCTTTTTCTGTTTTTTCAACACTACCTTCATTATCTTCATATGCATATGGATCATATCTCTGAATAAAATCGTTAAGCCGTTCTGCAACTGTCATGCAACCACCTCGCTTTCAATTTCAATGATTTCAAGCGGTTTCAGATACTGGACGAGCAACCACTCTCCCCCCTGGCTTTCCGGTCTATCGTACTTTTCCATTCTTCCATCTGCTTCACATTTCATCCACACCCGCTTTTCGCCGGATTTAAGTTCATCGGCGATGTGCGGGGCGACCGGCTTGAAGCAGCAGTGCCAACCGCCGATCTCATCTCCGTTCTCGTCTTTACCGAGCGACCTCGGAGCAAAACCTGGTGTCGGGTGATACCCGGCTTTCATCCATTCGCCAAACAAGAATGGTTTCTTCTTGTCGATGAACAGCGGGTAGTAATTGCCATCCTTTAGTGTCCTTACCTTCTTGTATACAATCATACCATACTCCTTTCTTTCTATGCAACTATATTTTAATTTCTATCACTTAAGCAGTTCATTGATATAATAATCTCTGTTCTGCTTATCGTAGCAACGCATGCAAAGCTTGCAACGATGGTCAAGTGTATCTGCCTTCATCCAAGTCCCACAGTTAATCTGGATTCCATGTTCCTTTGCGTACTCCTCTTCGTATACCGTAAAAACATGATCGACATACTTCTTCATCTTCTCCGGGATCTCCATCGGCACGTTAATCATCGGTGATGATGCGATGAAGATCATATTATCCGGCTTCCCTTCGGTTTCGAACACGTTATAATAGAACTCGGTATTCTTCGACCACACACCGAAGTCGAGATGCTTGTGGCTATTTACCAGACGAGTATGATTGATAGCGCAAATCTGCGTTGCTGCATCTCCGTGAGATTCGACACGTCCCTTTCCATTGAGCGAAGGAATCGCCACCGTTGCCAGCGCTTCCTCGGAGAGAAGGAAGTTGTTAAGGATCAGGTAGTTGGTTTCCAGTGACTGCGTGAGTCCGGAGAATCTCGCCGCTCCAGATGCTGCGTAACACTTCTCGCAGATACAACCCTTGATTCTTCCTCTCGCTTGGCATATCGGATTCATTAATACCGACGTGCTCACCGCCCAGAAGTCTTCGAGTTTCCCTGTAAGTTCCGACACGGCAAGCGCAGATGCAAGACGATACTGATCGACGACATTTAGATCATCTTTCTTCGGAAGCAGTTCGCTTATCAAAGCCATGCGCTCCTTGTATTTATTGTTGTCCTTTGCGTGATCTCTCCATTCATCGTAATTCGTAACACCCTGGATAAATTTCATTTTCCATATCTCCTTCTAATTTCTCTCTTAATATAGTTACCATCAACATCTGTTAACCATTGAAACCAAGCCGAGCCAAAGAACTCTTCAAGTTCCTTTCCGTTGTAGTTACCATATTTCGGATGCCGTTTCTTTCTGGCAACAACTCTTCTGTAGTCTTTTGCTGCTTGTTCAACGATTGCGTTACGGAGAAGATCAACTCCAGTATCTGTCATTTAATCACCTCGCTTTACACGGCGTACCAGATTTTGTGAATGTCATTATCACAAACAACCTTGAACTTCCAATATTTGTGATGATAATTTCCATATATAAATTTCATTGCTTCTTCGTTGCTCCAAAAATTACGTGTTTCCCATACCTTGCCTTTCATGAGGAACTGTACCGAGTACAGTTTATTCATTCTAATCACCCCCTCTCTATTAGTGATCAGTTCCATATCCAGCATCTAGCAGCAACCCTTCTCCAAACATCGTTCTAATTTCCATTCGAAGAGGGTCTATTCTATTTGTCTCTGGATTACGACAACCCCAAGTTCCCTTAAAGTAACATTTTGGGCGAGGATTTGGTGAATGTTTCCATTCATCCACACTCTCCCATGGTTTAATCCATTCGAGATCGAGAATCTCGATGTCATAACAGTCATCCATATCCATTTTGTTGAAAATCTGTATAGCGGTTTCTATTACAGGTTCACAAATTTTACCTTCAATGATATATGTCACTAAATATTTATTCATCTTCACCCTCCTCATAAATACCGAAGTAAGATTTCTCTTCTTCATCAAATTCTACTCCCCATTCCTCAGCGAAGTCTTCAAGTTCGTCGCGATCTTTGAGGTAGCAGATTGCCTGCTCGGCGAGTTCTCTCATGCGGAGATCTTTGCCTTCCACTAGGCGGTCTTCGTATGGATGGCGCACTTCTCCATTAAGAGACCATTCCGCCTTGATGAGACGAACGATGTCGTTCTGGTCGCATTCCTTTACAACCGCCCTTGCTGCTCTGACAATACCCTTACAGAAATCGGCGGTCATCATTGCGTTCCCTTCGATGTTATCAATATCTTCGTCGGTAATCTCGGCAATCACATTCTGCCCTTTGTCGATGATGTAACTGATAATCATCACATATGGGATTCCTCTTGCCTCACGGTCACAAATCTCTCTTGCTTTAAGCATATTAATTTGCCTCCTTCATCTCGAATTCAATGTTGTCAATACCGTTCCAATCGTAGCCACCGCCAGCGGTTAAAAGCATATTCTCTTTGATATGATCCTCGATGTCTTCCTTCCCGTAGAAGCAATTTGGATCGATGTGCCACGTATCCTCGTCGGTAAATCTCTTTTCCGGCGACCACGATTCACCAAGACAACTGAAATCCGGGTGGGTGGGTTTGATGGTGTATGTTAACTTTGCCTTAATGATCATAATTCACTCCTCCTCGCAAAACCTTAATCTATTGTCGTAGTATGTTACCGCCGCTTGAAGTCTGTTCCAAGTTGACGGTTCATTTCGGTTGCACTCTGGAATTTTCCCGGCTTTGATGGATAGATCGACAAGATTGCGAAACGCTTTTACGTTCTCATCATCATTCCATTTAAGTGATCTATATTCCGTAGCGAAATCAGTGATTGCGTCGTAGAGTTTGCGGTTCTTCATGAGTTACTCTCCTTTCTCAGTCAAACATCGCATCATATACTTCATGCGTTTCATACCGTAAGTACACACCGTCGAGCATCGGCGACAGATATCCATCAATCATCGGCTGATCTTCAAGAGCGAGGTTGACAAGATTTTCGTTGTGATATTTCATTGCTGACCATCTCGGAGTAAATTCTCCGTTTCCTTTTACCTTAAGTTCCTTGTGAGTCATATATAATCCATGATATTTGCCACCCACAAAGAACGCTGCACGAGGAATGGAATGACTACCATCTTGCTTAGAAACGACTTCTGCAAAATCTCTTTCATATTTGTCTTTTGACTCAAGCATCTCTTTAATTTCGTACATAATCAACCCCCCATTTCATTACTCACTTGCGTATGTTACATAATGAACTCCACGCTTCAGATACAGTGGATAATCTGTATCATAGTGGTCAGTTATACCCCAGCCATTACAGTATTCTCCATCTTCCTCGAAGTAAGCAATGTCCATCAGAATATCATTTTCTTCTGGAAGCTGTGTATCATCAGCGGTATCTTTCCCGGCATCAATGATCTCTTTACGTTTTGCCTTTGCTTCACTGATATATGTGTTGACTTCCTGTTTGCCAAGTTCTGTAAGGTAGAACATTCAACACCTCCTTTAGTTGAAGTAATAATCTTCAATCATACTGAAACACAAATCTTCATTCTCAAGGAACATATTCGCCCAGCATTCCGCCGGAGACGATCCGAATGATACATATTCAAGGTCGATTCCTTCTTCTGTCTCCCATCCATCTTCAAGAACTACGGTCAGGCGAAGTTCTTCAAGCGTTTTAAGTGCCTTTTGGCTTAATGTCGGCGCTTTTCTCCATGATTTTCCAAATGAGTAGTTATTATAATTCCACGGCTTATACTCATATTTGCGTTCAACATATTCATATTTCGGAAAATCTGTTTCGCTTTCAAGAAAATTCTGAAGTCGCTCCATCATGTTTTCCATCTCTTCAACCATGATATATTCGTCTATGGTATGCTCACGATAATAGCCACAAGAAAGGTTAACTCCAGCAATCATTGTTTTTGGCATGATCGTACTAATATCCGACATGCTTCCTACTGCTTCCTTTGTGCCGGTTTTTTCTTCGATGTATTTAACAAAATCGCGATTATCGTTGCTATAAAAGACGCAGTCATTTTTACCGCGACGATCAAGTTCAATCATAAAAGAAATGTTTTCGCTTATATAATTTGCGTGATCGGAGTTAGCAAATTTTCTAGCACCGACACAGCCAATTTCTTCATCTTCAAGGAAAAGGACATGACATTTCGATTTTTTGATGATATTTATGATCATCCACACACCACATCTATCATCACCACCGATCAAAGTTCCATCTGCGGTCATTTTAATTCCCTCGTCTGTCGGGAGTTTTAGAATTGTTTTGGGTATTTCTTTATTTCGTGCTGTATCCATATGAGCAATCAACAAAACTGGGATATCTCCCTTTGCAAAAACATATCCATCTGCGGAGTTAATCTTGTATCCAACCCCACAGAGATAACTGCATAAATAATCTTTTAACTGTTCTTGAGTCATACCAAGGATATCTTCGAATCTTTTCATCTTTTACACCTCTTTCCTTTAATGTCTAGCACACTTTAGATATCCAGATCTGGTGTGTTTTGCACCGCAAATTACACACATCGGATATGTTCCAATCACGATTTTTTCCGTTGAGTACGGATCTCCAGCATGCCCAGGAGTGCTAAGATTGCCTCCCATATATCCGTACGACCAGTCGTCGTAATTTGTGCGTCCCTCACCTGCTTCTGTGAATTCCATGTACTTTCTCTTTCGATTAGTCCATGCTTGGGCATCCCAACCATTTGCCTTTGAAATACGAGCCTGTGCTTCATGACGTAATACACAATACATATCTGTAGTTCCGTCAAGAGCCTGCGGATATACACGAGACTGGATGAGTCGATGTTTATCATCCCAATGCATCACGTTGCGATGCACCTTCTTAAACAATTCCGGACGATTCTTGGATGTGAATACCTCGCCGGTGGTTTCACTTGTGATTTCCTGCCCAGGTCTTACCGTATAAGTAATCATAGTCACTTTATCGAGCATGTATGAGATCGTCCCAGACCTCCATCCGCCTCCGTTTATATTGTGACAGGATGTAAACTCTCCAATTGACATTTTAAGGTAATCAATCGGATTTACAGAAACTACATATAACATCCGTAATCCGCCTTCTTTCATGATCTCGCAATACTTAGAGATGAATTCCCTTCCGTATGCGCTCCCTGGCGTTTTGTCTTCAACTCCATAAAGCTTCATAACCTTCCCCAGAGCACGAGTTGTCTTCATCCCTCCTGCCGCCCTCATGTCAGGATTGACCTCATTGATATCCGAAGCCATCTTATTTGTGAGACGCGTGTCCGTATAAGAGAAAAACATTCTAGTTAATATATACGCATCATCTTTATTTTTTAACGATTTGCGTGTAAAGCCGGAGTTGTCGAATTTTGTAAAAGACGTCCTTTCTCTTCCGTTATATTTTGTAATATCATTAATATTGATTTTTACCGGAAGTTCTGCGAGTTCTGATTTTATATAATCTTCTATTTTTTTACCGTCGTCATCTACCTTTGAGAGAAGTTTTCCGCCGCTATTAAAAACATCTCTCCAAATTGATGTGACAGATTGATAAGTATCGGAGGATGTTCTTTCATACGGGACTTCAATCATTCCGACTGACTGTAAGTTTCCATTATAACCAGGCATTGCCATAACTTGATGGATTAGCCATTCCTTTGCCTTTGCCCATTCTTTAAGCGTCATAATTGCAGCTTCTCTTGTTGCGAATGGATTATTGTTGTTATGGAGCGTTTCTACATAGTCGTTAACAAGCTGCTCAACATTAATTCCAGTATACTCAAGAATCTTTTTCAGTTCTTCCATGATCTTCCCTCCATTTAATTTCTATTCTTATATGGTATAAAGTTTTTTGATTTCTCTCTGAAATTGATCGATTGTCCTTTCAGACATATCATCCCACATAAATTCATATCCATTATTGAACATGTATTTATCGTATCTATCTGAATATTTAATTTTGTAGTAATTATTTCTAAATTTTACCGTAAAATAGTAGAGAATTCCATTTACGTCGAATGTCGCAAAGAGTTTTCCCTTTTTGGTAACATACTCGTTTCCATTAGCCCCACGATTAGAAAATTCCCACCCGTTATTAATTACGGCGTTTTCCGTTAATAAAACCGTGTATGGATTTGGGTTTTCGGACAAAAAGTCTCTGTAAATTTGTGACGTGCCAGATCTCCGGCATTTATAATAGATACAACTCTGAGGTTTATCAACCTCACCAAGAGGTTCTGGTCTGTATGTAGATCTCGCTACGCATAATGGATGATTTAAGCTCCGTAGCACGGCTTTTCCATCAGGGCGGATTGTTATCTTCCGTTCGCCGGGTATAGGACGAAGTGAGAGATTGCTGCATTTTGCGCAATTCGCTTCGCTTTCTCTTGCCGCATAATGTTTCTCTACTTTTCCCTCTTTGATAACCTCGCCGCAATTTGCGCATATTACATAACCAAGATTACGATAGTCTCTATCTATTTTTAAGATATCCATCACACCGTACTCATTATTATCTGTGGTTATATAACGCCCATATCTTATTGGATTTACCTTAGATACCTCCTTCCAGATATATGAGCACTTATTGTCTTTGACTTCTCTTACCAGAATCTTCATGTTAATTTACTCTCCTTTCACTCCTTTTAATATCACAAATAATTATACAGAATCTGCGATTGCTACTTTAACTTTCATCCTACCCATCTCCCTTCGCTTGCATCGTAAGTAGCCCCGTTTGCATCTTGATAAGGATCATCTGCGGAGTAAGTGAAGATCCACAGTGTATGACCACGGCGATCTCGCTTCGTGGTTTTCTTTCCATGCTCCATAGCGTACTTTTCTCTATAACCGGCTTCGGTGTATGCTCTATTTCTCATGTGATTTACCTCCTTAAATCTGAACCATTTCGTCAAAGTTCCAATGCTTTGCCTTAAAGGTTTCGGCGGATGGATAGAGCCTCGCGCCGAGTTTTCTTGCGTAAGTAAGTCCCTCTGCTTTCTGGTGCAACAACTCATCCCAATCGACTGCGGTGATTGATTCTTCGTTGCATCTGCAGCCACTTCCGTTTCCCTGTGAAGGGATGTATTCGATGCAGAAATCCCATCCGAAAAAATCTCCGTTCTGGACATACATAACTACATCATCCGGGAAGATTATGAAACCATAATCATATGCGTCATCGCCTGGAGTGATGTAACAATCGCAACCGTTTTCCTTGGCGAGTTTCAGGATCTCGACAATCCCGATTCGCTTCTGAATCGCTCTTGTGTAATACGGATTGCAACCATTGACAAACCACTCGTTGAACTGCTCGTCGGAAATTTCTGCTCTGCCTTCGAGGTATGGAATTGCTTCCGCAGAAACGTTTCTCTTCATGTTAATTTACCTCCTTTTCTTACCATCCAAGGTTTTTGTTAGTCCAGTCTTCGAATTCATCTTTGATAGATTTTGTTGTTTTATAAGCAATGTGGACTAATTTCCCGTTGTAGTAGCTGACTTCATGGTAGATCTTTTTAGTTAAGAACCACTCCTTTACTTTCTGTAAATCTTCCGTTGGACATAAGCAGTAATAGTACATATTTAACTCCTTTCGTTTGAGGTTCATACCAACATTTACACCGGCGAATTCCCTTCACCGGCATAGTATAATGTTACGAACGATTCAACTATATCACACTCCTTTTCTAATTTCCATCTTTATTTCATCTGATTCTTAATCCCAGGAATCTCTGCGAGTTTCTCTTCCAGAAACAGCACACGCTGATCATGAACATTGCGCTGTGTGTAGCGCTCAGTTGCCTTCGCCAATACGGTGATAGCATTCACTGTGTTCTTGCGGAGCAGTTCAATCAGAAGTTCCTTTACCTTCTGATGATTGTAGTTATGGAGTGCCAGAATGCGCCAGATCATGAGCAGCGTCGGTGCGCAGAGACCGTTTGCATCTTCGTGGAGATGTGAGGCGATTGCTACGTCGATGACTTCGTCGAAAAGCTTTCCGTTGTCTGCGGACTTATTTATCATCCACATGGCGGCGTTTTCACAGGTGAGGATACCTGTCTTTCTCTTTACATAAGTTTCGCTTTCATCGCGAAGCCGGATTTCCGGGTGCTTTGCAACGATGCGGATTAAAATCTCGGCATCAGTTTCTGTTCCATCGTATATTCTTGTAGCCTGATAGGATACATTTCTGGCGGTTTCCTTTGCCTTCTGGCGCTTTTCGCCGCGAGTTTTCTTCGGCGCGGATTCGTCCATGATTTCTTGCGGATCGAGGAGGATCATGAACTTCTGGAATATATCTTCCATCCCGAGTTCCGTTGCCATAAATCTTCCAAATGCTGCCTCAAGTTCTGTTCTGTTCATTGCCATGTTTCTTCTCTCCTTTTTCTTTGTGTGGATTTGATTTGACTTCGTGTGTTAAATAACACATGACTAACCGCGAACCAGAGCCGGTATTTTTCGTAGCTCGCGGTCAGATTCTGTTATCTAACTGCATCGTACCTTTCAGCTACATCATCGATGTAGTTTGTGTTGGGATTATATACGCAATATGACCGTATTCGATCTCCCTTGCGGAAGCCGTGATAGCGGATGTAGTATCCGCCAGTTGTCAGACCATTTCCGCGCCGGTCGATTTGCTTTCCATCAATGATTTCGATGTAGAGCGTCTTTCCCTTGCGAGAAGTCAGCATTTTCTCCGTTAATTTGGCAGATTTGACAAACCGCACTTTCGGTTTTCGCTTAAACCGGTAAGCGGCGATTTTTTTATGTCGCCAGTAAACGGTTGTGCGGTATCCTGTTCGACATCGGTTTACCTTGACGGTCATCGGACGAGCGGAGACCGGAGTTGCCAGTAGAATGATCGCAATTAATGTGATCAATTTAATTTTCATCGCCTTCATAGATATATTCCTTATACTCTTCTTCAGTTGGAAAAAGCATCCATGTCCCGTCAGATAATCTCCCTTTATAACCGGATGCTATAATATAGCCGTACATGGTTACCTCACAGATATACTTCGCTGTATCCGCTATCTTTTAAGCGGATGTACTCGGCGGCGAAATCTTCAATCAGACCCTTTTCTCCGATTTGCCTTGCAGTTCCGTTCCAGTAGATAAAGAAATTGATTTCTTTACCTTCGCTATTCTTCATTTTAAGTTTCATTTTGTTCTCCTTTCTTTTATAAAAAGACCCCACATGGTACGCATCGTTGAGAGGCGTGTGGGGTTGCATTTCGCTTTATTCTGTAACCGGCACAAAACGAGTTACAACGGTGTGTGTATTCACAAACTTCTCGCCGAACTCATTGTATTCATTACTAACGGAAGTAGTGATAAACCCACCGGGCTGACGTTCCCAACCGTTTGCCTTGAGCCATGCGGCTACAATATGGAATGTGGATTCCATTGAATAGCACGGGAAAGGGTTATATCCGGTAAAGAAAAACTCCCTTGTCTTTTTGACCTGATCTTCGCTACTACTAAAAAGACGAAGTTTCTTTTCGCCTTTCACCCAGATGCTACATGATGTAATTTTCTTTTTCATAAAAAGCTCCTTTCATTTATGTGACATTAATAGCACATGACTACCCACGAATTAATTTCCATTTATGTGTAAACATTCATGGGTAGATTCTGCTATTAAGTTGTATATGAGATTTGCCTTCAATTTGCCTTAAGTAAAAAACGCCGTGGTGTTGCTGGCGCTCAGTTTGCTCAAGAAAGCAAATCTGGTTTCCGTGCTACGTCAAAGCGATGTCTTCACGCACGAAGTTCTCGCTTTGTTCTCTTAATTGACTTTGACTTCATTCTTGCAGTTCTAGCCATTCTCCAGGAGCGACGAGTCCGATCTTCATTTGCCTTACGGATGCGAATCGCTCTTGTGCGATTCTTTATAGTAAAACATTCGTCCTCATCGTAGTCATCTTCGTAACTTTCGCTTTCGAAGGACTTCAAATACTGTTCTTCATAAGTCTTCATATTAATCTCCCTTCTTAATAGCCGACGATTATCCAGTGAATAACCATCAAAAAAGGCATGGACATCATCATCGCCCATGCCATAGTTTCCTTTACATTGTTGCGGAATATCCGCTGCCTTTCCCTTGGCGTCATTATACTCTCCCTTCGTTTTAATTTTTATCGGTACAGTGTAGAGCGGAGATTTTCGCTCCGCCCTACAGAAGCCGACGTTATCCGAGTTTTGCCGTAAGGATTTCCCTTAACTGTTTCGCTTCGGACGGTTCACACTCTGTGAAGTTCCACGTTGCATGGACAACAATGTCATCTCGCTCGTAGTCAATCACAAGGCGGAAGCTGCCGTCTTCCAACTGTACCAAGGTTAACACTTAGGTTCACCCCTTTCTTGTGCCGTGTGTAGTTTATAGGCACAATAAAGCGGACGAGGTTTGCACTTCGTCCGCTCTCAGTGACTATAAAGTTAGAATAACTGCATCACTTCACTGTTTTCGAAGATGATATAGCAGTTATTAATCTTGTGTGAGAACATATATAGTAGTTTTATTCCAACTGCTAACGTCATTTTGTCGTGGTAGTTAACCACAAGACGTACCTCTGGACATTCTTCTAGGTTATCAAACAACTGTTTCATCCGCCAATATCCACGCAGTTCAAGCGCTTGAGGATCTTTGCCGGAGAAATGGAAGATGTAACCGTCAATCTGATCAACAATGCTAATACTCCCCCCAAGTTGCACAAGTCCAAGATTCATAATCATATTCTCACCTCTTCTTGTGTATTTCATAATGAGAGTGCAAGGATTCGAACCTTGCCAGTAAAGTGTAGGTAATCTACACACTTGAAGTACTCTGACTACTTCAATCTGTACCATATTTCACTCCCACGTTGTTCGTTATTTATCCCACTTATATCGTATTATACGACACTCCTCATCGGATTTATAGTCGGTATGGTCGCTCTCGCTGCTCATTCGACTTTATCACACTACACCCCACAAACAACATAGGGTTGCAATGTGCGAGACTTTCACTCGTGGACTCTTAAAGTTTACCCAGTTATCCCAAAAATACCGCTGTCATCTAGTCAAGGGTGGTATCCCACTGGCGACTCCACACAAACCCAAATTCGTGCTTCATAGTCTCCCACCTATTCTGTGCATAAAGATCTAGTATTTATGCGTATATTCTAGGGATAATATCACTGTCTGCTCAGTGACTTTTTGCATGTCAAGCGACATTATTCACCGTAGGTTTTCACCTCTACGGCGTTTTTCCTACACCCAGCTTTATTCGCTTAAACTTCCCCTTATACTATGAGTTCATAACCCAGTTCTAAGGAATAAGTAGGTGCGTATCTCTACTCTTGTAACTTTACCGACTTACATCTTCAACGAAAACCACTCCTATTCAAAAGGGGTTCTTCCCAGTCTTTCAGTGCATTTCAACTAACAAATACACTTAATACTCCTCGACTTAACCCAAGGCTATATACTTCTTGGTTACTCATGTGCCATTACGACACACAACCAGAGCCAATTAGTCTTAATGAGCGTTTTTCTCGGAACGCATTTATCTCGTCACAAGATAATATTCCGCCACTCCTGCTATGTGCTAGTGTCTACATGAGACACTCCAGAAAGTCGCCAAATTGCACAGAGACGACTCCCCAGATAGACCCCCACGCAAAGCGGTATCACCCACTTCGGATTTGATACGCATAAACGCACTTGTGGTACGCAATATACGCATGGTTCGTATCACGGCTACTCTACACCGTCACGTTATAGTTACTCCCACTGTCCTACATCACTGCACACAAAGTCTCCACACCGACCGATTTTGCGTCTCATGCGTCGTCATACAATGACCTCAGAATTAAGAATCCCCTACGCCTATGATTTTGTCAAAGAACAGTTTTAGCACTGCCCACTAAACACACTTTCATCCCCACACGTTCACAAGATGGCTCAGAGGAAATACAGACCAACTCATACGTTTGCGACATTCCATGAACCGACCAACACAGTACAGACCAACTCATACGTTTGCGACACTGAGTCCCAAATGGGCAAATAGTCCTTATGTGGTTCTACAAAGAAAACCGTGTTTAGTTGTCAAG
>CAZCZD010000001.1:0-54500 GCA_964503305.1 uncultured Candidatus Saccharibacteria bacterium | reverse complement strand
CCGTAACCGCTGTGGCGTTGGACGGATTCAGGTTCTGTGCCGTCTCCGACCCGGTATAGTTAGAGGAAGGTTTATCTCGTCCATAATAGTATTTAAATAATTTTAATGCTTTGATATAATAAAAGTAGCAGATGTAGCTTATCTAGTATTAGCTACATCCACTACGGAAGGACAAAACTTGCTAGCTTACGCTAGCGAGTTTTTTGCCCGAAAGTAATCTCGAAACTGATGAATTTCCAGAAAAGTTGAATTTTTAGAATTTTCATCATTTCTCCTTTCCAACAAAACTCTAGCATAACTAGAATAGCCGTTTATTGAGCCAACTTCCTAAGAACCCGAATAGAAATGTCAATTTGTACCATTTTACCTCTGTTATTTAGACGCACCAATAGACACAAAAAATAGCCTCTCGGCTATCATAAAATGGCGGAAGGGACAGGATTCGAACCTGCGAAGCGTTAACTTGCTGGTTTTCAAGACCAGTGCCATCAACCACTCGGCCACCCTTCCATGTGCTATTATAACAAAAATTTCCCTCGTTGTCTAGTCCAAGCTTTCTGTGTGTGATATAATAAGCATATGAGAAAAAGAGGTTTCACAATTATTGAACTTTCCGTCGTGATTGTTTTCGCAACACTTCTCGTCGTTTTGTTCTTCATCCAAAAAATCAACACTGACGCAATGCACCGCGACGAACAGAGAAAAGAAGCAATTAATGCGATGTATTATGCTCTTGAAGAAGGTTTTTATGTCCAAAATGGCTATTATCCTGAAGAGATTTCCGAAGAAAATTTGAAGGTAATGGATCCACAACTTTTCACTGATCCTTACGGTATTAATCTTGGTATCGAAGGCAGCTCTTATACTTACGAGCCTGCAAACTGCGAAAACGCTAAATGCAAAGAATATACTCTCCGCGCCGTCCTCGAAAAAGAAGACGAATATATTAAGAAAAATCGCGAGAATAAATAATGATTGCGCATATTATAGGCGAAGTTGCAGAGAAATTTGACAACTCTGTGATTGTCGATGTGAATGGTGTTGGCTATGAAATCGCTCTGACCGCTCTCGATTTCGACGCCATCACTGTTGGTGAAACGGAGAAATTCTACACTCATCATTCCGTCCGCGAAAATGGAGAAGACCTCTATGGTTTTTCGAGTCTTGCTGCGAAAAAACTTTTCGAGCTCCTGACTTCTGTGAATGGTGTTGGCCCTAAAGCCGGTATGGCAATTCTTTCTCTCGCCGCTCCAGAAGATGTTCGAAATGCCATTGCAAACGCCGATGTCGCTTTCATCTCGAAAGCTTCTGGCGTTGGCAAAAAATCTGCCGAACGCGTCATCGTTGACCTTCGCGACAAAGTTGGACTCCCGTCCCATGTCGGCTCAACCGCAGTCTTCGTCCCAACCGGAAACCTTAAACCAGAAAAAGACGAAGCTCTCGATGCCCTCATCGCTCTTGGCTTCCCGCTAAAAGAAGCAACCGAAGCCCTCGAAAATATTGATAAAAGCCTTAGTGTCGAAGAAAGAATTAAAGCCGCTCTGAAAAATCGATAAAAAAGCATCCCCCGGACTTGCCGGGGGATTTTTGAGGAGTTTAAAAGTGCGAATAAATTATAAAATATGTATGCTTGCAAACACTGGAGCCAATGTATTAGCGACCGTCGACATTGTCTTAATAAAGATATCAAGCGCAACACCAACGACGTCTTTTCTGGTGTCACCAACGGTGTCACCAACAACAGTTGCCTTGTGAGCGGCTGAGCCTTTTCCGTGTCCGGAAAGCATGCCTGCCTCAACATATTTCTTAGCGTTATCCCATGCACCTCCAGAGTTGCCCATGAAGATTGCACGAGGAATTGCTACAACGGTAGCGCCGACGAGCATGCCGCCGACGAATTCTACGCCACAAATGAAACCACCAACCACAGGAATGAACAGTGCAAGAAGCGATGGAACTAACATTTTCTTGAGCGCCTGCTTTGCGGCCATCTCGATAATCATGTTATAGTCAGGCTTAACCTTTCTTTCCATAACTTCAGGTGTCAGTTGAGCTGCTCCCGCATCTGCCAAAAGGTGTGCGGATTCAACTGTGTTATCAGTCAGCATTGCCGAGAAGTACTCAACAAGTGCGCCGCCGATGATTGCACCAACGATAACAAGTGGACTTGCGATATTAAGCACAGCTTCGCCGGTCGAATAACTTCCGACGTATGCAAATATGAGTGAAACTGTCGCATATGCTGCTGAACCAATCGCAAAACCTTTGCCGATTGCTGCAGTAGTGTTACCTACGGCATCAAGCTTGTCTGTGATTGCACGAATTTCATCTGGAAGCTGACAGCCTTCGGCGATACCACCCGCATTGTCTGCGATTGGACCAAAAGCATCAATGGAAACCGTCGTCGCTACAAACGATAACATTCCGAGTGCTGCAATTGCGATGCCATAAATGCCACAAAGCCACCATGACATCAGAAGTGAAACACCAATTACAATACAAGGAAGTATTACGGATCTTGAGCCGATTGCGTCGCCCTTTGTAACAACGAAAGCTTCGCCTTCGACCGAGATTTCGGCCAGTGATCGAACGGGTTTGTATTCCGTTCCAGTGTAATATTCGGTGATTTTGCCAACGAGTACGCCAGATGCAATTCCGAAGATAGCTGCTACCCAAGGAGAGCCCCATCCTAATTTGAACGAATTATAAAGTTCGATTCTTCCAAAGATGTAGCTCGCTGCGCCTGCGCTACCAAGAATTGTGATTGCCGCTGAAATATATGTTGCCATATTAAGTTCAAGCGAAGGATTGTCGCTATTCTTATGGTGTAGCGAATAAGCCAATCCCACAATGCATGCGAGAAGCCCAATGCCTGCGAGGGCAATCGGGAATTTCAATGTAGCAAGATAGAGCTGTATATCAGGCTCGCCTGCGCTTCTGAAAATTGTTCCAGCAATCAGTAGACTTGCGACCATGGTGGCAACAAAGCTCTCCAAAAGGTCCGAGCAGTTACCAGCGATATCGTTTACGTTATCACCAATGAAGTCAGCAATCGTATTTGGCATACGACTGTCATCTTCGGGCATGTCCATTCTAATCTTTCCCACGATGTCTGCGCTGATATCGGCTGCTTTAGTATAGTTACCACCAGCAACACGGTTAAACATTGCGACAAGGGAACAACCAAGTGAATAAGTTGTTAATCTCATGGTAATCGGGTTACACGCAAAGTTGATTAGTAATCCGTGTGACGTCGCGTCTAAATCGATCCCACCAGAGACGAAAAGAATTAAAATGAGTCCGAGAATACCGAAGGCCTCAACTGAGAGACCGCTTACGCAACCACCTTTTAATGCGGTGCGAACAGTACGTCCAACTTTCTTGCATCTATAAGCACGTCTTGCAACCCTAAAATTAGCATAGGTTGCACTAACCATACCAAGAATACAAGCAGCAGAACTCATGCATGCACCAAGCAGAAACGTAAGACCTGAAGATACCTCGATAAAGAGAGTGAACAAAACAGCGATTGTAATAACGACCAAAATGATTATCTTATACTCAGTAATCATAAAAGTCTTCGCGCCGCTTCGGATAATTTCCGAAAGTTCGTTCATCTCCTGGATTTTGGTTTCCTCAGGAAGAATCTTTTTCGGCTTCTTGATATTGAAATAGTTCTTCATGGCCATCGAAATAGCCCCAACAACTACTAGCAAAACAAGCATGAGAATTTGCTCCATAAACTCACCTCCCTTTTAATGTGCGTGTTTGCTAAACTATAAAATCGGGCAACGCTCCTCAACGCTTGCCCACATGATGATATTTTAACACATTTTCAGGGTAAATTCAATATTTTTTCTCTGTTTGTGATATAATATAGACAAGTATTTATAAATCGTTAATTTTTTAAGGAACAAAATATGTCAGGACACAGTAAATGGGAAACCACGAAGCGTCAAAAAGCTGTTGTTGACGCAAAACGCGGTGCTCTCTTCACAAAAATCGGAAACCAAATCGCTATCGCTGCTCGCGCAGGCCAAGATCCAGCAATGAACCCATCGCTTGCAATGGTGCTTGAAAAAGCTCGCCATGCTAACATGCCAAAAGCAAACATTGAACGTGCAATCGCTCGCGCTGCTGATAAAAACGCTGCAGCAATGATTGAAGAAACTTACGAAGCTTATGGCCCAGCAGGCGTCGGCATCATCATCGAAGTTGCGACCGACAACAAAAACCGCACCATGCCAGAAGTTCGCCACACTCTCGATAAAAACGGCGGTCGTATGGCTGATCCAGGTTCTGTCATGTTTCAATTTGAGCACAAAGGCGTCATCTTTATTTCTGATAAGGGTGAAGAGGCTTTAATGTCTGCGCTCGAAGCTGGCGCTGAAGATGCGTCTGAAGAAGAAGACGGCATCGAAATCATCACCGCTCAAACCGATCTTATGAAAGTTCGCCAAGCTTTGATTGATGCTGGCATGACCGTCACTTCAGCTGAACTTAAATATGTCCCAACTACAACTGTTCCTGTTGAAGGTGAAGATGAAGAAAAAGTTTCGAAACTTCTCGAAGCAATCGACGACTTAGATGATGTCGTCAACGTCTTCACTAACGCTGCGTAAGCTTTCTTTGATTAAATCGTAAGAAAAACCTTGCCTTGCAAGATATTGCGTAAGCTTAGCGTCGTCGTATCCGCGGCGACGCTTTTTCTCAATCATCTTCATGATTTCAACTTTATCATCACGAATTTTTTCGCCAAATTCATCTTCGGCTAAAACTTCACGGATGGTTTCTTCCGCAACCCCTTTGTTCCTTAACTCAAGGCGCAATTTCTTTTCGGAAGTCCCTTTAATTTGATTGCGATTTGAAACAAAATATCTCGCGAAATTTTCATCGTCAATGATTTTTAAATCAATCAACTTCGCAACTACCGCCTCGATATCTTCTTCCGAAATCGGCGCACCAGGCTTTGTTGGCAAACCAGTTTTTGCTCGTCCGACATATTCAAAACGGTTGTCTTCTGTGAAATCTTTTTCTGAAAGTTTTTTATTCTTTTCGCGAACGTTTTTTCGAATTTCTTTCACATGCTCCGCGTAAGTCTCGTCATTTTTTAGTCGCTCCAAAAATGAATCGAATCGTTTTTGCTCGATTTCTCGTTTCAACTTTTTTCGCTTTAAATAGTCGCGAATTTCTCGCTCTGAATGTGGGCGCGAAAGCGCATATTCGAGCGCTCTTTGAAAAAGTTTTCCGAAGTCCGAAGCCTTCTGAATTTTTTCAATTTCGTCTTCAGAAAGAATCGAGCCACGCTTCAGTTTAAAATCTGAAACTTGTTGAATCGTTAAAGAAAACGCAAATTTCCCATCCAAAAAAACGTTAACTCGATTCTCGTCGCGAACACCGACCCGAAGGTCGGTGACTTTTTTCGCTTCCAAAATTATTCCTCCGCGGTTGCTTTTTCGCGAACTTTTGCTTCAATTTCAGCCATCAGTTCAGGATTTTCTTTGAAGAGTTTCTTGACTGCTTCGCGGCCTTGGCCAATTGTCTCGCCGTTGTATTTAAGGAAGGCACCAGCCTTGTCGATTACGCCATATTGTACTGCGAGGTCGAGAATGTCGCCGGTCTTCGAAATACCTTCGTTATACATAATGTCGAATTCTGCGGTTCTGAATGGTGCAGCAATCTTATTCTTAACAACTTTAATTTTTGTTCTGTTACCAGAAATATTGTCGCCATCTTTAATTTGGCCGATGCGGCGAATATCGATACGAACCGAAGCATAGAACTTAAGAGCGTTACCGCCGGTTGTAGTTTCAGGGTTGCCAAACATCACGCCAATCTTCATACGAATCTGGTTAATGAAGATAACTGTAGCTTTTGATTTTGCGATGATGCCGGTGAGCTTACGCATAGCCTGAGACATCAAACGTGCTTGAAGGCCCATCTGTGCGTCGCCCATGTCGCCATCAATTTCAGCTTGAGGTACAAGTGCTGCAACTGAGTCAACTACGATTAAATCGACTGCGCCAGAGCGAACAAGTGTTTCACAAATTTCGAGTGCAGACTCACCGTTGTCTGGTTGTGAAATCAAAAGATTATCAGTGTCGACACCAATTCTTTTTGCGTAAGCTGGATCAAGTGCGTGCTCTGCATCGATAAATGCGGCCTGTCCACCAGTTTTTTGAATTTCAGCAATTGCGTGGAGTGCGAGTGTGGTTTTACCAGATGATTCTGGACCATAAATCTCGATGATGCGCCCTTTTGGATAACCACCACCAAGCGCCAAATCAAGCGAAAGTGAACCTGAGTGAATGAGTTCGACATCAATCTTTTTCGTTTCGCCGAGCTTCATGATTGAGCCTTCACCGAATTGTTTTGTAATCTGAGCAACGGCAAGTTTTAATGCTTCACTTTTACCGTCATTCTTTTCTGTTTTTTCTGCCTTTGCGGTCTTTTCGGACTTTGCCATTTTTACCTCCTATGTTTAGTATATTGTATCATTCTTCACCCCAAAAATGAAGAAGTTGGCTCTGATTCGGTTACGGCTCGTTTGAGTCGAGCGCGTTGGTTTAAGAACTTTAGGCAGATACCTTAAATAAAAAATATCAAAGCCAAAATTTTCTTGCAAGCATAAGAATTTTCGCATGATATAATAGAGGTATGATAAAAGTTTATTCATCTGATACCTGTGTTTATTGCCACGCTTTGATGGAGTGGTTTGATGAACAGGGAATTAAATATGAAGAACACGACGCAAGCGAGGATCCGACAATCCACGGCGTTCCTGTAACTCGCATCGACTTAAAAGACGGCTCAGTCGCCGAGATTCTTGGCTTCGATCGTCCGGCAATCAAAAAAGCTCTAAAACTAATCGCAGAATAAAATGAAAAAACCTCCCCTCGTTCTTATCCATGGCTTTCGTGGCAATCATCTCGGCTTAAAAGAAACCGTCGCTTACCTTAAGGCAAAGGGATATACTTGCTATGTCCCGGATGTTCCACCTGCTTTTAATACCCAAAAAGAGAAGCTTCCAGAACTCTCTGAACATACCGCCGACGGCTACGCAAAATGGGTTGCCGATTATATTCTTGAGAAAAAACTCGACCACCCGATTTTAATTGGCCACTCGATGGGTTCTATTATTTGTGCCGCTACGGCCGAAAAATATCCTGAGCTGATTAATGAGAAAATTTTCTTCCTCTCGCCAATTTGTGTAACGCCACCAAAATTCATCTGTAATCTCGCACCACTTTCGGCGATTCTCCCTACGAATCTTATTTCATATATTACAACGAAATATTTAATCGTCCCGAAAGACAAGCAAACGTTTAAAGATGTCCTTAAAGTTACGAAAAAATGTGCTGAAAAATTCACCTCTAAAAAAGATTCTGGCCGCGCCGCAAAATTCAGCATCAGCTACGCAATTTCTGATTTTAATTTTGATAAAAAATGTGTCTTTATCGCCGGCGAAAGTGACAAATTAAATTCCCAGAAACAGATTAAAGCCGTCGCGAAAAAATTCGGTTCCACCCCAATCTTCCTCAAAAAATCCGGGCACCTAATTAATTATGAATGCCCGGTTGTCTTAGCGGAAACGATTGAGAAAAATCTCTAAATCCACTTAATTAAACGTTTGTATTCTTCAGAGTCTTTGTCGTATGAATCCAAAATATCTTGGGTGTAAGTTTTTCCATTCGTGATATTTAAGGTTTCAACATCTGGGCAAGCTGCGAGCAAACGGATGATTGCCTCATCAGTGTCGATGTTGGTCATCGATTTTTTATTGTCGGTCGAGTGTGAGTGAACACGAAGTTCCTTGTAAACAAAGCGTTTGATGCCAGCTTGAAGACAGTGCTTAAGACAGTTTTCGCAAGTTGCAATCATGTTATAAAGCGTACATCCGTTAAGGTCGCGTCCCGCAAAAATCAAAGCGTTCATCTCTGAATGAATTGCGAAATAATATTTCATCGGACGCTCAGAAAGTGTCATCTTTGACTCGTCTGCACCTTGAATGGTACCATTATATCCGAAAGAAACTGGTCTTTTTCTCTCGTCAACAATCACGCAGCCGTTTTGCGAACTCGGATCCTTCGACTTCTTCGCAACCGTCTCCGCAATTTCCATAAAATATTCATCCCAAGAAAGTTTTTTGCTCATTTTTACGTCTCTTATTTTCCTCTATTTTATCATGTGAAGAAAAATAAAGAAAATGCTTATGCTAGCACGCAGAATTAAAATAGAATAAAATGAGTTTAACCCGTTTTTAGATTTCTAATTAACTAATTTTGAAAGGTTTTTTATGAAGTCTCTGAAATTGGCACTTCTCTTAATTTTGATACTTCTTTCGGCAACTTTTGATATAAAAGCGAACTCGCTTGATAATTCTGATTGTTCAGATTTTGAATTTATTTTTGCTCGTGGTTCCGGACAAACTTTGAATGACTCGGACTATAAAAGTTATAAATCAGCTATCGAAGAAAAACTAAAAGACGAGAAAATTTCATTTTATGAACTTGGCGAAAAGACGAATGGCTACCCCGCCATTTCGGCAAATTTCATGGTCTCTCTCGGCGCCATTGTTTCCGCCGGTGAGTCTTATAAATTCGGTGAATCCGTCGAGAAGGGAACGAGTGAGTTGATCGAACGCGTAAAAGAAGAATCAAAACGTTGCAAAAACAAGAAATTTATTCTTTCTGGCTATTCTCAAGGTGCCGTTGTAATCGACAAATCTCTGAATCTTTTAAATTCCGAAAAAATATTCTACGTTGCCAACTTTGGTGATCCGAAACTCTATCTCCCGGAGGGGAAACGTGCTTGCAAGAAGCTTACTCTCTCGAGCTATCGCATCTTTGTACCAGATTGCAATGTCGAGGAAGGAATCTTGGATGGCCAGAAGCCTTATCAACCTGCCAGTTTTTATAACAAACTCGGTGTTTGGTGTAATCAAAATGATATTATCTGTGGTTCGAGTTTAAATATCCTAAATCCGATGAAAGCTCACGTGTCGTATAACTTAAAAGACGGCTACGAAAAATTTGCCGAGCTAATTCTCGAAAAAATCACCAATAAATCCACCGAGTTAAAACCGACGGATGCTCGTTATTCTGATTCAAAAAAACGTGATATCGTCGTTATCTATGACTTCTCTGAAATGTCGAGTTATGAATTTCAAAACAAAGGTAAATCCATTAACGACAAACTAAAATCTCGCCTCGTCGAGCTCGCAAATCATGGCACTCGCATCGCTGTCTATAATTCCTATTCTTTGCAAATCCCCGCGAAAAGTCTGGAAAAGAAAATAGATTTCACGAACGACAATCTCTCCGAAAAAATCGACCGTTATAATTATGAAAATCGTTTGTTTGTCGGATACATTTTTGGTAGCCATAACAATAACTACAAATCCATTAAAGAAGTGATAAAAACTGCCGCTTGGAGTGATGGCAGCGAAAAACATATCTTCCTGCTTTCGAATTTTATCTATGATAATAATATTAGTGTCGACGGTACGAGCCGACTGGATGTGATTTCACTTGCGAAAAGAGAAAATGTAAAAATCTCCGTCATCAGTACTGATGGATTCGAACGCCAATATGAAGAGATTATTGAAGAAACCGGCGGTACTTCAATCGGTGATAACTATTCGAAAATCTCCCTCAATAAAAATCGTTCGAAAAAATTCTTCTCGAAAACTTTCGAAATCAACCTAGACTCAAAATATACTCTCGTCGTAATTAATGACGCAGTCTATGGCCTCTCTGATAAAAAATCTATCACCATCACTAGTCTAGACTCCTCACGTAAAAACATCGTCTCGTTCATTGGCTATGATGAATCCGGAAAGAAAGTAAATATAAAATCGTTCAACTTCCATCCAGGAAAAATAAAAGCCCCAGACGCTGGGGTGCTCTAATTCTGGCTTCTTGAAGATAAATGCCAATGGTCGCCATATTCGCACTTATAAACTGAAAGTTCGGGTGCGCCATGATCAAACTGCGCGACCTTTGCAGCCACTTCTGCCTCTTCGCGTGAAGCATAACAAATCTTCTGAGTTTCTCCAACCCAGCACTTTTTCGGCTCGAACGCCCTTAGATTTTTCATGGCTTTTCCCATATACTGAGTCATTATACTATAAGTGTGGTAAATATTACAACAAAAAATAAGCATTTTCTTATTGACACCCCACATTTAGTGTCATAAAATAAACTCAGACACTAAATATAGCGTCAGAAACTTCAGAAAAAAGCAAAAAATTATTAAAAAATAGAGGTTTTGAACAAAACAGGAGGTATAATTTTTATGTTCAAAAAAATCCAGAAGCGTGACGGAAAAATCGTTAACTTCAACCCTGAAAAAATCGTTGATGCGATCGCTGCTGCCGGTGCTGCAACAGAGGAATTTAAATATGATCGCGCAAAGCAACTTGCTGAAAAAGCTGTAAAACGTGCTGAAGAAACCATTACTCTTCGCACTCCAAAAGTCGAACAAATCCAAGACATCGTCGAGCAAATCTTGATGGAGTCAAGCTTCAAGCGCACTGCAAAAGCTTACATTACCTATCGCCAAGAACGCAATCGTACTCGTGAGGCAAAATCAAACCTCATGGACGGCTACCGCAAGATCGCACTCGCTGATGCATCTGAAGATTCTGATATTAAACGTTCGAATGCAAACGTCGATGGCAACTCCGCAATGGGTAAAATGCTCCAATTCGGCGCTGAAGGTTCAAAGGAATTCGCAAAGGCGGTCCTCATGGATCCACGCTTCTCCGCTGCTCATGACAACGGCGACATCCATATCCACGACCTCGATTTCTATGCAACTGGTACCCTTACCTGCTGCCAAACCGATCCATTAAAACTTTTCGCAAACGGCGGTTTTAACACCGGTCATGGCCACCTCCGCACTCCAAACTCAATCGGTTCTTATGCCGCTCTTGCTGCAATTATCCTCCAGGCAAACCAGAACGAGCAACACGGTGGTCAATCGATTCCAAACTTTGATTATGCAATGGCACCAGGCGTCGACAAGACCTTCAAAAAATCTTTGAAACGCAATCTTGAAAAATACAACGAATTCACCGGCAAAGATATCACTATTACTATTCCTGAAGATATTAAATATGGTGATGACGACAAATTGAAGAAATTGAAAGTTCCTGAGACCGTCATTAAAGCTTCAAGCGAAGACACTGAAAAACAAACTTTCCAAGCTATGGAAGGCTTCATTCACAACTTGAACACTATGCACTCACGTGCTGGCGCTCAGGTTCCATTCACTTCAATTAACTTCGGTACCGACACTTCTGAATCTGGTCGCCTCGTTTCGAAATATCTCCTCGAAGCAACTATGAACGGTCTTGGTAAAGGTGAAACTCCAATCTTCCCAATCTCCATCTTCAAGGTTAAAGAGGGTGTAAACTACAACCCAGGAGATCCAAACTACGACCTCTTCAAACGCTCGATGGAAGTTTCCGCAAAGCGTCTCTTCCCGAACTTCTGTTTCATCGATGCTCCATTCAACCTTAAATATTATAAGAAGGGTGACTATCGTACTGAAATCGCAACCATGGGCTGCCGCACTCGCGTCTTCGCATCAGTCTTCCCAGAATCTGATGGCATTGTCACTGGTCGTGGTAACTGTTCATTCACAACCATTAACCTAGTCCGTATCGGTATCAAACACGGTATCTGCCTTAAAGAACGCAAGGAAGCAGACTGGTCTGGCTTCTACAAAGAGCTCGACGAAAAAATGGAACTCGTCCGTGACCAACTTCTCGAACGCTTCGAATTCCAAGCTAACCAACACGTCCGCAATTTCCCATTCCTCATGGGCCAAGGCAACTGGTTCGGTTCTGAAAAACTCGGCTGGAACGACACTCTTCGCGACGTTATCAAACACGGTTCGCTTTCAATTGGCTTCATCGGCCTCGCCGAAACTCTCGTTGCTATGACCGGCAAACACCACGGTGAAGACGAAGAAGCTCGTGAACTTGGTCTCGATATTATCACTCATATGCGTGAAAAATGTGATGAATTCGCAAAGAAATGGCACTTGAACTTCACCCTTCTCGCAACTCCAGCTGAAGGTCTTTCTGGCCGCTTCACCAAGATGGACCGCAAAGAATATGGTAAAATCAAGGGCGTCACGGATAGAGACTTCTACACAAACTCCTTCCACGTCCCTGTATACTACCCAATCTCAGCCTTCGAGAAAATCGATATCGAAGCTCCATATCACAACCTTTGTAATGCTGGCCACATTTCCTATATCGAACTTGATGGCGATCCAAGCGACAACATTGAAGCCTTCGAAGCTGTGATTCGTCACATGCACGACAAGGGAATTGGTTATGGTTCTGTTAACCACCCAGTCGACCGCGACCCAGTCTGTGGATTTTCTGGAATCATCAAAGGCGATCGCTGTCCAAGCTGTGGTCGCAAAGAAGACGATGTTCTCTTTGAACGTCTCCGCCGCATCACCGGTTATCTCGTCGGCTCACTTGAACGCTGGAACGACGGTAAAAAAGCTGAGGAAGCGGCTCGCGTAAAACACACAGTTTGCCTTAATGACAAAAACGGTGTATATAATAAAGAACAAAAGTCCGCTCGTGAAAAAGCAAAGAAAACTGCAAAGAAAGCATTAGGAAAAGAATAATGACTGAATGGAAATCACCAGTTAAGGGTTCGGACAAGGCGCACATCCGCCTTTCCGGACCAACCGAATCCGATAACATCGTGAATGGCTATGGTCTTCGCGCTGTTATCTGGACGCAGGGTTGTTTTAACCACTGTAAAGGTTGTCAAAACCCAGAAACTTGGGATCCGGAAGCTGGTGTGCTTGTCGACGTTGAAGATGTGAAGGAGGAGCTCCGCAGCCTGAAAGGCCAAACTGGCTTGACCTTCTGTGGTGGCGAACCATTCATCCAACCTGAAGCTTGTCTCGAAATTGCTAGATTTGTGAAAAAAGAACTCGGTTGGAACGTTTGGAGCTTCTCCGGCTTCACCTACGAAATGATTAAAGAGAAAGGTGGCGCCCAGTGGGAATTTTTGAAAGAACTCGACGCCCTCATCGACGGACCATTTGTCCTCGCTGAACGCGATTTAACTTTGAAGTTTCGAGGTTCAAGAAACCAACGCCTGCTTCATTTGAAAAATGGCGAAATCACCAAAGTCGAATAAAAAATAGCCCCGCGAGGGCTATTTTAAATCTTTAAATAATTTTTATGAATTGTGACGAGTCTGTCGCCCGGAAGGTTGAATTTTTTCTCCGGCTGATAAGTTCGAATCGCATGAAGAAAATCTTTCATTTGTGGTCGCGTCAGCGAAATTTTTTCAATTCGAAGAATTTCGTGAAGTAGTTCCATTGCAACATCGTCTTCCAAATCATAAAACCATTCGCGCCTTATAATGTGTTCTTCTGAATATTTTTCTTCTTCCTCGGCGAGAAAATGACAAATAATCTGTCTAATTTCATTTTCAATTTCAAGTTGTCTTTTGTAAAGTTTTTTAATTTTTTGGTTCAATTCATATCGTTCTTGCGGGTCCATCGTCGAGAATTTTTCTCGAATTCGATTACGCAAAAAATCCGGCTCGAAATTTGTCGGGTCTTGACGATAATGAATATTATTTCGCGCCGCATAAGTCAAAATATCCGCTTTGCTCTCCGGCATCAAAATGTCATCGCTCATAAGGAATGGACGTACGGCATAGGTGAATGGTGTAAGTCCACGCCATCCCGTCCCACGCATGAGATTAATTGCGACGGTTTCCGTTAAATCATCTAGATGGTGCGCAGTATAAACCCATGCCGGGCCATTAAACTCTTTGCTAATTTTTCTTGCAACCGAATAAATAAAATTATATCTTGCGTTTCTTGCCTTTTCTTCCGAAACTTTTTCACCAGGCTCAACGTCAAGATGCCCAACTTCAAATCGAATATTATTTTTCTTGCAATATCCTGCAACGAATTTTTCATCATCATCTGCACTTGGTCGAAGTTTGTGGTTAAAATGTGCCACTACGAGATTTTGAGTTCCATATTTTTTCATAAAAATATCGAGGAGGACCATCGAGTCCACCCCACCAGAAACCGCCAAAACCATCTTCAAGTTCATGCTCATGTGTTATACTAATTATAACATGTTACTGAACTCTTCTAAACTGATCGGCTGTCCAGTTTTAAGTCTCCATCTCGGTGGCCCAATTGGCAGTGTTGTGAGTGAAATTGTTGATCCAAGCGAGCTGAAAATCGTCGCCCTAAATGTGAATGGTCCGCAAACCGGCAATGGTGATTATGGCGACATTCTTGACGTCCGCTCAATTCGCGAGTTTTCAAATATTGGTATGATTATCGATTCGATTGACGACCTCGTTTCGAAGGGTGAAGTTGTGAAATTCGATAAAATCATCGACCTAAATTTTGCCGTGAACGGTCTTAATGTTGTAACAAAAAAGGGAACGAAACTCGGAAAAGTTATCGACTATACTTTTGATCCGGAAACAATGACAATCATGCAATTTATTGTGAAACGCCCTTTGATAAAATCTTTCCTTGATCCCGAATTAACGATTAATCGTTCTCAAATTAAAGAAGTGAACGACTACGAATTAATTGTGAACGACGAAGAAGATAAAATCAAAGAAAAAGCCAAAAAAGAGGATTTTGTTCCGAACTTTGTAAACCCGTTCCGCGAGGGTAAATTCGCGACAAATGAAGCCTCGATTGATGACGAAAAATAATTGACAAATTCATTTAGCTTATGTTAAACTTAGATTAATCTAGGTCATATTATGATGGAAAAAATAGAGAAAACGGAGGAAAAACTAGTATCGTAACTAAGCTTGGCATTTTTTCAAGCTTTCTTCTTATCACTGTTTTTTCAGTCTATTTTTACTCACCAGTAATCAAGTCTCACGCTCTTGGAACTGGCGAAAATATTAATGGCCCAGTCTCAAAAGTCGGCCTTAATCTCGAAAGTTACTTGAATTTGACTACTGACAAAGAAGAATTAAACCTTGCTGGCACAGTTGGTGACTTTACTTCTGGTTCTGTCACTATCCAAGTCTCGACCAATGCTTTGCTTGGCTACTCAGTCTCAATTGAAGATACCGATGACAACACCGACCTTGTCCACTCAAGCGCTGGCGTTGCTGACAAATTCACCTCAACCTTCACTGGCACAAAAACCAGCAGCACAATGGAAGACGATAACTGGGGCTTCTCATTAAATAATACTGATTATTATCCAATTCCAGCCTTTGGTATTCCTGTCCAAATCGCAAAAACTAACGCTCCGTCTCCAGAAGAACCTGGCTACAACACCAGTCAAATCGCTTTTGGTGCAAAAATTGGCGATGACACAATCGCCGGCGTCTATTCTGATACTGTCCTCTTCACCGCTTACGCAAACGGTCCAGACGACATTGTTGTAAAGAGCGACGGCACTCAAACTATGCTCTATGCTCCAGGTACGACAGATATTCCAAAGATGAAAGACTTCACCTGTAGCGACCTCGAAGTCGGCGAATCAACTCGTCTTGTCGATATTCGCGATAGTAACGCCTATAGTGTTAAACGTCTCAGCGATGGTAACTGTTGGATGACACAAAATCTTCGCCTCACAAATAAAACTTTGACTCCTGCAGATTCAAATGTTTCGTCGAACTTTACTGTGAAAGCAAGCAATACTGAAGATTTTCCTGATCTTACGGGCATTAACGAAGAAGACGAAGAGGCTGTTAGCGCTATTATTCATAATGATGCTGTTTATGTTGATGGCGACACTGCATATTATACATTACATACCGCTACTGCTGGTTCAAGTGGCGTAATTACATATTCACCAGAAGCTTTTGATGCAATGGACACTGATACCATCTTGGAGTTTAGCTCATCAATCTGTCCAATTGGCTGGCGCTTGCCTTCGCTTGCAAATCTCAACTACATTAAAGCTCTCTATCCAAGTCAATCGATGCCGTTTGAAATGCCAGGGAAGGTCTACCTGTCTTATAATGGACTCCAGCCATATAGCACATTTGGCTCAATATATACATCTTCATATGGCGCTCAAGTTATGTATGGTGATCAAAAAACGGCCGTATTCTACCCATTTGTTAATGGCGTCTTAGGCTCTGGTGGATTATTTAATACAATTTATGGCTTCCCAATCGCATATTCTGCTCAATTCATAATGCCAATCCGCTGTATTAGTGGTACCTCTGTCCCACCATCAGAATATAATGTATATAGTGATCCGGAGGGAAGATGAAAGATAATATTATGCAAAAAATCGGAATCTTCTCCTTCTCGCTCCTTTTGGCGATGACGGCAGCATATTTATACTCTCCAGTCATTAAATCACATGCAGATGAAACCGAGGAAGTTGAAGTTAATGCCGAAATTGACAGTATAATTAGCGTGAATGCCTCGGATGTCGAACTCGAAATGGACTCAGATCGTTTTGCAACGGGCACCGCGACAGTTTATGTTGATTCAAACTCTGGCTATGGCTATTCGCTCTATCTTGAGGACCTCGATGAGGACTCAAGCATGAAAAACCAAACCGATAATTCTTATACGATTTCTTCAACATTCACCGGCACGAAAACTAGCTCAACCATGGAAAAAAATACTTGGGGTTATTCGATGGATGGAGCTGACTTCTCGAAAATTCCAGTCTTCGGAAGTCCAACCCGTATCAAAACGACCAACTCTGGCTCAACAGATAATGTTTCTGTTTCCTTTGGTGCAAAAGTTGGGCAAACTTTGGCTTCTGGCTATTATGTTGATCATATTCTTTTCTCGGCTGTCGCAAACGGCCAAGACGGCAGCTCGGCTGAATACACTGGTTCAACCACGATGCAAGAATTTGTCTGTAAGAACGTCATAAACCCATCAGACTTTAGTGAAGCAGATACTGTATATACTGGCTATAGTAACAAATATATTCAAAAGTGGCATCTCCGTGACACAAGAAATAATAAAGTTTACGAAGTCGCTCAACTTAGTGATGGCAACTGTTGGATGGTTCAAAACTTAGACATTTCTGGTCAAGAAATTACAAAGGATAATTAAGCTCTCTATAGTAAAGACAGCTTTACCATCCCATCTTCACTCACGACCTGGAGCTTTAGTTATACAAACCCTGAAGTCTATAGCACAAACAATGCAAGCACCGGCGCATATTATAACTACGCTGCAGCTTCTGCCGGATATGACACTTATTCTTATGAATATACTAGTTCTTACGGTAGTACGTATACTAACTATAGAAGTGGCAGTATTTGTCCTTCTGGCTGGAAGTTGCCAACTTATAGTGACTTTAGTGACATATTGTCTAAAGCATTTACCTATGAACAAATGTTACAGATTGAACAATCAGTTTATGAAATAAGAAACCTTGAACGAAATGGTGGTGATGAAACTGAAATTGCCAATAAGAAAAATGAGTTGACGTCAATGGTTATGCCAATAATTGAATCTTCTCCGGCAAACTTTACAAAAAATGGTATGTATAGTGTCGACGAAAATGGTTTGACCGGTCAAGGTACCATTGGTGCATGGTGGACAAGCCATGATGATTCAAATCCAGATACCGAGTCTCAAAATGTCTTTATGATTGGCGGCTCTTTCGAAAGCATGTTGTCGTCGTATGAAATCGATACAAGAAATGGTGTAAATGTCCGCTGTATGGCAGAAAACGAAGACAAGCCAACTCGTGGTAGATAAATCCTTTTGAAAAACTCTCTAAAATCTGTTATAATAACAGATAATGAACACCGAAAAAATCCGTAATTTTTGTATCATCGCTCATATTGACCACGGCAAGTCCACTCTTGCCGACCGTATGATGGAAATTACGGGTACGGTTGAAAAACGCGAAATGAAGTCCCAGCTTCTTGATTCGATGGAACTCGAGCGCGAGAAGGGGATTACGATTAAACTCGCTCCAGTCCAAATGAATTATAAAGGCTATGAGTTAAATCTTATCGACACTCCCGGCCATGTCGACTTTTCTTATGAAGTTTCAAGAAGCCTCCAAGCTGTCGAATCGGCGATTCTCGTTGTCGATGCTACTCAGGGCATTCAAGCTCAGACTCTTGCAAATGTCTATCTCGCAATTGAGCAAGACTTAACGATTATCCCAGTTATCAACAAAGTTGATCTTCCAGCCGCAAATGTTGAAAAAGTCACGAATGAAATCGTAAATCTTCTTGGCTGTAATCCGGAAGAAATTATTCCAGTTTCCGCAAAGACTGGTTTGAATGTTGAAAAAGTTCTTGATGCAATCATCGAACGTGGACCGGCACCAAAGAAAACCGAAAGCGCCGAAACACGAGCTTTGATTTTTGATTCTTATTTCGATGATTATCGCGGCGTTGTGCTTTATGTCCGTATCGTAAATGGCAAAATTGACAAAAATGCCAATATTCACATGATGGAAAATCACACGAATGGTATTGCTCTCGAAGTCGGTGTTTTAAAACCGAAAATGAAACCAAAAGACTCTCTTTCGGAAGGTGAAGTTGGTTATATCGTAACAAACCTAAAAACCACTCGCGAAGCAAAAGTTGGTGACACTGTCACACTCCAGAAAAATCCTGCTTCGACTCCACTCCCAGGTTATAAAAACGTCCTTCCGTTTGTTTATGCAGGCTTTTTCCCGGTCTCAAACGACCAATATAAAGATTTGAAAGAGGCTGTTGAAAAACTAGCCCTCTCCGATTCTGCTCTTCGCTTTGAGCCGGAAAACTCACCGGTCTTAGGTTTTGGTCTTCGCATTGGTTTCCTCGGACTTCTTCATATGGATATCATCAAAGAACGTCTCGAGCGTGAGTTTGACCTCGACCTCGTTGTAACAAACCCATCGACCAACTATGAAGTTGTTTTAAATAATGGTACTGAAATCGAAATCAAATCCGCTTCCGACCTTCCGGATATGTCTGAAGTTCTTGAAATTCGTGAGCCATGGGTGAAGGGTGAAATTATTCTTCCTGTCTCGATGATTGGAAACGTCTTGAATCTCATCGTTGAAAAACGTGGCCTCCACAACAACATTTCATACATGGAAGATCGCGCAGTGATTGACTTTGAGGCGCCGATGGCAAACCTCTTGACCGACTTTTATGATCAATTAAAATCCTTAACTTCAGGTTACGCTTCATTTAATTATGAAATTTCGGACTATAAAACCGAAGATCTTTGCCGCGTTGATTTTCTCGTTGGCGGTAATAAAATCGATGCACTCGCAATTATGTGTCATAAATCAGAAGCAGATGCGATTGGCCGTGATATTACGAAGAAATTAAAACAAGTTATTCCACGCCAAAACTATGAAGTTGCTCTCCAAGCTGCAATCGGTGCACGCATCATCGCTCGCGAAACAATCGGTGCTTATCGCAAAGATGTGACCGTCAAGATTCACACCGGCGACCGCGATCGTAAAGCTAAGCTTCTTGAAAAACAGAAACGTGGTAAGGCTCGTATGAAACGTTTTGGTAAAATCGACATTCCATCCGAAGCTTTTACTGTAATGTTGAAGCGCGACGATAATTAAAAACCCTTGACCTTTTTATTGTGTTTATGCTAAAATTATAAAGACATTGTAGGTCATATTATGGGGAAAATAAAGGTACAAAAGAAAGCATATCTAGATGGATTTTATAAGTTCGGCATTTTTGTCAGCTTTCTTCTTGTAACTGTTCTCTCGGTGTGGTTCTATTCTCCAGTAATTTTATCTCACGCAGACGAGTCTGCTGGCGCACAGGTCGATGTGAATGTTGGCTCTGTGATTTCTTTGGTTCTCGACACTAACGAGTTGAATTTTCACTTGAAACCAAAGTCTTCCGAAGCTGTTTAGCAAGAACAAACTGTTACCGCAACAGTCCATACGAATCATCTCTATGGTTATCAACTTTACTTCTCATCTGTTGATAACGATACGGATATGACTTCCACAACTTCGACTGATGTTATCGAATCTCTTTCTTCGGCAAATTCCGCTCTCGATGTTCCTAGTGGAAGTGATGGCATCTGGGGCTATTCAAAAACCGGAAACGATAATTCCTGGAACCCTATCCCAACGCTATCTAACCCAGCGTCAGTAAAAAGGTTATTCTATCCAAACGGCAATAACAACAGTAATACAACGCTGCATCTTGGCATTGCTGCAAAATCGAGCTTGGACGCTGGCACTTATTCGAAAAATGTGGAATTCTCTGCTGTTGTTGGCAATATCATCGATAGTTCTTCATTTGACAATATTGTCCAAATGCAACAAATGACTCCTAGTATTTGTACAAACGCCGAAGTTGGCGCAGCTGCAATTTTACAAGATTCTCGTGACGGCGAAACTTATACTATCCAAAAATTTAGTGATAACGAATGCTGGATGACGCAAGATCTTCGTCTTGAAGGTCCAATAACGCTCACTTCGGCCGAATCTGATGTTGTGACCGACTTCGCTCTCCCCGCAACGATAGCCGCAGGCGGCTCATGGACTGAAACCTTTGACGAGGCTATTTCTAAAAAGCTTAACAACCCTGTCGGTATGGAGGGTATTGGTTATAATTATTATGCTGCATCTGCTGGCACTGTTTCAGGTGCACCAAACCATAGCTCGCCAACTGCATCAGTTTGTCCAAAAGGCTGGACATTACCTTCGAAGAGTCAATGGCAAACCTTCCTTAGCGCCAATGAAATAACGAATGATGAAACCGGCTTCAACACGATCACATCAGCTCCATTTAACTTTTCGCAAATGAATTCCTCATTTTCTTATCAGAATTACAATGGCAACTCAACTATGGCGGATTATTGGTCATCAACGGACTGGTCTTCTTCTAGTACTAGTGGTGATTATAATGCAGTACTTAATGTTTCTCGTAATGATAGTAGTTATACAGTCTCAGATTACTTGCATAGTAGAAAACATGCCGGCAACATCCGTTGTGTCGCCAACCTAGTTGATGCAGTTAACTAGAATCTAGCACTCTTGCCTTTAAAGTGCCAAAGTGCTATAATTAAGGCATGGAAATCACTGAGCGCCAAAAACAAATTCTCTTTGCAATTATTGAGGAATACGCTGAGATGGCTGCCCCTGTTGGCTCGGTCACTCTCGCTAAACTTTTTGACGTCTCAAGTGCAACAATTCGTGCTGAAATGGCCCGTCTCGAAGAAGCTGGTTTGATCACTCATCCCCACACTTCCGCTGGTCGCATCCCGACCGATGCCGGCTATCGTTTCTATGTAAACTCTTTAACTGAACAGAACAATAATGCTACTTTTGAACCGACTAAAATGCTCGGCTCCGGCACCAACACTCCAAATCGCAATATCCACGCTCTCGAAGTTCGTGTAAATTCCCAAGAACGCACCGACTATGCAATTCGTTCGGCTGTCGATATGCTCGCCGAATTAACCGGAAACCTTGGCATCGGCACAATTGGCGAACAACTTTATCTTTCGGGTATTTCTCGACTTTTTGCTCAGCCTGAATTTATGGACAACTCTCGTATCCAAGGTGTCGCCGAACTCCTCGATAATCTTGAGCCATGGCTCCGCGAAGCTCGTCCAGGTGAACCTTTGAATATCTTTATTGGACACGAAAACCCAATTGGAAAAACTTCTGGCGTCTCGCTCATCATCTCGAAATTTAGAAGCCCATATTCAGACAGTTCTTATATCGGCGTCCTTGGCCCAACTCGCCAAAACTATGCTGAAACGATGAGCCTTGTCCGTCACGCTGGAAACATTCTCGAAAACACATTATAAGGAGTAAAAATGGATTTAAAGAAAAAAGCTGAAAAAGAAAATTCAAAAGAAACTGAACTTTTAAACGATCTCCAAAGAACTCGTGCTGACTTTGAAAATTTTAGAAAACAAGTTGAAATCCAAAAAGAGCAGTCAAAAAAGCTTGCGGCTGATTCGACTGTAATGAAATTTTTGCCACTTATCGACGACATGTCTCGCGCAATTTCCGCAAATCCGGAAGCTCTCTCGCCAATCGCAAAAACTCTTGAAAAGACTATGGAATCCCTCGGCTTAAAGAAAATCGAAACAAAAGAGGGAACTGAATTTAACCCAGACCTTCACGATGCCATCTCAATGGACGAAGGCGACGGTGAAAAAGAAGTTGTTGCTGAAGAACTCCGCCCGGGCTATCTTTATAACGGCGAAGTTCTTCGTGCTGCCATGGTACGCGTAAAACGTATTTAGAACATATTTTTTGAAATTTGCAAAAATAAAAAATCTATGTTATTATAGAAATGTTTCCGGAGTAATTCACTCCATGAATGCACATTTTTATAAAAGGAGGCTTTTTGTATGTATGTAGACTTATGTAGCGAAAAGTATTGGTATGAAGTGTTTAATAAGAATGGGTGGACTATTAAACTCAGATACCGCTGTAACAATCACGAAGGTGAACCGAACATGAAAGTTTGGGTTCTCTATGACAACCAGGAAGTCGCACAGTACACGGACACTTACCGTGGTTACGGCCACTATATGGGAAATGAAGATTTGCTCCCGAACGCCGTAAAAAAGTGCGCGAAGAAAGCGTGGAAGAAGCTTCGTGAAGGCAGATATACCGAAGAGAATCTCGAGTTGTGTCGAAAAAGATTCTTCAAGAGATACGGTTTTCAGTATGCGCCAGTTACCGCATTTGACGTGAAGACTGCCTAACTTTCTATATAAGAAACACATCATTACGCCAAAAAACAACCTCCGCCCCCGGAACCCTAACCCGGGGGCATTTTTGTGATAAAATAGAAAAAAGGAGAAATATGGACGAGAAAGTCGAAAAAATTAAAAGTTGGTTAGGCGCTGGTAGTATTAATATTTTTGGCCTACCAATGAGCGGAAAAGATACAGTCGGAAAACGTCTTGCTGAACTTATTGGTGCAGAATTTTTATCTTCTGGCGATATTATTCGTGACTATGAAGCGAAAAAAGATGACCATATGACTGAAAATGGCGAGTTGATTCCAACCAACAAGTTTTATGATATCGTCCTTCCACATTTTTATTCTGAAGATTTAATCGACAAACCACTCGTTCTTTCTTCGATTGGTCGCTGGGAAGGCGAAGAAGATGAAGTGATGAAAAATACTAAAGATTCCGGACATGAGATTAAAGCCGTAATCTACTTAAAACTTTCTGAAGATGATGTTCGTACTCGTTGGAACGCAGCCAAAGAACTTGGTGACCGTGGAATGCGTGGTGATGATGCTGATCCAAAAGTTTTCGAGACTAGGATTGAGGAATTCCACGAAAAAACTGAACCAGTCTTGAAACACTACGACAAATTGAATTTATTGATTGAAATTGATGCTTCTGGAACTCGCGACGAAGTCTTTAATAACGTCATAAATGCACTCTCTGTGATATAATATAACCATGACCGGGTTGGGCATTGATAAAGAAAAAATACTCCGAAAAATCCGCGCGGCTAATTATTTGACTGTCGCTCAACTTTTTTTGAAACAAAATTTCTTGCTCGAAAAGCCACTGGAATTTGATGACATAAAACCAAGGCTTCTTGGACACTGGGGGACTTGTCCAGGCATCACGCTCGCTTATAACTGTTTGAAATCTTTTGACAAAGACATTGATTTCGTTGTTGGTCCAGGTCATGGCTTTCCAGCTCTCCAAGCCAATCTTTTTCTTGACGGCGAATTAAACAAAGTTGACGAGAACGCAAAACGAAATGCCGACGGCATCGCCTATATTTGTAAAAATTTTTCATGGCCTGATGGTTTTCCATCCCATGCTTCGCCAGTCACACCACATGTGATTTGCGAAGGAGGTGAACTTGGCTATGCTCTTGCAACGAGCTATGGATTTGTGCTTGGCCATCCTGGAAAAACCGTAGCCTGCTTAATCGGCGATGGTGAATTTGAGACTGCAACCGCGCTTGCTTCAATGAATTTAAATAAACTATTTTCCGGCAAAGCCAATGGAAATGTTCTCCCAATTTTACATTTGAATGGCTATAAAATTTCCGCGCCAACAATCGCTGGTCGAAAATCCGAACGTGAACTTTCTGAATTGATTCGTGGCTTCGGTTTTACACCACTTTTCGTGCGCGCTACAAACGAAGACGCCGAACTCGCGCTTAGCTACGCAATTGAAGATTTTGAAGGTGTCTTGAACGAAGCTTACGAAATCTTCAAAGCCATTAAAAAAGGTGAAAAGAAAAATCCACCATTCATCATCATGAAAACCGACAAAGGCTTGACCGGACCAGAAGAACTTGATGGTGTAAAAATTCGTGGCAACTTTAAAGCTCACCAAATCCCCCTTCTTAATGCAAAAACTGACGAAAAAGAATTAAAAGTTCTTGAAGCTTGGCTAAAATCATACCGTTTTAATGAACTCTTTGACCGTGAGAAAGGATTTATATTATGACGAAAAAATCGACTGCAAAAACACTTGGCGAGCTTTTGAAAAATGAGATGAAAGAAAATAAAAATCTCTACTTTTTCAGTCCTGATGAAACCACTTCAAATAAGCTCGATGCTGTTTATGATGTGACCGAACGCGCATGGTCAAACCTTCCAAAAATGCCGCAAGACTTGAAAGAAAGTGATGGCGGAAGAATTGTTGAATTGCTTTCCGAAAACACACTTTTTGCGGTGATGCTTGGCCATATTCTCGCCGGCGAACCAGCAATAATGACGAGCTACGAATCTTTCTTTTCGATTATCACTTCGCAAATTCTTCAACACCTAAAATTCCTTGAACAAAGCGAAAAAGTTTCGTGGCGCGAAAAATATCCAGCCGTAAACTTACTTAGTACTTCGACTTGTTGGCGCCAAGACCACAATGGCTTTTCGCACCAATCTCCGGTTTTAATTTCAACATTACTTTCTCGTCCAGGCAAAAATGTGAACTGCTTTTTCCCGGTCGATTCTGAATCAATGAAAGCAACTTTTGAATTTTTAATGAACTCAAAAAATGTTGTAAATCTTGTTACATTCAATAAAACTGAAGAGCCGCAATATATCGACGAAATCCATGCTAAATATCAACTCGAAAATGGCGCCAGCATCTTTGGTTTTGCTTCGGATGGCGATACATTTTACCTTGAGTCCGACGCCAATCACTTTGATTTTGTCTTCACTGCTGCTGGCGATATTGCTACTCGCGAATCCCTCGAAGCGATGAAGATTCTTCGTGAAGATTTGCCAGATTTAAAAATGCGTTTTGTAAACATTCTTTCACTCACCCACGACAAAATTGGCACAACCGAGCATGAAATGAGTAAAGAAATGTTTAATAAAGTTTTCGTAAACGGTACGCCAATTATTTCGAATTTCCATGGCTATGCCGAAACTCTTCGCGACATTTTGAGAAACTATACAAATGCTGAAATTTTTGCACACGGTTTTTCAGAACAAGGCTCAACTACAACTCCACTTCAAATGTTGACACTAAATCATGCCTCGCGTTTTAATCTCGCAATCGACGTTGCAAAAAAACTAGGTCGCGAGGACCTAGTCGAAAAATACGAAAATATTATTTCTTCAAACCACGACCACGCGGTTGAGTTTGGCGTCGACCTAATCGAGGTGTAGGAATCCTTTTTGCCGCAACTTTTTTTGCAAACATCATGCGTCCGGAACTTGTCTGGACGTATTTTAAAAACTCGACTTGAATTTCTTTTCCGACTAATTTATCGGCTTCATCAACCACAACCATTGTGCCTTCTGGAAGATAGCCAACGCCCTGTTTTGCATTTTGTCCAATGCTCGAAATTTTTAATTTAAATTTGTCACCCGGCATAAATTCAGAACGAAGTTCGTTTGCCAAATTATTTGGATTTAAAACTTCGATTTTTTCGGTCGCTGCAACTTTTTGTAAATTATAATCACAAGTGAAAATTAAACCGTGATTTTTCTTTGCAAGTTGAATTAAACGTTCATCAACTGGCGTGCGATCAAGCTCGTCTTCAAGAATTGTAGTGTTGCAAAAAACTACACGTTCGAGTTCGTTTGCCGTGTCCATTCCAAATCTCGCGCGCATTCTTTTTTCGGAATCTTTTCCATCTGCGAGAAGTTGTAATTCGCGAATTGCGCTTCTTGGAATAATTAAATCATCGCCAATGAATCCGGTTCTTGCGATACTTAAAATTCTGCCGTCCATCAATGCTGATGTGTCGACGTAAATCTTTCTTTTTCCGACCCTGAGTTCGGATTTTTTGAGTGCTTTAGTGACTAAAAATGTCGTTTCTAAAAATGTCAAAGCACATAAAATATATAATAATGCCATTGCCCCTAAATTATACCATAAATAGGGAAGAAATCAAGGTGAGAAGATTTGGAATCTACTTGTTTTTATGATAAAATAGAAAGAGCTATAAATATTAAGTAGAGGTGGAAATGACAAAAGAAAAGAAAAGTTCTGCTGCGTTTTCAAAATTGAAAACGGCCGGAAAATCCCTCAAGGAAAAACTTCCGAAAAAGACATCGAAAGAGACTTCGAAGAAAACCAAATCTCCAAAGAAATCGGTGTTTTCCAAAAAGGACAAATCATTAAATATCTATTCTAGCTTGAGCTACCGCAGAAAAGCCAAGAAAGAGGCTAAAGCTCGTAAAGAAGCTGAAGAGCTTGCTGATATGCCAAAAAATCCAGTACTTCGCTTTTTCGCGCATCTCCACCCAAAACGTGTTGCGAAGTTTATCTTCAGCAAAAAAGGACTTTTCTTCTTCTTAAAATCCATCGCCGCACTTTTCTTAATCGGCGTAATTATTCTTGGGGGTCTTTTCCTCTACTACAAGAAAGATCTTGAATCCATCCGCCTCGATGAAATGAAAGTCTCTGAATCCGTGAACGTCTATCTCGATCGTAACGGTGAAGTGCTTTGGGAAGACCGTGGTGATGGTGACTATCGTCTCGTGACTGATGCTGAAAATATCCCAGAAATCATGAAACAAGCAACCGTCGCAATCGAGGATAGAAACTTCTATAACCACAAAGGTATCGATATCACCGGTATCACCCGTGCTGCTTGGTCGATTTTGACGCACCAAGGTGTCCAAGGTGGTTCAACTTTGACTCAGCAGCTGATTAAGCAGGTCTATTTCTCTGACGAAGCTTCTTCTAAAAACCGTGGTGGCCTCGCTCGTAAAATCAAGGAAATGATTCTCGCAATCGAAGTCGAGAAGATGTATTCTAAGGAACAAATTATCACATTCTATCTCAACGAGTCTCCATATGGTGGCCGTCGTAATGGCGTTGAATCTGCTGCTCAAGCTTACTTTGGTAAAAGCGCAAAAGATTTGACTCTTGCTGAAGCTGCTCTTCTCGCTGCAATTCCAAACAACCCAGCCGTTCTCAACCCATACAATACTGCCGGAAATGAAGCTCTTATTGCTCGTCAACAAAAGACTCTTGATGTGATGTGCGAACTTGGCTACATCACTGCGGAACAACGTGATGAAGCAAAAGCTATCGACATTCTCGACACAATTCTTCCAGAAACTGGTCAGTATGAAAACATCAAAGCTCCACATTTCGTTCTCGAAGTGAAGAAACAACTCGAAGAGAAATATGGTATGAAGACTATGCGTGCTGGTGGTTTCACTATCACAACTTCGCTTGATTATCGTGCACAAAAATATGCTGAAGCTGCTGTTGCGACTGGCGCAAAGATGACTAAATTAAACAGATCCGACAACATCGCACTCAGCTCAGTCGACGTTGAAACTGGCCAAGTCATTGCAATGGTTGGCTCAATCGACTGGAATAAGAAGGGCTATGGTGAGCTTAATGCTACCACCTCGCTCCTCGAACCAGGTTCATCAATTAAACCAATTCTCGACTATGGTCCACTCTTCATGCAACGTGAAGGCACAAACTATGGTCCAGGTTCAATTTTGAAAGATGAAAATATCGATAAGATTTATTGTGGTGGCTATTCTGGTTCGTCATGTAAGCTCCGCAACTACTCTGGAAGATTCTATGGTAACATCACAATCCGCAAGTCTCTTGCAAACTCGTTCAACATTGGTGCTGTTAAAGCCCTCTATATCAACGGTATTGAGAACTCTCTCGAAATCGCACACAAACTTGGTGACTGGAGCTATTGTGAAGGCCGTGACGAATCAACTTATGGTCTCTCAATCGCTATCGGTTCTGGTTGTGGCGTGAAGGGAATTGAACACGCGAACGCTTACGCATCAATTTCTCGTGGCGGTGTCTATAAACCACTTACCTACGTCCTCGAAATGAAGAATTCATCTGGTGACATCATTGAAAAATGGGAAGATAAAGAAGGCGAACGCGTCTATGACGAACAAGTCGCCTACATGCTCGCAGACATCTTAAGCGATGCTAACGCTCGTTCAACCATGTTCGGCTCAATGACTAACGCCTTCGGCTTCAAGATTCCTGGCGTTATCACTGGTACGAAGACTGGTACTACTACCACCTCGAACTCAGCCGTGACAAAAGACTCATGGATTGCAAGCTTCTCGACCGCAGTTGCAACGACTGTCTGGAATGGTAAGCATGATGGTTCTGGCCTTAGCAGCTCTTCAAACAACCTTGTCCGCCGTGTCGTAAACGACTACATGGAAAATGTTCACAAACAAATCTATGCTAAAGAAGGCAAATGGAAGTCGGGTGATCGCTGGTCGAAACCTTCGGGTATCACCAAGAAGACCGTAAACGGTCAAAACGACATCTGGCCAAGCTGGTACAACTCAAAGACCTCTGGCGCAAAGAAAGAAACCCTCGTCTTTAATAAGATCACAAAGAAACTCGCAAAAGACTGTACTCCAGAATCTTTGAAAGAGAAAATCGAAGTTACTGTGATGGAAGATCCAATTACCAAATCGAAAATTTACTCTGGCATCCCAGACGGCTACGACCGTGAATCGGAAGACGATTGTCAAAACCGACCTCCAACCGTTGCGATCCAAAACTATAGTGCCGGACAAGTCTTCTTTGGCGCTGAAAAAGGTACTTCTGAACTAAAGACTTACTATATTCTCGTCAATGATAAGCAAGTCGCGACCGGCGACATAGGAAGTATTCATCAGACTGATGGTAGCTATGCTGTCAAAATAACCGCAAAATCTGGTGATAAAATTAAAGTCAGAGTAGTCGATACAAAAGGCTATGATGAAACTTCTGGCGAATACACAGTACAATAAAAAATAAAACAGGGAGTGAAAAACTCCCTGTTTTTATGTTATAATAATATTATTATGAAACTATCCGAAGAATTAATTTGGCGTGGCTTCCAAGCTGAAACCACCATCAAAGACCCAGCAAACCTTGATAACCGCGCGTCCAAAAAATTCTATCTCGGAGCTGATCCTTCTGCTGATTCATTAACCATCGGCAATCTCGCAGCTCTGATGATGTGCGCTTGTTTTGTGCGCCACGGATATAAACCATATCTTCTCGTTGGCGGTGCAACCGGCCAAATTGGCGATCCAAAAGAAAACGGCGAACGCGAATTAAAGCCGCTCGAAGAAATCGAACATAATAAAGCTTGCATTAAAAAGCAAATGGAATCCATCGTCTCTCCAGACGGCGCTGCTAATACTAAAGATGATGGCGACGCTGAAAACGACGACTGGGAAGTTACTATGGTCGACAACTACGACTGGTTCAAAGATATGAACTATCTCGAGTTCCTTCGCACCGTCGGTAAAGCTTTCTCGATGACGCAACTTCTCGACCGTAAATTCATCCAAAACCGTATCGGCGAAGGTGGCTCCGGAATTTCTTATGCTGAATTTAGTTACACCCTTATTCAGGGCTACGATTTTTGGCACCTCTACAAAGAATACGGCATTGACCTTCAGCTATGTGGTGCCGATCAGTTCGGCAACGCCTCAACTGGTATTCGCTTAATCAACAAGTTCGAAAACGCTGAAGCTGACGTCTGGTCAACTCCACTCATCATCGATCCAGTCACTGGCCGCAAATTTGGTAAATCCGAAGGAAATGCCGTCTGGCTCGCTTCCTCCGACAACGGACAGGGAAACTTCACTTCCGTCTTCGATTTCTACCAATTCTGGCTCAATCAATCCGACGAAGCCGTTGAGTATCTCTTGAAGATTTACACTGTCTACTCAAAAGAAGAAATTGAATCAATTCTCGCTGAACATAAAGAGGCTCCAGAAAAACGTATCGCCCAAAAAGCTCTCGCAAAAGGTGTGACTGAAGTTGTTCATGGCAAAACTTCCGCCAAAGCTGCAATCACTTTGACTGAAATCCTCTTCGGCGGCAAGAAACTCGGCCAACTTTCTGAGACCGAAGTTGAAAGCATTTCGCTTCTCCTTCCAACTCTTCGTTTGACCGATGAACGCCCGGAAATCGGAATCATCGACGCTCTCGTTGAAACTGAACTCGTAAGTAGCAAAAGTGAGGCAAGAAAAATGCTTGCCGGAAATGCAATTTCCGTCAACGGCGAAAAAGTTACTGATGAAAATTTTGTAATTAAATCTGTCTCAATCTTAAAGCGTGGCAAAAACAAATTCGCTCTCGTTAAATAACTGTTTTTTGAAAAAAATCTAAGGAGGTAAAAATGAAAAAAGTTCTTTCGTTTGATATCGATCAAACATTAAATATTGCAAAGACTCCGATTCCTGATGAAATCGCTGTACTTTTGACGGATTGTCTTAACCATTTCGAAATTTGTCCAATTTCTGGCCAAAAATTCGACCAATTCTTAATCCAAATTGTCGACCGCCTCGTTGAAACTGGTAAAGCAACCGAAGAACAACTTTCTCATCTTCACCTTTTTGTCGCTCAGGGTACTCAATATTATCGTTATGTTCCTTCCGGAAAAGGCTACGCAAAAGAAAATTGGGAACAAGTTTACAACTACCCATTAACCGATGAGCAAGTCGCGAAAATTACTAAAACCATCGAAGAATCAGCTAAAGAACTTGGCTTCTGGGAAGAAGATAAGCTCGCTCCTGGCGATGAAATCATCGAAAATCGTCTTTCTCAAGTTACTTTCTCTGCACTCGGCCAAAAAGCTGGTACTGAAGCTAAATATGCTTGGGATCCAGATTGTAAGAAACGCGAACAAATTGTTAAACTTTGTAAAGAAAAAGCTCCAGAGTTCGAATATGAAATCGGTGGTACTACTTCGATTAACGCTATCACCCCAGGCATGAACAAGCAATTTGGTATGACGAAACTTCTCGAATATTTGAAGCTCGACATGAAAGATGTTCTCTACTTTGGTGACATGACGCAACCTGGCGGTAACGATTATCCAGTTGTCCAAATGGGCTTCGACACCATTACGGTCCGTAGCCACGAAGACACCGCTTTTGCTCTCCGCGGTATTTTAGGAGTAATGTAAAATGAAATTCTCATTGAAAAAATTTTGGCCAAAGAATAAAATCGCTTGGGCAGTAGTTTTTGAGTCCTTAGTTGTATTGCTACTTGGAGCATATTTAACAACTCGCCCTGTTACGCATTATGAATATTCTGCTGAAGAATTAGCAAGCCAAAACGATATGAAGCTTAATGATGGCGCTATTGAACTCACAAAAGAGAATAGCGGTCTAAAAAATCTTTATGGTCGTTTTCATCTTGGTGCCTATGAGGTTTCTGCTAACTATGAAATCGTTTCAGACGAATCTGTCGACGAAGAAAACACTGCTCATCTCATTTTCATGAATAGTAAATTGAAAAATGAGATTCCGGATTCCAGAATTATTTTGACGAATCTATCGAATCAGGAAACTGGAAGAGTTTATTCAAATATTAGCCAAGCTTTCGTTTTAAGAACCGTTTATAATGGTGATAAAAAGTTCCGCTTGTATGGTATCCAAATTAATGAATTTGTGCCATATCGCTTCACTTTTATTGTCGCCATTTTACTGCTCTTTGCATTTATTGATGGTGTTTATTTGTTCTATACATCAAAGAAGTTTTCGCCACATACTAAAAAGATTGTGACGGCTATCGCTGGAATTGTCTTGCTTGCTAGTATAGCATTCTTCTCCGATGTTATTCCGAACGGACACGATATGGAATTTCATCTAAGTCGCATTTCTGCTGTTGCTGAGGAACTTAAAAATGGTAGCTTCCCATCACGAATGATGACGAGTATGTTGAATGACCACGCATATCCAAATTCAATTTTCTATTGTGATATCTTCTTGTATATCCCAGCGCTCCTATATCTCGCATTTATTCCACTTAGGACCTGTTACCAGATTTATTATATTTTGGTTACGCTAGCTACTTGTCTGATTGCATACTTATGTATGAAGAAAATCACTAAGAGTTCCAAGGCTAGCTTAATCGGCTCATTAATCTATACAGTCAGTGCATATCGCATGTCGAACGTCTTGATTCGTGGCGCAGTTGGCGAATTCACGGCAATGACATTTATTCCGCTTGTCATTCTCGGCCTATATCGAATCTTCACTGAAAAAAAGCCTCGTTTTAAAGATTATGCTCCGCTTGGCATTGGTATTGCACTCATTTCAATGTGCCATGTTATTTCAACCGAGCTCTGCGTTGGGTTTGTCTTCCTCTTCTGTCTAATAAAAATTAAGAAGACTCTAAAAAGAGAACGTTTCTTCAGCCTAGTTAAGGCGGCATTGATGTGTCTTGCTTTGTCTATTTGGTCGCTAGTCCCGCTTACTGACTACATGTTGAACCAATCAACTAATATCGCGAATAGAGGCCTTGTCGGCTTTGTACAAGATATGAGCGCTGATCTAACTGCATATTTGAATCCAATTCCAGACTCTTCTCAATTCATTACCTTCGGTATTGCTTTAACTCTCGCTGTAGCACTATCAATTTGGTTCCTTATTGCGAATAAAAACAATGAAAAAATCGAAAAAACTTCCTATAGTGCTGTAAAATATTTAACAATTTTTGGTGGCATTGCGCTTCTTGCCGGTTCATTCTTCTTCCCATGGAATACACTTTTCATGTTCATTCCTAAACAAATTATAACCGCGGTCTTTGCAATTCAGTTCCCATTCAGGTTCATCTCAATTGCTACGGCTTCATTCGCTTTCGCCGCAACAATTGTATTGTCGAATCTAAAAAACACATCTCTAGTCAAAAACGAAAAACATATTTATCTCGCTTTCATTGCGGCTGCAATTATCGGGACATTGAGCTTTTCATATAGCTGTGTTCACGAGAGAGATACTATTTCCGTTCCTTACGGCACCAAGGAACTTACAATGGAAATTGTAAATAAAGAATATTTGCCAGCTGACAAAAAGTCCGTTGCTGACTCGCGCGATTCGAAAGTTGTCGTTAGCAAGAACGAAAAACAAGTTAAAACCGATTTTGTACGAGATGGCAGAGAATACCGCTTAACTTATGTCAATACTAGCAAAGAAGAGGTTTCTGTAAGCCTACCAGTTTATGCCTACAGATATTTTGAGGCAACTGATGGTGATGGAAGAAATGTTGAACTCGGCATGTCTGACGATTACTTAATCTCCGTCAAACTCGCACCAGAAACTGATGGAACCATTGTGATTAAATTTGTTCCGCCAACTTTCTGGAGAGTTGCAGAAATTGTTTCTCTTGTCACCTTACTCTGTTTATGCTTTTATGCTATAATAAAATCATGAAAACTTATATCGTGGGCAACTGGAAGATGAACCTAACTGTCGGTGAATCTTCAATCTATCTTCAAAAACTCTTAAAACGTATCAAGCCGGCCAAAGGTCTTGAAATTGCAGTCGCACCAAGCCTGATTGCGCTTCAACCTTTGCGTATGCAACTCGACAAAAACAAATCGAAAGTAAAACTCTGTGCACAGAACTTTTACGCTAAGGAATACGGTGCATATACCGGCGAAGTTTCCGTCACTCAGCTTCATGGTCTCGTGAACTACGCTATCATCGGTCACTCTGAACGTCGCTACATTTTTAATGAAACCAACAAAGATTTGAAGCAAAAAGTTGCTTCCGCAATTCGAAACAACATCACTCCAATTCTTTGTATTGGCGAAACCGAAAACGAGCGCAACTTTGGCGAAACTGCCGACGTGATTCGCGACCAGCTCCACGGTGCGCTTTCTGAAATTGATGTCGACGACGTCAAAAAAGTCATCATCGCCTATGAACCAGTTTGGGCAATCTCGAGCAACAAAGGCGCCCACCTTGCCGCTCCAGACGAAATTGCCACCTCGATTAAGTTAATTCGCTCTGAACTCAAAGAAGCTTATGGCAAAGAGGCTGCCGAAGAAACCCCAATTCTCTATGGTGGTTCCGTAAATCCGAACAATGCCGGCGCTTATCTCACTATCCCTGGTGTAAATGGTCTTTTAATCGGTGGCGCAAGCCTCATTTCCGACCATTTTATCGATATTATTGAGCTCGCAAAACGCATCCGCGCTTAAGAAAACGTGCTTAAAACATTAAGATTTTGCATTTTTTTGCGAAATACTATACAATAAAAGAGAAATAAATAGGTCATAAAACAAATAACGTTATTTAGGTATACCAGAAATGAATGACAACGAAGAACAATCCGTAAAACCTATCGTACGTTCTCGCGGACGAATGATGGATTTTGCTCCAAGAGGCGCTTCCGCGAATGCACCTCGCAAAAAACCACAAGAAACCGACAATGAAAGACGTCGCCACGAACTCGCAAAGCGCGAAGTCGCTCGTCGCGAGGAAATCGCTCGTCAAATCGAGCTCCAAAAGGAACAAGATTTAATTGCGAAGCGTCGTGCAATTGCCGCAAGAAAAGACCTTGCTCGTCGTCTCGAAGCTGAGCGCGAAGAGAATGCTGAGGCTCTTGCTGCCCGTGAAAAAGAATTTGAACTCCAAAGAGAACGCATGGAGCGTGCAAAGCACCGCGCAATGATTGAAGCTCGCGCTTTGAAAGAACGCCAACGTCTTCTTGCTGAACGCCGTGCAAAAGCTGCTCGTGAAGAGCTTGAGCGCCGTCGTGAAGCTGAGAATATGATGAAATCCGCACCAATCCGCGAATTCCGCAATCCTCGTGGTTCTCGCGATCCTCTCGCAAAACCAGCTGAACGCGCAATCGAAGTTTCCGAACCAGAAGAAGAGGAAGAAGTCGAGAAACGTCACGGCCTCTTTGGTCGCAAGGAAAAAGTCGAAAAACGCCTCGGTTCAGTTGAAGATTTTGAAGCAGAGCTTAATGACCTTGAAAAAGAAACCGAATCTCTCGAAGAGAGTGATGACACTGAAGACTTCGTTGAAGAAGAAACTAAAAACGGCTATCTTGACGATATTGATGAAATTGAAAAAGAAGTCGAAGATACTTCGAAAAATAACGCTCGCTATGTCCTCGGTGGTCGCTCACCATTCATTAATACCGAAGTTGAAAAACGCCCACTTTCTGGCGGAAACAAGACTTTTGAATCGACTGCAACTCTCGCAACAGCCCCAGCTTCCCGCCTTGGCGGAAAAACAAAAGCTCGTGGCCGTTACGTCCCTTATAATGAGCCAATTCCACACAAAAATATCTATGCTCGCACCGTCGCGAAAGAGAAAAACAATAAAGATGTCCCAACAATGGTCGTAAACGACGCACCAAAAACCTCAAAAGTTTCTCTCATTATCGCAATTTTCTTGACAATCATCCTCGGTGCAACTGTCGGCGCAATCGCTTATCTCGCACTCTTCCAATAGGAGGGAAAATGCAAAATCTTGCTTCAAAAGACAACAAACTCGTCCGCGAGTTTGCGATGAAAAATGACAAAAAAGAAGAATTTTTCCATTCTTCTTCTTATGCCACAGCTCAAAATGCCGGTAATATTGGTACGGCCTCTGTTGGCATGAGTATGGAAGAGCGCAAAGCTATCGAAGCAAAGCGTAAATTTGTCCAAAAATATAATAACTCGAAAATCTTTGAATCAACTTTAGGTCTTCGCCACGCAAAGAAATTCACCCCTCGCACTGAAGGCGGCCAAAATGCCCTTTTTGATTCGAACGCTGAACATTTTGCTGGACGCGCAAACACCTCTGGCGATGCTGAAGGTAATGTCAGAACCAGCTTCGGTCGCACCTCTGGCGATGATGTCGTTGGCATCGGTGGCGCAACAGGGAAACCAGGCGAACGCTCTGGCGGCTATGTCCCATATAAAACTGGTGGCTCCGCTCCGTCCCGCCCAAGCGCCGCAGCCGGCTTCTCCGCTAATATCAAACCAAACTTCAAATAAAAAAGACACCCTTCGGGGTGTTTTTTGATGGTGCGAGTGGAGGTAGTCGAAACCTCATCTCAAGTTTGGAAAACTTGCATACTAACCGCTGTACTACACTCGCAATTTGCTACGACTTGGTATATGTGGGGTGGGATATCGGGATCGAACCGACGACCTTCTGGACCACAATCAGACGCTCTAACCATCTGAGCTAATCCCACCAAGTCTTTTCATATTATAACAAAAAGCCCGCCAAATATCAAGCGGGCTCTGGAAAAATTATTTTTGGTAATATTGGGCTTCGAGACTGTCGTGCATTTCGCGGATTAATCCGCCGATTTTCTCATTCAAATCCTTGAAAATCTCTTCAAACCCGGCAATCATCGTTCTGCGTTCGTGACGCTCTCTGAAGTTTCCGGTCTTGTCTCGGCAAATCTCGTTAAATTGCGCAATTATGCCCTCAGCCTCCGAAAGCTCGTATTCCGCATCAAACGGAAATTTGAGCCCATTTTCCTTGAAATATTCAATCTGCTTCCTGAAAACGTCGGTAATATAAACCGCTTGTTTTTTCGCAGATTGAACCTTTGCTAATTTTTCCCTGTAACTAATGAACATGGCCATCTTTTCATACCCCTCCTTGTCTGAAAACTAGTTAATAACCACCATCTATAATTATATCACATAACAGGGGAAAAGTCAATGTTTGACAACCCCAAAACTCTTATGTTATGATAACGTTGTAAGGCAACAAAAATAAAAACAGGAAAAACATGAAAAAATCTCGCCTTCGAAACGTTCTAGCCCTCGCTTTCTCAGCGTTTTTGGTGCTAGCTTTGGTCGAGACGCTCACGATTTCTCCTGAAAAAAACCAGGCTAATGCGACCGAAACTGCGAATCTCGAAGTCCCATTAACCGGTTCACCGGCGGTTCAACGAACCAGCCAGACCTACGAAACCTTATGTGAAATCGCCTTCCTTGCCCTGGTAGGCACCGGATTTTACATAATTAATTCGAGGAGGTAAACTATAAAAAGGAGTTAAAATGGCTAAAAAATTAAATCTTCTAAAAACTGCGATTATTTCGGGTGTAATTCTTGCCCCTGTTGCTGGCGTTTACGCTAGTACTGTTCAAGTGACTGTGAATATTGCTGCCGTCGCTGAAATTACCCGTGTCGAAGAAAAAACAACCGACCTTGGCGGCAAAGAATATGCTGTCACAATCAAAACTAACAGTATCAATGGCTATGATCTTTATGCTTCATCTGACGGGGAAAGCTGGGAAAACGTCCGCGAATTCTCCGGCCGCCCAGAAGGCGAAGATCTCACTTCAACCATCAAAACCACTGGCGAATCTGACCTCAAATTCAAAGTCATTCCACGTCAATAAAAAGAGTCCCCCACCAGGGGGATTTTTTGATGTTTTTATGTTATAAATATTGACAAAATAACACGTTTATGCTATAATGTAATCATCCTGGTTTTTGGGCGAACAAGCCCAATTTGCACATTAACAAGGTGGTAACAATCGAGCATCCCCATAAGGGGGGACAAATTCTAAGGAGGAATTTATTATGGAACTTAAAAAATCATTAATGGATGCAGTATCAATCATGAGCGGTAAGGATCTCAGCGAGAAACCTGCCAAGAAGGCAAAGAAGCCTTCAACCAAAGCAACCGAGACGAAAGACACCAGCAGTGAGAAGCCTGCAAAGAAGCCTGAAAGGAAAGACCTCGCAACCGATGACGCGAAATTCGCGGCATACGATTACGCACACAATTCCGATCAGCTCAGCAAGGATGTACAGGATGCCCTTAAAACCGGCTCCCTCTCTCCTGACTTGGAGAAACTGCTTCAGGTACTCTTTGACAAGGCAGCAGTGCGTGAGCTCGTCTCCGCACAGGGCGGCGTTCGCGCTCCCGAGCCTGAACCTGAGGCCTACACTCTCCACTACGATTTCGTCAACACTGGCACCGGCGCAGTTTGCACCGAAGCCGCAGAGCACCTCATGGAAAGCGGTACGAAGCTTGAAGACCTCGAAACCTACAACATGGAGCTCCGCGTTGTCAGACAGCGCAAGAGCGATGGTTCCGAACTGTCTGAAGGCACCGACGCCGACTACGAAGAAATCAGAAAGAGAATCGCTGACGCCGTTACGGCGAAAGCATCATAACAACCACCTTATTTTACCAGGAAAAAAGGTCGCGACCAGTCGCGGCCTTTTTCTTATTTACCATTAGCACTTTTTGTGTTATAACTATTGACTTTTTCGCTTATGTATGGTATAATGTAATCAGTCTGTGGAACTTATGCTTATAAGAGACACGACGACCATTAAAAACCGAATCATCTCAGGTACAAATCATGAATTTGTATCTGTTTAGAATAGTTGTTGGTTTTAGCATGAACACGCCCTTCCAGGGCAAAAAATCTGGGAGAGGCGTGGTGAACCCCTCTTAGATCGTAACTGCACACAGAGCTACACGCTCATCAGCACAAAAACAAATATCTAAGGAGGAAAATCACATGGTAAAAACAATTATTTTCATAATCATTGCGATTGTATTGTCTGCTTTCGCAGCAATACAGTTTGCGGCACAACTCGAGGCAGTTTCTGCAACAAAGGCAAGAGCGGATGAGAACAAACCGACTCGCCAGCTTGATTTGGGAAAGGGAGGCAGAGCCGTTTTCGCCGGAATTTTCTTTGCTGTCATGATTGTTTTGGGGCTTCTTTCAAAGATTTCCCTTGTTTCAACAATCTTGGCACTGGTTCTTTCCGTCGGAATGGTTATCGCTAACACATTCTTCAAGTCAATTGGCATCGGCGCGTTACCTACGTTCTTTGTTCTTTGGATCGGAAACCTGATTTCCAGCATCAAGGATGCCGGTTACACGACATCTACCACTGGCTGGGGTAAGATCTACGTAGTACTACAAGTTATAGCACTCATCCTACTCCTTGTCGGCACGGTTGCTGGAAACGTTAAAACCTATATCGACAAGATTAAGGGTGAAAACGAACAGGCAGACGAGTTAGAGAAGGCTACAGGTGAGAGCAACACGGTAAATGAGGATGAAGACGAGGAAGATGACGAGGAAAACGACGAAGATGGCTTCGAGAAAGACCCATTTCACGATGAGTTCTGGAATAAAGCAATCAAAGTTGTCGGAATCGTTATTGTAATTGTACTCGCACTCGTTCTCGGATTCTATTTGGAGGCGAAGTTCGATTTCTTCCCTCCATACAATTTCTGAAAGGAAGGTGAAGACCTATGACGAAAACTTTTAAGATAGTTCTCATAGCGATCGTCGCCGTGTTCGCGATCGCAGGTGCGGCCTTCGGTATCCACAAGTGGAACCAGAGTAAAGCCGCGGATTCAGCAAATGAAGAAGTAACAACCGCTGAGGAAGTACCTACTCCTGAAAAGGATTATGGTATTGACGCAAACGATCCTTTGAAAGATCTCAAGCTTTCTCTTATTGTCGACCTCGACAGGCAGACACTTGAGCAGATGTACACAGAGTTCCTTAGGGACTTCTTGGACAGCTCAATGCCCAACAGAAACGACGAGAGAACAAGCGCAGCTTCCAAAGTTGGTTGGGGCAAGACTGAAGGCGCAAAGATGTACGACGCTGTTAGTTTTCCTTTCAGCGTAGTACAGAAGGATAAAACTGAATACACCCAGGAAGACATCGATAAGATGTATGAGGAATTGCAGGAAGAGATCATGCGTAACCCCGTAGTCGGCGATATGCTGATTCAGGGTATGCAGTACATGGCTCTAACTGATGGCTCAACCGTAGCTGACCTCAATGAAGAATGGGTAACAGACTTCCTCGCAATGTACGATGAGTACGGATGCGGGGCCTTCGTCACGTATCACACCCGCTACTGGGAAAAGTACGGGTTCGAGTTACCTCATGATGGTGAAGACGTAGATGCTTGGCGTGCCGAGCATCCTAACGCTCCTGAACCTACCGAGGCTGACTTAGAGCTCATACCTTTGGACGACGAGGAAACTCCGACTCCTACAACCAGTATCGCTGGCGCATATGGACGTGCAGGCAAGGTTGCAAAACCTGCTGGAGTTTATAAATTGTATGTGACTGAGTATTATGCACGCTCCGCAAAAAGAGCACTTGCATGGCTCGATCGCTGCAACTGCGAAGGTGTAGAAACTTATGCTACAAGCATTCACTGGCCGCTTAACAGCACTAGCAATGCGAATAAGGTTCGTACCTATCGCAATGAAAACACGAAGTATGTTGACAAGCTTCCAGCTCTTATTTTCAGCGTTCTTCAGAAGGATAGCAACAAGCAGATTCTTTTCGGCTTCAATGTCTATGACATGAGGTTGGAGATTTTCGAGCGCACAAGCAAACCTGTTACTCCAGATCCTGAACCTGAAAAGCAACCAAGACCTAAGCCACAGCCCGATCCGGATCCTAAACCGAATCCGGATCCGACGCCAACACCGGTACCGGATCCCGATCCGGATCCAACACCCGATCCGGATCCAACACCAAATCCGGACCCGACGCCAGATCCAAATCCTCAGAAAGATCCCACTCAGGATCCTGTCCATAATGGAAACGGGGACAAAGGCGGCGGCGAAGGCCAAGGCGAAACCCCTAAGGATCCCGTTCCTGATCCAAGTCAGAACGACATGCAAGATGCGCATGGCGGAGAAGACCAAAATCAGGGACATTCCGATCCTGGAACAGTTCAGCCTAATACGCCTGACCCAAGTCCTGGACATGAGGATGTAACCAATACGGATGAGAATAAAGATGATTATGGCGAGGAAAATCACGACCAGCACGATTCCGTTACGGATGACAGTGGCAACACTTCAAATCCTGACGATCAACCCGCTGGCGAAGATTTTGACGAGCCACCCATCTGATAGCTAAACCAACAAAGCACCTTAGAAACGGAGGGGACTTCGGTCCCCTCTGTATTCTAGGCTCTTCTAAAAAGATGTTTTTGTATTTGAGATGATTCGGTTTTGCGTGGTTAAGACGAAAATTAACAATTCGGCTAGCAAAACCAAAAAAGTTATCAATTTAATTTTTGTTTTAACTATAAAGAAAGGAGCTTTTTAGAATGAAAAAAGCTGTTAAAATTGCTGCTATCTCTACAGCTCTTGTCGCTGCAGGTGCAGTATCAACTGCTATCGTTTCCGCTTGGGGCGATAACACTAACGGTCGTAAGACCTATACCCTCGCTGAAATCAACGATGGTAAACTCGGAGACAAAATTGTCTTCAACTCTATCAAAGATGACACCCTTCCAAAGGGCAACATCAAAGACGAACGTAACTTCGTCGCTGCTCGTGACGCTTCTACCGGTAACAAAGGTGTAGACAACGTCTGGCAAAACAATGAAATTACAGTCGAAGAAGGTAAAACTTACATTGTCCGTCTTTATGTCCACAACAACAACCCTAAAGGTGAAAAAGCTGTTGCTAAAGACGTTTCTGTAAACTTCAGCCTCGGTACTGTCGTTTCTAAAGAACAACGTGTTGATGGTTATATCAACTCATCAAACGCAACCCCATCAAAATATTGGGACGATGTCGTCTTCAAATCTGCTGATGGTCGTAAATTCTACCTCGACTATGTCGAAGGTTCAGCACTTCTTGAAAACAACGGTGTTGGCAAGAAACCTGGTAAAACTCTTTCAGATAGCGTCGTTAACGGCGGTACTAAAATCGGTTACAATGCCCTTGATGGCAAAGTTCCTGGTTGTTACCAATTCGCTAACTACATCACTATCGAAGTTAAGCCAGTCTTTGAAAACACTTCAATCGAGAAGACTGTTCGTAAATTAACTGATACTAAGTTCAGCGAAGAAGTCAACGCTAAAGTTGGCGAAACTGTTGAATATCAAATCCACTACAAGAACCTCAACGCTTCGGAAGTTAAAGATGTTATCATCAAAGATTCACTTCCAACCAACATGGAACTTGTTAAGGGTTCAACAAAACTCTACAACTCTAACTACAAAAACGGTGCAACCGTCAACAACGATTCAATCGTCACCGACGGTATCAACATCGGTAACTACAAAGTTAACGGTTCAGCATATGTCCGTTTCCAAGCTAAGGTTGTTGATAAAGACCTTAAATGTGGTAAAAACCGCCTCATCAACTGGGGTAAAGCTGACGCATTAGTTGGTGTTTCAACTACTGTTAAAGCATTTGCAGTCCAAGACAGCGCAGATGTTTACGTTGAAAAGGATTGTCCAAAGGAAGAAACTCCAAAGTGTGAAATTAAAGACGGTAAGTTCTATGGCAAAGATGGCAACGTCGTTGACGAAGCTACTTACAAGAAAGAATGTGAGAAGCCAGAAGAACCAGAAACTCACAAATGTGAGATCGTTAAAGGTACTTACTATGGTATCAAAGGTAACGAAGTCGATTACAATACTTACAAGTCTGAATGCGAAAAACCAGAAATGCCAAAGACTGGCGCAACTGAAATCACAACAGGCGTTATCGGCCTCGGTGGTGTTGTCACCACAGCTGGTTACCTTATTGCTAGCCGCAAACAAAATCGCTAATTAGACCGCTTCCGTAAGAGTCATCTTACTTACTAGCGCGAATTGGCGCGAAAATATCCCCAAAGCTTTAAGCCGAGGGGATATTTTTTGTTGTATAATGTAACCATGGTAGATTTTTTAAATAATCTAACGACTTGGATTCTCTATTTTTTCATTTATTCGATTGTCGGTTGGATTTTTGAATCGACTTATTGCTCAATCAAGGCGAAGCCACCACACTTTATTAACCGCGGTTTTCTCTTCGGTCCACTTTGTCCAATTTATGGTGCCGGACTTGTCGCTGTCGCCTTTTTCTTGCAACCGTTTGAGGATTTGCCACCGCTCGAAAAGTTTTTCGCCATCGCAATCATTTGTTCAATTATCGAATATGTCGCAAGCTTTGTGATGGAAAAACTTTATCACGTGCGCTGGTGGAGTTATAAAAATTCCTGGTATAACATTACGCTCAACGGTCGCATTTCGCTCATGACTTCGATTGGATTTGGTATTGGCGGTCTGCTCGTTTTGGACTATATTCATCCAAATGTCGAGGCATTTGTCGGCTCGCTTACTTTTGGTATAAAAATGGCAATTTCCGTTTCATGTATCATTTTATTCATGATTGACAACTACATGAGCAACGCCGCTGCAAGCTCTGTGAAACACGCGCTTAAAGGTGGACATGTTGACCTTACTGATGAAATTAAGCGCTATGCTTTTAACTATTATCGTAAACAAACCAGAAAGACTCGTCGCCTTGCTAGACGTATTTTGAAGGCAATGAAGAAGGCACAAAAACGCGCTCTTAAGGAGCTTAAAGGTACACAAAAACGCATTATGAAACATGCGGCAAAAATTGAATATTTGACGAAACGCCGTGAAGTTAGAAAAGAAATTGCAAAAACCGATATTAAGACAATTCCGAGAAAAACTGAGCGTCTAAAAAAGAACTCCAAGATTAACTTGAAGTAATTGGTGCCCGGAACAGGACTTGAACCTGCATGTCCGAAGACACTGGCACCTGAAGCCAGCGTGTCTACCAATTCCACCATCCGGGCTACTCTTAAAATTATATCATAATTCGTGATATAATAGGGGAAAAGAGAGGTAAAAATGATTAATCTAAAATTCCACGCAGACATTGACGCATCGATTCTTGCCGTTCAAGCAAGCTCTGCACAAAGTCTTATTGACGATATTAAAGCTGATCCGATGGCAGGTTGGTTAACTTTGCCAGAAACCTATGACAAAGACGAAGTGATGCGAATTAAAAATGCTGCTTCGAAAATTCAGAGCGACTCAGACTATCTTGTTTGTATTGGTATTGGTGGCTCATATCTTGGCCACAAAGCAATTATCGACGCGCTTGAATCACAAGTAAAATCTAATACTAAGATTCTCTATGCCGGCAACAGTATTTCGACTATCTCTCTTCAGAAAGTAATTGACGAAATCGGTGATAAAGATTTTTCGATTAACGTAATTTCAAAATCCGGAACCACCACTGAGCCAGCAATCGCTTTCCGTGTTCTTAAAGAAAAATTATTTGAAAAATATGGCGAAAACGAAGCTTATTCAAGGATTTACGCTACAACCGATGCTGAATCTGGCGCTCTTCATGATGAGGCTCTTTATAACCACTACGAACGCTTCATTGTGCCAAACGAAGTTGGTGGCCGCTATTCAGTTTTGACGGCCGTCGGTCTTCTTCCACTTGCAGTTGCTGGCGTTGATGTCGATGAGCTTCTTTCAGGTGCTCGTGAAGAAGAAGCTGCACTTATGACTATTCTTAACTCCGGAAATGAAACTGGCAACGAGGAAATCGTCGGCTCGATTACCGACACGATTTTTAAATACGCCGCTGCTCGTCATATTCTTCGCTCAAGAAATTATGATGTTGAAGTCTTGGCTTGTTTTGAGCCATGTATGGAATACTTTGAAAAATGGTGGCAACAACTTTTTGGCGAATCAGAAGGGAAGGAAGATAAGGGAATTTTCCCAGCAACGGCGATTTATACTACCGACCTTCATTCTCTCGGCCAATATATGCAACAAGGACGCCCAAATATTTTTGAAACAATTATGACTTTCGATAATGTCCCAACCCCAAAATATTTAAACCGAGTGAATCCTGATATTGAAGTCCCAGAAATGCCAGAAAATCTTGACGGACTTAAATATCTCGAAGGCTCTGAACTTGGATATATTAATTCCAAGGCAAAAGATGCAACAATTACCGCACATTCACAGCATATTCCAGTCTTCGAAATTGTGATGCCGGATTTGTCGGCTAGAAGCCTTGGTTCGTTGGTTTATTTCTTCGAACTTGCTTGTGCAATATCTGCAAAATTTGAACAAGTTAATCCGTTCGATCAACCTGGCGTTGAAGCATATAAAAACGAAATGTTCCGCCTTCTCGGCAAACCTGAAGCAGAGTAAAATGCTTACCGACGTAGGAGCCGGATAAAAAACGAGCCAAAGGCTCGTTTTTTAGAGGCGACGCCCGTCGGAAAGCGTCTTGCAGAATGCAAGACGCTTATGGTATAATTAAGACACCATGGGTCATGACGAAGAAACAAATAATTTTAATGGTGGGACGGCTCCAGTAACACCTAATCCTCGTGCGCAATTTACTTCAGGCAATCGCCTTGGTATGCGCCCAGCGAGAGACCTCTCTGCAGCAGAGGAATTGAACCGCATTGTTGAAGCGGAAAACCGAGAAAATATTGAAGTTCAAGGCGGCGATATTATTCTTGCACCGGCTGAAAAAGAGCCAAAAGATAAGAAATTTTATATCATTATTGTGCTTGCAATTGTCACAATTCTCACTTTTGCAATCGGATTCTTAGCTAAAAATGGCGGAATCGGCGGAATTATGGGAAACACTAGTACTGAAAAAGCTAACGATTTTGCAAAATGGTTGCTTAATGGTGACGGCAAAGTTGCAACCACCACAAAAAGCAATGGCACCGAACTAACTATCGCTGATTTCTCGGTAGATGGTGATAAAGTTATTTATCCATTGGATTTCTATAATGTTTCAACTTACACAACTAAGAAAGATGAAAACATTGAACATTACTTCGTCGAACTCAATAATAAATACAATGCACTAAAAACTGAGCCATCAAACTCCGACAAAGCTGGAGATGTTGAAAAACTTGGAAAAGCAATTCTTCTTCTTGAAAACAACGTAAATTACTTGAAGATTCAGAGAGATATTATGGCTGAATACAAGAAGAGTGAAGCCGCAGCTAAGGAGTACCTAAGAGATCGTTTCGATAAAGACCTTGGTAGCGAACAATATAATTTAATATTGAAAGCCCAACTAGGTTTCTATGAAAATAGCGTTTCCGAAAATGCTCTATATGCATCTGCAAATTGTTATAATGAAAATACCGGCGGAGACTTCGAGTGTATTATGAGGACAAATAATGCAGAGCTTATTTCAAGTATCGACCTTGCAGATTCAGCAACGGCGCACAATTTCCGCCATATGTCATCTGATAGTATGATTAAAATCTTGAATAAAGAGATAATAACATTAGTAAAATCAATAGGTGGACAATAAAATGATAGACTTCCGAAAAAATAAAGTAAAAATCAGCCTCCTTGTGATTTTATTCTCAACATTTTTGAGTGTTTTTGGCGTTTCCGGAGAAACTTTTGCTACTGTTGAAAGTACAGATTCGCTTCAAAAAATTGCGATTCTTCAAGGTGCAAAACGCTGTTACCGTGAATATCTAAAAAGCGAAATTGAATATGGCGACTTCACTCAATGGAGCTCAGTCTTTAATACTGGCGGAAACTGGGGAAGTAAAGATGACTGGGTATTACTCCCAACAAATGTTGGTAACACTATTAAAGACAAAGGTTTGACCTGTAGCGAAACCTTCAATGGATATAGCGGCGGTGGCGGTAGTTCTACTGGCGTCAAGAGCTATTACACTATTCCAAATACATTGAATGGTATGGGCTACTATTTTGACCACAATAACGCTCCGGATGATCCAGATAGTGCACAGATGACAATCACACTTAACTCCATCAAAGATGAGACTGGCGCAAACAGTATCCCTACCACAATCACTGATAATACTATTACCATTTCCGGTACCAGAGAGTTCGTTAAAGGCGGATGGTTTAGCAGTGATCACTATGAATGGGACCTTGAAATTGTCGGTAAACTCGGTGCTTCTTATGAAGGAAAAAATATTTTCAGCATCGAATATAGCAGCGGCAGCAACTATCCATTCTTGAATTATGACACAAGTAGTATTTCTCTTTCATGGCTTCCAGAAAACCTCGAAAGCTTAACCTGGTCTCCAACTGGAGATACTATCACTGATGCAACAGGAAAATTAGTCGAAGCGATTAAAACTGATTTTATTGCCGCATTTGCGCAATATGGCTCAACTCCAGATAGTGTTGGTGGAGTTTACAGTAACCCGAAAGTTGATATGACGGTGAAAACTGTTTCGACAACTTCAACCGACGAAAAGAACGTGAAGTCTGTGTATAAACCAGTCGGCGGTCAGAGTGCTGCTGAAGTAATGCTCGCAAACATGAATATCGGTGGCGTTCCTGTCCTCAATGGCGAATTACATGCCGACGGTCAATCAGTCCATACCGCATCCGCATGGTGGGACGCAAACCACATTTACAGCCTTTACTATAACTACCTCTTAAATGCTGCAAAGGAACATTCTGGCATCAAGATTGGTCCATGTAGCACCGAGAGACCTTCTGAGGCTGCATACGCATTTAAAGGTACAAAAGATAACTGGTGTATTATTAATATTCCACCTGCAGAACAATCTGTCTTAAATGAATATGTTGCAACCGTTGGTTCAATTTATCTCCAAGAAGGTAAATTCGAAGATATCTTAACTTGGTTCAATAATGAGAGCAGTTATCAATACATGGATGAAGATAAATATGCTAACGTTGATGCAAAAGATCCAGAACCAGTTCCAACTGACCCAGAGCACCCAGATAATCCAGATGGTGGTGAAAAGAGTGAATCTGAAAAACTCGAAGAGGCATGTTATCGCCAAGCAAAATCGCTCGGCTGGATTATTTGTCCAATGGTCTTCGGTCTCGAAGAAGTCTCAAAGGGCATTTACCAACAAGTTGAACCAATGATTCGCGTGAACGACACTGTCATCAGCCAAATCCAACAAGGAAACTCTGGTGGTGGTGAGATGTTTAAGGCTTGGAATACCTTCCGTGGCATTGCAAACATCATCTTCGTTATCCTCTTCCTCTTCATCATCTTCTCGCAACTTACCGGCTTCGGCATCGACAACTATGGTATTAAGAAGATGCTTCCAAAAGTGATTGTGACGGCAATTCTCGTTAACATTTCCTTCTTGATTTGTGCGGTCGCAGTTGATATTTCGAATATCCTTGGTAAAGCGCTCCAAGACCTCTTTATTGCGATTGCGCCATCAAGCTCAGTCCTTTCCGCAACCTCTCCAGTTGACGGTACGATTGAAATTATCGTTAATGTTGTTGCGGTCATTGCCATTGCCGGGACCTCTGGTATTGTCATCGGCACAATTTTGATGAACGGTTGGGCGATTATTATCCCGATTCTTCTCTTCCTTCTCGTCATGGTTATTTCAATTATCTTCGCTCTTATTGTCCTTGGTCTTCGCCAAGCTTTCGTCGTGATTCTCGTAATTGTTTCTCCGATTGCATTTGCTTGTACGCTCTTACCGAATACAGAAGCTGTATTTAGGAAATGGAAAGATTTCTTTAAACAAATCCTCATGGTCTATCCAATTGTGGGCGGTCTTATTGGCGCTGGTTACTTTGTCGCACGCATGATTTATACAAGCAATGCTGATCTCATTATGAGTATTACCGCAGGTATTCTCTGTGTCGCGCCATACTTCCTTGTTCCAAGCTTGACCAGAAAATCTCTCGCTATGGCCGGAAATATCGGCGAACGTCTCCGCGGTCTTGGCCAGAATGCTGGTAGACGCGTTCAAAATCTCAATAATACTGAAGCTGTCCGTGGAATTCGTGGTCGCTCACGCGACAATGCGCTTACTCGTCGTGGAATCGATAAGCTTTCGATGAAAGCTGCAAACTGGGCTAATGGTGAAGGAAAAGGAACAAAGCGTGCATGGCTTGCAAATCACACTATCGCAAGTCGTGGTCGTATGGCTTCGATTGCTCGCACAAACCAAAATCGTGTCGCAAACTCTCGCGAAACTGCCTACGGCCAAGCTGCTAATGCGGTTGCCGAAAGACAACGTCTTGAAAGTGGCGGTTATGACGCACGTAATGCCTCAATTGCCGGTGATTCATTTAGCAAAGCTGTTAAAGACTACGAATCACTCATCACGAACGGCGAATACGTTGGTGCGGATGGCAACACTATCGGCCAGAACGACATCAAAGCACTCGAGACTGAGCTTGTAAATGAGTTGACTAAAGAAAATGCTGATGATGTTAAAATCAATGCACTTACAAACAAATTGCTCGGCAACGGTAAGAAAGGTCTCCGCAAGGTCGACAGTGCATACTCTAAGGCGCTTGAGAGTGGTAAGGTTTCAAGCTCTGCAATTAAAGCTTTCTCTAACAATATTAAGAATAGCCACCCAGAAATTGCAGATATGATGCCATCACTCTTCGAATCTTCACTCGTTGGTGCACCAAGCGGCTCTCTTGGTGGAAGAGCTTACGAACAATTCAATAACGAAGGTATCGGAAGCCTCAATGCAGCTAAGATGGCTAAACTTGATAAAACCCAACTTGATAAATATCTCAATTCCGATGGTAGCGGATTTGCAGATTACATGAACGAATCAAGTCGTCAACAACTTGCATCTCTTGCTTCACAAGCCCTTAATGATGACCGTATTGCTGGCGATATCTCTGTGGATAACAGGTCTCGCCTCGAAGCAATTGCAAAAGCTGGTGGCCAACCAGTCCCGAATGTCTCAAAACTGGAGGGTGATAGTGGTAAGATTCATCAAACCCCTTCAACTTCAACCCCATCTGCAACTCAAACAGTAACGCCTCCAGCTCAAACTGAAGCTGCTCGCTCGGCTGGTGCAAATACCGCAACCGTCCGCGCAACTCAAATCTCTGATGCAACTCGCGCACGCGCCGCTGAACAAGGCCGTGTAAACCCAGAAGTTGAACGCGCAATTGATCAAGCAAATAAAGGTGGTGGTCGCCAAACCGATTCCGGAATTTGGCTTCCAAGTTAGGAGGATAGATGGAAATCGTACTACAAATTATTCTTCTCGTCGTCGGATTCGTCATCTTAATTAAAGGTGCAGACATCTTTGTTGACGGCGCGTCCTCGACGGCCGAAAATTTCAAAGTTCCAAAAATGCTCATCGGTCTCACGATTGTAGCATTCGGAACAAGTGCGCCTGAATTTGCCGTTTCCGTGAAGTCGCTTCTTTCCGGTAATACCGATATGCTTCTCGGTAACGTCATTGGCTCGAACATCTTGAATATTTTGCTCATTCTTGGCGTCGCGTCAATGATTAAGCCGCTTGTCGTTCAGCACAACACTGTGAAAAAAGAACTTCCAATCGTCATTTTAATGACGTTGATGTTCGCGACTTTAATGCTCGATAACCTCTTCGATAGCTCAGTCACGCCAAGCTTTACTCGCCAAGACGGTTTTGTTGTCGTCCTCGCATTCTGCATCTTCATCTACTATCTTGTCCAAATGAATCGCGCAAAAAAGACTGCCGAAGAACTTAAAAAAGTTGATGAAGCTCTCGAAATAATTGAGGGAACTGGCAAGAAGACAAAGGCGAAAAAAGTTATCGAACGCGAACCGCCAATGAAGCTTTGGAAATCTTTGCTTTGTACTGTGCTCGGCATTGCTGGAATTGTCATTGGCTCAAACTTCGTTGTTGATTCTGCATCAAGCGTTGCTTCAATACTCGGCGTCTCGTCGAAACTCATTGCACTTACGGTCGTTGCGCTCGGAACCTCGCTTCCAGAACTCGTTACGTCTGTTGTTGCAACGAAAAAAGGCGAAGTCGAAATTGCAATCGGCAATGTCGTCGGCTCGAACATCTTTAATATCGGCATCGTCACCGGTCTTCCAGTTGCACTTCTTGGTGGTATCTCAAATATCACATTCAGCCCAATCGACCTTATCGCCTTAGTCGTTTCGGCAATTTTGCTCTTCATTTTCGCACGCAACGATCGCCACATTTCTCGTATTGAAGGCGCAACTTTCCTCGTCATCTTCGCCGCATACTACACATATGTCGTCATGTCTGGCTTAGCATGATATAATATATATATGAAAATCCGGGAAAATATACCAATTTCTGACTTGGTAACTATGCGCATTGGTGGAAATGCGAGATATGTTTTTGAACTCGAAAAAGAACTCGACATTATTTCTGCTCGCGAAAAACTCGAAGAACTCGGAATCGAAAAATATTATTTTCTCGGCGCCGGCGCAAACACATTTGCAACTGACGAAGATTTTGATGGCGCAATTATCATTAATAAATATGACAAAATAGAAACCGAAGAATTGCCAGGCGGAAAGGTTAAATTCACCGTTGGCGGTGGCTTGAAGTGGGATGATTTCGTCAACAAGACCATTGAACTCGGTTGCACTGGTGTTGAATGCCTTGCTGGAATTCCTGGAACCGTTGGTGCTGCTCCAGTCCAAAATATTGGTGCCTATGGCCAAGAAGTAAAAGACACAATTTCGCGCATCTATGTCGCAGAATTTGAAACAAAAGAATTGAAATGGATTCTCGCAGAAGACTCCAATTTCTCATATCGCCGCTCAATTTTTAACGGCAAAGAACGCGGAAAATATTTCATTATCAAAGTTGAATTTATTTTAGAAAAAGGCGAAATCAAAGGTGAACTTTATAACAGCCTTCAAAGATACTTAGACGAGAAGGGAATCACTTCGCGTGAACCAGTTGTCTTGGCTGAAGCCGTTCGAAATGTCCGCGATTCAAAACTCCCAGACCCAGAATTTATTGCTAGTTCTGGTAGTTTCTTCAAAAATATTTATGTCATGCCCGAAGAAGTCGAAGACTTGGACAAACGCGGAATTCCGCATCATGGCACAAAAGTAAATACCGGTTGGCTTCTCGAAAATTCCGGACTTAAAGGCAAAGATTTTTATGGCTTCAAAGTTTCGGACAAAGCCGCTCTCGTTCTTATTAATGAATCCGGAAAAACTTATGCCGACATGCAAAAAGCCGTCGCCGAAATCTCAAAAATTGTTGAAGAAAAATTTGGTTTCAAACTCGAACCAGAACCAAATGTGATTGGAAAGGAAGATATAAAATAATGACAAAAATTCTTGATGGTCGCGAGCTCGCTGGCTTTATTAAGGCGCGCCAAGCTCATGTCGTAAAAATGTTGCGTTCACAGAAAAAGTTTCCAAAACTCGTCATTGTTCGCGATTCGGAAAATCCAGTCATCACAAAATACGTGAATTTGAAATGTCGTTATGGCGAAGATATTGGCGTCGAAGTTATCGACGAATATGTCGAAAATCCAAGTCTTGAAAGCTTGAAGGAAACCGTGAAGAAAACCGCGGAAGATGATTCTGTTTCTGGAATTATTGTTCAGCTTCCGCTCACTAACACGGATTGGACAGAAGAAGTTGTGAATTTAATTCCGCCAGAAAAAGATGTTGATGGACTCGCGAACTATGACGGTCGCGAAGATGAACGCGTTTTTGACTCTGCAACCGCCACTGCAATCAACTGGTTGCTCGCCGGACACAACGTCGAATTAAAAGACAAAAAAATCGCAATTGTTGGTCGCGGAAAACTCGTTGGTGCTCCGCTCATTCGTATGTGGACAAACTCAAATTATGATATTGAAGTCTTTCATCGTGGCTCGGATTTTTCGAAACTTAAAGATTTTGATGTTATCGTCACAGCAACCGGAAACCCACACCTCATCACAAATGAGATGATAAAACCTGGCGCAGTCGTTGTTGATGCTGGCACTGCAAGCGAAGGCGGCCATCTCGTCGGCGACATTTCCGACGAAATTCGAAGCCGTGAAGACCTCGCTTTTGTCACGCCAAAAATCGGTGGCGTCGGACCATTAACGGTTTCAGTTTTATTCGAAGATGTGATAAAATAAGAGTATGTTAGCAAGTGGTCTAATTTCTTGGTGGTATCTTGATGGCTACAAACTTTTTGCGTCAAAACTTTGGACGAAACTCGGCGACACAATCGATCTTTTTTCAATTGGAAGTCTTTTAAAAACCCTTTTTGCGCCATATCGCCAAATCTCCGCAAACGAAACTGGAGATTCAATTGATGCTAAAATACTTGCATTCGTTGATCGTCTTGTTTCGCGTATGGTTGGTGGCGTTGCGCGCATTATGATTGTCCTTTGTGGAATCGTCGTCATCACAATTCAATTTGTCGGCTCAATTTTAAGCCTTCTCGTCTGGCCGATTTTACCTTTACTTCCAGTCGTATTTATTGTGCTATTCTTTGCGGGAGTTACACTATGAACGATTTTAAATATACATCACTCCGCGCAAAGTATGCTCGACTCGGCCATAGCCTAAATTCCCCTGTTATTTTCTTACTTTTGTGGCTTTCAATAATTATCCCGACTGTTTTTGGAGTTATGCTACTCATTCAAAAAAATGCGTTCGGCTGGCTTTTCTTTATCGTGACGGTCGTCGCAATTATCGCCCTGACAATTATCAAAATGCTACTTCTTCATGTTCCGCTCGGAAAAACTGAAGAAATTCACGACATTTTGTCATCTAACTCTCTTGCGCTCATGGACAAAGATCCAACGCCAAAAGAACTCGCTGGAAAACTTATCGAAACTCGTTCAGGAAACTTTTTAGCACTTCGCTTTGGAATTATTCCAAACTTGCTTCTTGGCATTGCTTCCGACATGCCGGAAGATATTAAGCCAGTTTTTGAAAACGCAAGAATAATTGCCAAAGAAATAAAAGCTGAGCAAATTTCTGGTGGAATTTTGGCAATCGCAATCGTTATCACACATCCAAATCATGAAGAAATCCTTGCACGCATGAGACTTTCTGTCGATGATTTGAAAGAGGGAATTACTTGGTATAATTATCTCCATGGTCTCGTCAAAGATTCGAAGAAAAAACGCCGCTATGGCGGTATTGCTCGCGACTTCACTTTTGGTTTCACTCCGCTTCTTTCTCGCTATGGTCAAAATCTTTCTGCGACCAGAAGCTTGACGATGAAGACGCAGCTTTTCCGTTCTGAACATCGCGACGCCATCAAACAAATGACTGAAATTTTCAGCAATGCTGGCCGTCAAAATATTGCACTCATCGGTCCGGATGGTTGTGGTCGCTCGGCAGTCGTGAACGCTTTTGCGGAACAACTTCTCGATGCGAATTCAAAGATTCCAGGAAACTTGAAATATCGTCAAATTTTCAAACTCGACGCCGCAGCTTTGATTGGCGGAACGACTGGACAAGGCGATATTGAGCGTCTCGTCTCCCAAATTTTAAACGAAGCTTATTCTGCAAAAAACATTATTCTCTACATGAATAACGCACATCTTTTCTTTGAAACTGGCGTTGGCTCAGTCGATATTTCAAACTTGCTCTTGCCGGTCATTGAAGCCGGAAGATTGCGCATGATTTTGTCGCTCGATGAACAAAGATTCCTCGAAATTTCGAGCAGAAAACCTGCTCTTGCGAATGCCATGAACAAAATCATCATTACTCCAGCTAGCGAAGAGGAAACGATGAAAGTGATGGAAGACCAAGTTCCAATACTCGAATGGAAGTATCGCGTAAAATATACATATTGGGCGCTTAAGGAAGCCTATCGTCTTGGCAATCGT